>NZ_JADJAT010000027.1:0-4617 GCF_016704105.1 Candidatus Amarobacter glycogenicus | reverse complement strand
GTTCCGTTCGATCTCGAACACCAACGCTTCCTAGGACAGCAACTCAATGCTCTCCTAGTCACGCAACGCCAAGATCCCCAGAACGGCTTCAGACTCAAGTAAGACGCGAAGTTGAGTCTTGTTGTCGAGTGGGCGTTGCAGGCTGCACGTATCGAGATAGATCTTCATGCTTGGGTACAGCCACTTGTTGGGGAGAATGGGAATATGTTTTGCTGATGTCCAAGTAGCCCAACGTTCCGGTTCAGCGGCGCTGAGGCCGCCAGGCCGAAGGGACGCGAGCGCCGCAGGCGCGAAGCGCACCCGCTGGAACCGGGGGTTGGGCGCGTAGGATCAATTCTCAATAACGGCTCATTGCTAAGCCTGTTTTCGACACCCCAATGGGTAGTAGGTCGTCAGGCACTTCGCACATGCCGTGCAGAACGTTTGGCGAAAACAGGGCTGTTCCTACAGGTTGTGTTCGATTTGCCAATGACCACAAGCTGTTGCATGGCACATCTGTTCTATGTCGAAAACAGGGCTAAGGTGCTGCTCTCCCGAAATACCTGGATACGATTGTTAAGATAATCAACAACGTAAATCCTTCCGTCTGGGTGAACCAGAGATTACTCGGCTCCGCAATTCCAACTCGCCATCGCCGCTGTCAGTCACCCCCCAGTATAAAGTGTCCCTCCGATCGAATTTCTGAATACGGTCGCCCTTGTATTCGATCACATAACATTGCCGTTCGGGTCACTGCCACGCCGTGTGGACGGCTGGAACTCCCCATCACCTATGCCGGCCGCTTTGCCCTGAGTGGAAATGACCTCCGTTATCATTCTGAATACGGTCGTTGCGGTTGTCCGCAATGTGATCTTAAGAATCTCCATCTATAGCCGGATGAGTTGGATAAGCGAACTGCCCATCAGCCTGGGCCTCTTTACTGCCCCATTTGAGCAGGAACTGGCCTGTATTTGTCAAATTTCTGAATATCCGATCGTTCTTCGTCGCCGACGTAAAGATTTCCCTGCGCATCGATGAGCAACCCCTCAGGGTACAGGAATTGCCCATCCTCCGTGCCATGACTCCCCCATTGGTTGAGGAACTGACCGTCACTGGTGAACTTCTGTATGCGGTAGTTCAAGGTATCCGCGACGTAAACATTTCCCTGGGAATCGGCGGCCACACCTCCGTACCCATCTACGCCATCCAGGAAGTCGAATTGGCCTGCCTCTGTTCCTTCATTGCCCCATGTGGTGAGGAAATTGCCGTCCGGGTCGAATTTGACAATGCGCTGGTTGTAGCTGTCTATTACATAGAAGTTTCCTTGCCCATCGAAACAGATCTGTGGGCAGGCGAGGGCGAGTCAGGGGCCCCGCCGTAATGCTTTGAACAAGTTCAACCGCTGCTGCCTTAGTTGGTGTTGGCGAGGGGCAGGGGTGTTTATTGGAATAAGCGAGGTAAAGGGTGCTGTTGGTTTGAGAGTGGGCGTTGAGGGCGTTGAAATCTGGCCCAGGAAATAAGGCTCGTGAGACTAGTGTGCCCAATATAAGAACCGTGATACTGATGATTGTTTTGCTGTTCATTTAATTTCAGATCCTTATCTCACCTTCTCTGACTCGTGAGGAGCTTCGCCCAACGGTTTGCGTTACCTGCGCTGGGGCGGCGGAGCGCCGTCCAAACAGAAAAAACTACCAGCGTAAAAAAATGCTTGAAAATGGCGCAGACTCCCAGCATCAGGTGCATGCTTTGTTGGGCGGTCTTTTGGTCTTATCAAGGGGTTATTGGCTGACGCCTTCATCACGTTCAAGAAACTATACAAATATTTGCTCTCCAACCCGCACTTCATATAGACAGTTTAAGATAGACTGGCGATCATTGATCTTGACGATGGAATAATCCATGTATGGATATGAAGTAAATTTTTACGGTTGCAATATCACGGAAGACATCAAGAACTACGATTTCAAATGCTTTCTCAGACTCTGGCAAGGCACTGCCGCCTCCATCACGAGTAATACCGAACCATTGACTCGGCATCGTGAAAATTCACTTGGTTGCCGGGTACCGTTTGCAGGTCGCCAAATTGCACGTTTCACAAGAGTTGAGGATGCAAACTGCGCCGCATTTGTTCTTGCATTAGCAGTGAACAGCCTTCAACGTAATGGGACTGGCTTCGGTGATAGCTTGGATGTCTTCGGGGTTGCTTGTGGGACAGAAGGTATTGCAGAATTATTTTTCATTATATTATCTCTAATCGGTTGCTTATCGCTAAATGTGAGGTTAAGGTATTTCGCAGATTTTGTTCATGCTTAACACAGTTTCTCTTTGCAAAAGGAGCCGCCCAGCGCCCTCGGCGTCAGTCGCCGTCCACCAACACAAGTGACAATGGTCAGCCGTAACGCTCAACCGGCGCAGGCTGGGGCGTGGTCGGCTACGCCTTTGTTCATCACAATCCCTACGGCAGAAACGGGACATCGTGTATAATGACCATGGTCAGGCGAGAAGCTACAATCGTAACACTCATTGGTATGCAAGAATCCGCGCTGCACCCTGATTCTCGGTCACGAGTGAATCCCACACTGGTGGTAGGCGCCTGTGTACACCACACAGATGCCGAACCCCGATGAGGGGCTCGCCTGTCAATCTATCGTTACTATGTCAATCAACAAGGAGGATCGCTGCCAGATCGGCACAGTCGCTATGGAATCCACCCACGTCTACGAACAGTTCCGTGGCGTGGAGAAGAACCCGCAACGCAAAGCCGCCAGGCTCGGTTTACGCACTCACCCGCAAGCGGCCTGACACGAGACCGATCAGACCTACCTGGCTGTCCCCTTGAACTGCGTTCCATCCAGCACGGTTCATCTCTGCGCGCCCACAAAACACCCGTTTTTGTTCGAACACGCCCTCTCTTTGCCGCCGCAGCCCGCGATCTACACCTTTTGCGCACCTTCTTCAGTCACTTCGACACCCCTTGCCGCCCGCGCCTTGGACCGTTTCTGAGTATGCAGTGTTAGGCGGCACTGTGTAGCGTCTGAAATTGCGTCTTCCTACTCCAACACCAGCACCACCCTCAGACAGCGTTATTGTGAACCTCGGTCTAGTTCGTTCCGCCATCTTGACCCTACCAGAGTGTCAAGCGCCAGTGCAAGCACTACCCCCACTGCATTGGCCACAAAGTCGACTGAATCGTACACGTTTGTCATTACACCGAATCCATTCGTAACCTCAAAAAATTCTACGACCAGAAGAGCAATGCCGGCGGTTACTGACCTTCCATACCTCCAGCCAGAGGTCAAAATCCTAACCACAAAGTATACAGCGAACGAGGCCGAGACGTTGCCACTGTAGCTGTGGATAATCTCCACAAAAGGTCCAGAGTAATGCCTCTTGAGTACAAGTGCCGCAACGCCTGAGAGGACGAAAAAACGTTACGCTTTTGGGTGTCGTCTTGACCATCAATGAATCTCCACCAGCATAAGTTGGGCAAACGCGACTATCTAGCGGCAGAGCCGCCCAACGGTTTGCGTTACCTGCGTGTGGGCGGGCGTGGACTCTGCTTGGGAGCAGGAAAAACCCGAAGCCAGAAAAATGCTTGAAAATGCCGCAGAATCCCACACGTCAGGTGCACGCTTTGTTGGGCGGCGATTCTTGGGGCAATTTTATTACAGGTTTTTCAGTTTGCCTTTCGCGCTTGGAGCGAAAACAAAAGGGGGACCATTCCATTTTGTTTCGTCAATCGCCATAAGTCATCTTCGCCTTGTACCATGCCAGAAATTCTTTCACGCAATGTAAAAGGAAATTCATTGAAAGATTCTATTTGTAACCCTGCGCCAATGAGTGCATTGAAAATATCACTGAGACTGTGCTTCCAGTTGTAACCATAAACTGTCTCATTAGTTTCGGCGGCATAAGAGCCTTGCATTTCGAAACGAAAAGGTTCTTCTGAGAAGAAATACTGGTTTGCTACTTTAAGTTCAGGTGAATCTGAGTCAAATATATTGGAGAAGGGATGAAATTCGACAATATAAAATATGCCGTCTGGCTTGAGAAAGTGGGCAATGACATCTGCCCAGCCTTTTAGGTCGCTGAGCCAATTAAGCACTCCATACGAAGTAAAGACGATGTCGAATTGTCTTGTAAGTACATTGGGCAAGTCTAGCAGTTCAGAACAGATAAAAGTAGCGGGGATGTCAAGTTCAGAACTCAAAGAGCGTGCCAAGTTAATAGATTCATCGGATAAATCTACCCCAACTACATCAGCACCTTCACGCGCCCAAGAGAGTGTGTCAAGTCCAAAGTGACATTGCAAATGGAGCAATGTCTTGCCTGCAACATTTTTCAGTTCATTATGCTCTACTGGTCGGAGTGTGCTACCGCCAGATTTGAATTCTGCCACCTTGTAAGCGAGTGACTGTTCATGTAAAGGTGTCCACTTATTCCACAGATGCCGATTTGAATTCAAGTAATCATCCATAAAATGTATCCTTCTATCATAAAAATTCTCAGCCAGCCGCCCAACGCTAACCGTCAGCCGCCGGGGCTACCAACACCGTCAACCGGCCCAGATCCTCCCCGGTCGGCTGCACGGAATGTTGGGCAGCGGCCCCCCAGCAGAGCCTGACCGGACGAGCCTGG
>NZ_JADJAT010000026.1:0-12761 GCF_016704105.1 Candidatus Amarobacter glycogenicus | reverse complement strand
CGCGGGGGCCATGGCGACGCTGAAGGCGCCGGCGCCGTCGGCGGTGGCGCGGAACAGCTCCTGCCGGCCGTCCATGTCCTCGGCGTTGAGGATGACGGCTTCGCCGGCGGGGGCGGTGCCGGTCGCGAGGTCGCTGCTGCGGTCCAAGGTGACGGTGATGTCCTTGACCTGGTTGATGTGGTGGAGAACCAGTTGATGTGTGGCCGCCTCCCGTGGCTCTGAGGTCCACGTTGCCGCCCACGGCGATGGGCCGGCCCAGGGGCTGGAGGGACATGAGGAAGCTGCCGTCGCCACCGGCGGTGACGGGCCCGACTTCACGGGCGATCCGCCGGCGGCGGTGATGGTGGCGCTCAGCTCCCAGCCGGCGGTCGCCCGCCCGCGCAGGGCCGGCGCGCCGAGGGTGATCTGGGCGTCGACGGAGCCCAGGGCCAGCACGAAACGGCCGCCCCTCGGGCGAGTCATAGGTCAGGCTGCCGGTGGCGACGTCGACCATGACGGACGTGTGACGGATCTGCATGGGGGCCTGGTGTACGTGGTGGGCCTGGGCGACGACGTGGTCACCGAGCTGCTGGTGGCCATCGCCGGCGACGCCGAGCGCTACTTCTTCGCCCCTTCGCCGGACCAGCTGACGGGCATCTACAGCCAGCTCAGCGGAACGGTGGGCGAGGTGGTGGCCACCGACCTGACCTTGCGCGACGAGATGGGCGCGGACATGCGCCTGGAACCAGCTTCGATCCAGCCGCCGCCCGCGGCCCAGGACGCGGGGTCGGTGACCTGGCAGCTGCCGGTGGCACCGGCGGGGGGGCTGCGCTTCAGCCTCAGGGTGACGCCGCAGCGCACCGGTCGCCTGCCCACCAACCGCCTGGCCACGGCCAGCTACACCGCGGACGGCCGGCGCTACAGCTTCGACTTTGCCGTGCCCCAGGTGCTGGTGCTGGGCCCGGCCTCACCCACGCCGCCGCCCGTGCCGGGCCGGGTCTACCTGCCGGTGGTCCTGAAGGAGGCCTGCCTGATCAAGCGCCAGGTGGGCGTGGATCTGGTGTTGGCCCTGGACAGCTCCTCCTCGATGCAGGGCGCCAAGCTGGCGGCGGCGGTGGCCGCGGCGCGCGGCCTGCTGGCGGAGATGGAGCCGCGTACCGACCGGGTGGGCCTGGTGAGCTTCGATGGCCAGGCGCGGCGCGAATACGTGATCACCCAGGATTTCGAGGCGGTCAGCCGCCGCCTGGACCAGTTGGTGCTGAGCCCGGGCACGCGCATCGACCTGGGCCTGGAGAAGTCTCTGGGCGAGCTGGAATCCCGCGGCCGCGAAGGCTCGCGCCGCGCGGTGGTGCTGTTGACGGACGGCCGACCCAGCGAAGGCACCGAGGCGCGCGCCCTGCAGCTGGCCGCCCTGGCGCGGGCCTCGGATGTCTCGCTGTTCACGGTGGGCCTGGGCACCGATGCCGACGGCGCCTTCCTGGGCGCCCTGGCCCGCGACAGCAGCTACGCCTACCTGGCCCCGCGAGGCGAGGACCTGGCGGCGATCTATCGGCGGATCGCGGTGAGCTTGCCGTGTCGGTAGGGGACGGTCAACCCGCCCTTACCACGTTTCATCAAGGGTTCCCCCGACAAGGGAGTCCGACCATTCCAGCGCCTCGCGTTCCCGCGCTTCGTCCGCAGCCATCTGGGCGTAGCCTTTGTCCAGATCCAGATCGACGACGTAGGGGCGAACCAACTCCTCGATGAAATGGCTGATTCGCCCCGCACCGACGGTGCGGTAGAGCCCGTCGTAGACCTCGGCATCGACGGTGATGGTGAGCTTCTTGTGCATGGGGCAACACCTCCATCACGATTTTACGTATCTATACGTACGAGTTTCAGTCTCTGGTGGATCGGCTCGCAGGTCCACACCCGACACAGCCCTCGCCCGGCCCTGACGCCAAACCGGGGACTCCTTGCGGAGCCCCCGGTCTCGAGTCATCGTCCTCGTCGCGCCAAAGCGCTCCGTTCAGTCCTCGTCGCGCAAGGTCATTCGCACCGCGACCGGTGCCGGCAGCGGTAGGGTATGATGCCGACCGCCGGTGGGCAGGAAGGTCGGCGATCCCAGGAACGAGCGCCAGGTCGCCTTGCGTTCCGCGGACAGCACCGAGCGCTCGCCGGCGTCCGTTCGCGGCGCCGGCACCGGCCGCCACGCCGCGCCGCTTGCGCGCCGCACCCTGCCATCTGCCGCCTGCGCCGCCGTCCCCCGCGGCGAGGCGCCGCGGAAGGCTGCCGGCAGGTAGATGACGGGCTGCTGTTGGGTGGGCGGGTTGGTCCAGCTGGGGGTCTGGTCGATGATCAGGTGGCCGCTGGGCGTGGTCAGCTCCAGGCGGACCGCCGCCACGTCGGCCAGGGTCCAGCCGCCGCGCACGGGCACCTCGTCGTCCTTGAAGCTGAAGCGGCCGCCGGCATCGGACTGGCGCGGGATGCTGTAGGTGGCGCCCGACTTCAGCCTGAGGCGCAGCTGCACGGGCCGGTTGGCCGGGGCCTGACCGAAGATGGCCGCGCCCTCCGACCAGTCGAAGGACAGGGGCTCCACCGTGATCTCGGCGCTCTGGCCGCCGGCCTCCAGGGTCACGATGTCGCCGGCCTCGATGCGCTCGGGCCCGGACGCGCTCTCCGGCAGGCGCAGGCCGAAGGCCCCGTCGCCGTTGGCCGCGGCCGTGGCGCGGGAGCGCTCCTGGCCGGCGGCGCCCTTCAGGATGACCGTGGCGTCGTCCAGGGGGTTGGCCTGGCCGGTCACCCGGTCGGTATGGATGTAGATGCGCGCCAGGGCCCGGTAGGCCTGGCGGAAATAGCGCTGACCGTCGGGGGCGTAGAAGGCGATCTCCACGCCCGAGCCGGGCGCGGCGCCGCCGGGCAGGAAGGTGTCGAAGCTGCCGTCGGCCTCCGTCTGATCGTCGAAGGCGAAGAAGCCGCCGCCGAAGTTGAGGATGCCTTGCGGGCGCTGCGCGGCGCAGGGCTGGGCCGGCTGCACGTAGTAGGTGCCGCCGGCGGGGCCCTTGCCGGTGACCTGCTGCGTGTTCCAGTCGACGTTCAGGTCGAAGACCGGCAGGTCGATGGCCGCCGAGGGCCCGCCCAGCTGAGCGCTCTCGCGCTGGCCGGCGGCGGTCTTCACGGCCTTCTCGGCGGCGTCCAGCAGCAGGCGGCCGAAGAAGCCGTCGTAGGGGGCCATCTCGGCCGCGGCGGCCGCCAGCTGCGCGCCGCCGGCCTCGAGCTTCACGCTCACCGGCTCGTAGGGTGTGCCGAAGCCGCAGGCGTTGGGCCCGCTATGCTGGGCGTTGAGGATGGGCACGGTGCGCGAGCGCACGACGTAATGCCCCTGGGGCGGGCGGTACAAGAGGGTGAAGCGGCTGCCGGGCCGAACGTCGATGGAGGGCACGAACTCGGTGCTGAAGCGGTTGCCGGCCTCCACGCTGGGCCAGCCCTGGGAGATGCCCAAGGTACCGGCCACGGGGTAGATCAGGCTGGCGAAGAGGGTCAGCTGACCCTGGGCGGGCGCCGAGCCGGAGACGGTGTCGGCGGCTAGGTCCCAACTGAAGGACAGGTCGGGCACGGTGAGGCTGAGCGGATCCTGGGTGGGGTCGGAGGCGGTCACGGTGACCACATCGCCCACCTGCAGGCGCAGGGGCGCACCGCCGTCATCGGCGAACTGCGCGAACATGGCGCCGTTGGCGTCGGTGCTCGTGTTCTGGCGCGAGAGGGTGCTGGCGCCGCGCTTGAGGGTGACGGTCACGTCCAGGTTGGGGGCGATGGAGCCCAGGAGCACGGCCTGGTCCAGGTCCATCAAGAGGCCGGGGGCGATGGAGACATCGCTGACGTTATGCCCGCCGATATCGGCGCTGATCTGGATGAAGTCGCCGTGCCGGATGTTGCGCTTGCCGCTGAAGTCATGGCTGAAGTTGCCGGCGGCATCGGAGCGGGTCTCCACCGTCATGTCGAAGTACAGCGGCGAATCGGCCACGCTCAGGGTCACGCGGGTGTCGGGCGCGGTGCGGCCGGTGATGCGGTCGCTCTGCACGAAGGCCACGCTGTCCAGGGGCGGCACCGTGAGGGTCAGCAGCTCGGCGCCCACGGTCACCTGCAGCTTGTCGCCGGTCTGCATCTCTATGGGCGTGCCGGTGACATCGGCCAGCTGCATGAAGAACTGCGGGCCGGAGCCCGAGCCGCCGGGGATGAAGAAGACGCCGTCGCCGCCGAAGACCTGGCCGTTGCCGATGCCCACGACCTTGCCGTCGGGCGCCTGCAGTTCGGCGTAGACCGTGCGCCAGGCGGGGCCGTTGCCGAAGACGAAGTTGCCCTGGATGGTGCTGCCCACGCTGACGTTGAGCTGCACGGCCGCCCAGGAGGTGGTGAACTCGGCGTTGCTGCCGCCGGCGACGGTCACGGCGCCGTTGGCGGGGCGCTTGAGGTCCAGCTGGCCGGCCAGGGCGGCGCGGTAGGCGCCGCCGCTGTCGGCGGTGGCGGTGAAGCGCTTCGGGCCGCCCGCGCCATCGACGCGCACGGTCACGACGCTGTCGGCCGGCGCGCGGCCGCCGACGGCGTCACCGTCCACATCGCTGACGGCGGTCAGCTCGGGCACGCGCAGCAGCAAGGGATCGCCGAGGTTGTCGGCAAACGCGATCTCCAGGCTGTCGCCGGCCTGAGGGACGGACCCCGGCGCGCCGAAGAAATAGAGCTGGTAGCGGCCCTGGTCATCGGCCTGGGTGGGGCTTTGGGCCTTGATGGCGCCGGCGGCGCTGCGCAGGGTGACGGTGAGCATCCGGCCGGGCTCGGCCAGGCCCTGGCTGATGGGCAGGTCCACGCCCACGCGCACCCGGGGCAGCACGGCCAGACGGCCCACGCTGACGTTGCTCGAGCTGGGATAGGCGGCGCGCACGCGCCAGCCGGAGCCCAGGTCTACGCGGGGGGCCATGGCGACGCTGAAGGCGCCGGCGCCGTCGGCGGTGGCGCGGAACAGCTCCTGCCGGCCGTCCATGTCCTCGGCGCTGAGGATGACGGCTTCGCCGGCGGGGGGCGGTGCCGGTCGCGAGGTCGCTGCTGCGGTCCAAGGTGACGGTGATGTCCTTGACCTGGTTGATGTGGTGGGAGAACCAGTTGATGTGCTGGCCGCCTCCCGTGGCTCTGAGGTCCACGTTGTCGCCCACGGCGATGGGCCGGCCCAAGGGCTGGAGGGACATGAGGAAGCTGCCGTCGCCACCGGCGGTGACGGGCCCGATCTTCACGGGCGATCCGCCGGCGGCGGTGACGGTGGCGCTGACCTCCCAGCCGGCGGTCACGCGCCCGCGCAGGGCCGGCGCGCCGAGGGTGATCTGGGCGTCCACGGTGGCCAGGGCCAGCACGAAACGGCCGCCCTCGGGCGAGTCATAGGTCAGGCTGCCGGTGGCGACGGCGTCGGGATCGCTGAGCTGCGCGCTCAGGTCCACGGTGAAGGCGCCCTGGCTGTCGGCGACGACCTGCTTCTCGATGGCCGCGGGGCTGCCCTGAACCTTCAGGCTGAGCTGCGCGGTTACACCGGGCGGGGCGATGCCCTCCACGGTGGGCAGCTCGACGAGGCTGGCGGCCAGCTGCGGCACGGTCAGGTGCAGGGGCTTGTCGTTGGCCCGCGAAAGCACGATGGTGTCGCCGGGCAGGATGCTGGTCTCACCGGTATAAAAGCCCACCTGGGCCACGCCCTGGGCGTCGCCCACGCCTACGCCCTCGGCCTTGCGGCCCTTGGGGCCGGTCAGCTCGGCGGTCACGAGGGTGGCCGGCAGGGTGCGGAAGAGCAGGCTGCTGCTGTAGAGGTTGACGGTGACCTGCGGCGGCGCGGGGCTCTGGGCCTGCGCGGCGGGTCGGCCACCAGGGCCGGCGGGGGCCAGCACGGTGAGGGCCAGGAGGGCGGCGAGCAGGGGCAGAAGGCGCGGCGATAGGCGGCGCGGCGGGGATGCGGCCAATGTCATCGTGATCTCCCTGGGTGGTACGGGTGCTGCTGCAGCGGTGTTTGCTGCTCATACGGGGGTGCCGACGGGGTCCTACGAGGATGGACGCCGGCGGGTTGCGGGGCGGCGCGGCGATGGCGGCCACGACCGCGGACGGCAGCCACCGCAACCTGCGTCAGGTTGGACCGTCGGAAGGACGGCTGGGTTTCAGGCGCCGGAAGCGGGAAGACCCAGACCCCGCCCGATCACAGATAGAACGCCGGGCGAAGGGGTTTCGTGAACGTTGGGAGCCGGACGCCGCGGCAGGCGCGCCGCCGGTGGACGGGGGCGTGGATGGCAGCGACGGATTGCGCCGGCGCCCATCGCTTATTCAGTATTTGGTCCATATCTCTGAATAAGACATGCTACTATCCAGCAATGCTGAATAAGGAGCTGGCAATGGGGAAGCAGCGCGTGACAGGATCCTACGAAGTCACCGCGGTCGGCGGCGAGCAGGTGCGCGCCTTCCTGCCGCGGCCACTGCCGCCGGACCCGCCCCTGGACCTGAGCGGCCGGCGGCAGCGGCTCCTGGAAGAAGCTTTGCTGTCACTCGGTCGCCTGGACAGCGTATCTACCCTGCTGCCGGATCCCCAGCTCTTCCTCTATGCCTATGTGCGTAAGGAAGCCGTCCTCTCGTCCCAGATCGAGGGCACGCAGTCGTCGCTCTCCGATCTGCTCCTCTTCGAGTTGGAGGCCGCGCCAGGCGTGCCCATCGATGATGTGGTGGACGTGTCGAACTACGTTGCCGCGCTGCAGCACGGCCTGGAACGCCTGGCGTCAGGCTTCCCCTTTTCCAACCGTCTGCTGCGCGAAGTCCACGAAATCCTCCTGGCTCGGGGCCGGGGCAACGACAAGCTGCCGGGCGAGTTCCGCCGATCGCAAAACTGGATCGGCGGCCCACGGCCGGGTCTGGCCCACTTTGTCCCTCCGCCGCCCCATGCGGTGGCCGAATGCATGGGCCAGCTGGAGCGTTTCCTTCATGATGACGGTCCCACGGCTCTGCCGGTGCTTATCCGGACGGGTCTGGCGCATCTGCAATTCGAGACCATCCACCCCTTTCTGGACGGCAACGGTCGCCTGGGTCGGCTGCTGATGACGCTCTACCTCTACCACACGGGCGTTCTGTCCGAGCCGCTGCTCTACCTCAGCCTGCATTTCAAACGCCATCGCGCCGAGTACTACCGCCTGCTGGACCGGGTCCGCAGTGACGGTGACTGGGAGGCCTGGATCGACTTCTTCCTCACCGGCGTGCGAGAAACAGCGGACGGGGCGGTGAAAACGGCCCGCCGGCTGGTGGCCCGCATCGACGCGGATCGGCGGGCCATCGAGGCTCGGGGACGGTCGAGCGGGTCGGCGTTGCGGGTCCACGACCTGCTGCGTGGCCGCCCGCTGACCACCCTGACCGAGGTCTGCCGACGCACGGGGATCTCCTTCCCGGCGGCGACCGCCGGCATGAGCGTGCTCATCGGGATGGACATCGCCCAGGAGCTGACGGGGCAGAAACGCAACCGCGTCTTCGTCTACCGCGACTACCTGGCCATCCTCAACGAGGGGACCGAACCGTTGTAACGCAAGGGCCAGCCGGTCGGCCCGTCGGCAGCCCCCTACACCAAGGGCTGCACGAGGTTGATGAGGTTGCCGCAGCTGTCCTCGAACACGGCGGTGATGATGGGGCCGGCGTTCGCGGGCTCGCCGCGGAAGACCACGCCCAGGGCCTTGAGGCGCCGCACCTCGGCATCCATGTCGCCGGTGATGAAGACAGTGGCGGGGATGCCGGCGTCAAACAGGGCCTTCTGGAAGCCCCGCGCGGGCTCGAAGCCCATGGGCTCGAGCACGAGCTCGACGCCTTCAGCGCCTTCGGGCGAGCTCACGGTAAGCCAGCGGAACGCGCCCATGTCGATGTCGGTATGGGGAACGAAACCCAGCACCGACGTGTAGAACTGCAAGGCCTTGGCCTGGTCGTCGACCATGACGGACGTGTGACGGATCTGCATGGGGGGCCTGGTGTACGTGGTGGGCCTGGGCGACGACGTGGTCACCGAGCTGCTGGTGGCCATCGCCGGCGACGCCGAGCGCTACTTCTTCGCCCCATCGCCGGACCAGCTGACGGGCATCTACAGCCAGCTGAGCGGAACGGTGGGCGAGGTGGTGGCCACCGACCTGACCTTGAAGCTGAAGCGGCCGCCGGCGTAGGACTGTCGGGGATGCTGAGGTGGCGCCCGACTTCAGCCGCAGGCGCAGCTGGACAGACCCGGTTGGCAGGGGCCTGACCGAAAATGGCCGCGCCCTCCGACCGAATCGAAGGACAGGGGCTCCACCGTGATACCGGCACTCTGGCCGCCGGCCTCCAGAACCCACGATGTCGCCGGCCTCGATGCGCTCAGGCCCGGACGCTCTCCGGCAGGCGCAGGCCGAAGCCCCGTCGCGGGTGGCCGCGGCCGTGGCGCGGGAGCGCTCTGGCCGGCGGCGCCCGCCAGGATGACCGTGGCGTCGTCCGGGGGTTGGCGTGGCCGGTCGCGGATCGCTGTGGATGTAGATGCGCGCCAGGGCCCGGTGACTTTGGCGGAAGTAGCGCTGACCGTCAGGGGCGTAGAAGGCGATCTCCGCCGAGCCGGGCGCCAGCGCCGCCGGGCAGGAAGTGTCGAAGCTGCCGTCGGCCTCAATCTGATCGTCGAAGGCGAAGAAGCCGCCGCCGAAGTTGAGGATGCCTTGCGGGCGCTGCGCGGCGGGAAGCTGGGCCGGCGCTGCATGGTAGGTGCCGCCGGGCGGGGCCCCTTGCCGGTGACCTGCGTGTTCCCGGTCGACGTTCGGGTCGAACCGGCAGGTCGATGGCCGCCGAGGGCCCGCCCAGCTGAGCGCTCTCTCGCGCTGGCCGGCGGCGGTCTTCACGGTTTTCTCAGCGGCGTCCAGCAGCAGGCGGCCGAAGAAGCCGTCGTAGGGCCATCTCGGCCGCGGCAGCCGCCGGTTAACGGCCGCCGGCCTCGGGCTTTCACGCCCACCGGCTCGTAGGTATTGCCGAAAGCCGCACGAGCGTTGAGCCCCCTTACTATGCTGGGCGTTGAGATGGGCTGATGCGCGAGCGCACGACGTAATGCCCCTGGGGCGGGCGGGCTGAAGGGTGAAGCGGCTGCCGGGCCGAACGTCGATGGAGGGCACGAACTCGGTGCTGTTGAAGCGGTTGCCGGCCTCCACGCTGGAGCATCGTGGGAGATGCCAAAGGTACCGGCCACGGGGTAGATCAGGCTGGCGAAGAGGGTCAGCCCCGGAAGAGGCCTGGGCGGAGCGCCGAGCCGGAGAGACGGTGTCGGCGGCTGGAGTCCCAACTGAAGAGGACAGGTCGGGCACGGTGAGGCTGAGCGGATCCTGGGTGGGGTCGGAGGCGGTCACGGTGACCACATCGCGCCACGGTGCAGGCGCAGGGCGCGCCGCCGTCATCGGCGAACTGCGCGAACATGGCGCCGTTGGCGTCGGTGCTCTCGTGTTCTGGCGCGAAAGGGGTGCTAACCGCGCTTGAGGAGTGACGGTCATCAGGTTGGAAGGGCGATGGAGCCCAGGAGCACGGCACGGTCAGGTCCATCAAGAGACCGGGGAGCGATGGAGACACATCGCTGACGTTATGCCCGCCGATATCCGGCGCTGATGCAGATGAAGTCGCCGTGGCCGGATGTTGCGCTTGCCACGCACGCTGAAGTCGTGGCTGAAGTTGCCGGAAGCATCGGAGCGGGTCTCCACCGTCATGTCGAAGTACGGCGGTGAATCGCTGGCCACGCTCAGGTCACGCGGGTAGCCAGGCGCGGTGCGGCCAGTGATACGCGATCGCTCCGCACGAAAACTACGCTGTCCAGCGGCGGTATGGTGGCTCGATCACCTCGGCATACACTGACCGCGAGCGGCTTGTCGCCCGACCTGCATCTCTATGGGCGTGCCGGTGACATCGGCCAACTGCATGAAGGAGGAACTGCGGGCGGAGCCCGAGCCGCCGGGGAGGATGAAGACGTAATCGCCGCCAAAGAGAAGACACGGCCGTGCCGCTGCGTTGGGGCTTGCCGTCCGGGCGCGTACAGTTCGGCGTAGACCGTGCGTGCCGGTGAGGCCGTTGCCAAAGACGAGTTGCCCTGGATGGTGCTGCCCCCGCTGACGTTGAGCTGCACGGCCGCCCAGGGTGGTGAACTCGGCGTTACTGCCGCCGGCGGCAGTCGCAGCGCCGTTCGCGGGGCGCCAGGGTCCATCTGGCCGGCCATGGCGGCGCGGTAGGCGCCGCCGCTGTCGGCGCGGTGGCGGTGAAGCGCTTCCGGAGCGCCCGCGCCATCGACGCGCGCGGTCACGACGCTGTCGGCGGCGCCGCGGCCTGCGACGACGTCACTGTCCACGTCGCTGACGGCGGTCAGCTCGAGCACACGCAGCGGAGGAGGATCGCCGAGGTTGTCGGCAAACGCGATCTGGAAGCTGTCGCGCGCCTAGAGGACGGACCCCGGCGCGCCGAAGAAATAGAAGAGCTGGTAGCGGCCCGCTGGTCATCGGCCTGGGTAGGGCTTTGGGCCTTGATGGCGCCAGCGGCACTGCGCAGGAAGTGGAAGGTGAGCATCCGGCCGGGCTCGGCGGGAACCTGGCTGATGGGCAGATCCACCACGCGCACCGGGCGCGCGGCCAGACGACCCGCGCTGGCCGTTGCTCGAGCTGGGATGAGGCATTTGCCTGGAGGCCCAAAACAGGTAGGTCTACGCAGGGCCATGGCGACGCTGAAGGCGCCGGCGCCGTCGGCGTTGGCGCGGAACACTTCCTGCCGGCCGTCCCATGTCCTCGGCGCTGAGGATGACGGCTTCGCCGGCGGGGCAGTGCCGGTCGCGAGGTCGCTGCTGCGGTCAAGGTGACCGGTGATGTCGTGACTGGTGATGTGGTGGGAGAACCAGTTGATGTGCTGGCCGCCTCCCGTGGCTCTGAGGTCACGTTGGTAGCCCACGGCGATGGGCCGGCTGGGGCTGGAGGGACGTGAGAAGCTGCCGTCGCCCCGGGCGGTGACGGGCCCGATCTTCACGGGCGATCCGCCGGCGGCGGTGACGGTGAAAGCGCGCCTTGACCTCCCAGCCGGCGGTCACGCGCCCGCGCAGAACCGACGCGCCGAGGGGTGATCTGGGCGTCCACGGTGGCCAGGGCCAGCATGAAACAACCGCCCTGAGGCGAGGGTCTTAGATCAGGCTGCCATTGGCGACGGCGTCGGGATCGCTGAGCTGCGCGCTCCAGGTCCACGGTGAAGGCTTTGAAGGCTGGCTCGGCGACAACCTGCTTCTCGATGGCCGCGGGGCTGCCCTGAACGCTGAGCCAGGCTGCGCGGTTACACCGAGCGGGGCGTGCCTCCACACGGTGGGCAGCTCGACCAGGCTGGCGACTGGCTGCCAGCTGACACCAGGTCGGGTGCAGGGGCTTGTCGTTGGCCCGCGAAAGCGCGATGGTGTCGCCGGGCGGGATGCTGGTTTTTCGCCGGTATAGAAGCCCACCTGGGCCACGCCAGGCGTCGCCCACGCCCACGCCCTCAGGGTTGCGGCCACTTAGGGCCAGTCAGCTCTCAGCAGTCTACGAGGTGGCCGGCGGGGTGCGGAAGGGCAGGCTGCTGCTGTAGAGAGGTCGACGGTGACCTGCGGCGGCGGCGAGGGCTCTGGAGCTGCGAAGCGGAGTCGACCACCCGGGGCCGGCGGGGCCAACACGGTGAAGACCAGGAGGCGGCTAACAGGGGCTTGAAAGGCGCGGCGACGGAAGGCGGCGCGGCGGGGATGCGGCCAATGTCATCGTGATACTCCCTGGAGTGGTACGAGGTGCTGCTGCAGCGGTGTTTGCTGCTCATACGGGGGTGCCGACGAGGTCTGAGGATGGACGCCGGCGGGTTGCGGGGCGGCGCAGCGATGGCGACCACGACCGCGGACGGCAGCCACCGCAACCTGCGTCAGGTTGGACCGTCGGAAGGACGGCGCTGGGTTTCAGGCGCCGGAAGCGGAAGGCCCAGACCCCGCCCGATCTGATAGAACGCCGGGCGAAGAGGGTTTCGTGAACGTTGGGAGCCGGACGCTTGCCACGCGGCAGACTCTTCGCCGCCAGTGGCCAGGGGCGTGGATGGCAGCGACGGTTGCGCCGGCATGCATCGCTTATTCAGTATTTGGTCCATATCTCTGAATAAGACGCTACTATCAGCAATGCTGAATAAGGAGCTGGCAATGGGAAGCAGCGCGTGACAGGATCTACGAAGTCACCGCGGTCGGCGGCGAGCAGGTGCGCAACCTTCCTGCCGCAGCCACTGCCGCCGGACCCGCCCCTGGACCTGAGCGGCCGGCAGCGGCGGCTCCTGGAAGAAGCTTGCTGTCACTCGGTCGCCTGGACAGCGTATCTGCCCTGCTGCCGGATCTGAAGCTCTTCACCTCTATGCCTATGTGCGTAAGGAAGCCGTACTCTCGTCCCCAGAATCGAGGGCACACGCAGTCGTCGCTCTCGATCTGCTCCTCTTCGGAAGTTGGAGGCCGCGCCGGGCGTGCTTATCGATGATGTGGTGGACGTGTCGAACCACGTTGCCGCGCTGCAGCACGGCCTGGAACGCACAGCGTCAGGCTTCCCCCCTTTCCAACCGTCTGCTGCGCGAAGTCCACGAAATCCTCCTGGCTCGGGGCCGGGGCAACGACAAGCTGCCGGGCGAGTTCCGCCGATCGCAAAACTGGATTGGCGGCCCACGGCCAGGTCTGACTACTTTGTCCCTCCGCCGCCCCATGCGGTGGCCGAATGCATGGGCCAGCTGGAGCG
>NZ_JADJAT010000025.1:0-7943 GCF_016704105.1 Candidatus Amarobacter glycogenicus | reverse complement strand
CCTCGAAGATCACGCCATTGGTGGTCGCCGCTTCCAGTGCTAACCCGCCAAGATTTCCTGCGCCCAACTCCGCTTGAGCTTGCGCATACCCGGTCGAGATGATGCCGTTGAATTCTTCGGTTGGGTGGAGTGGCTGATAGGCGCCTGCGTCCTCGCCAGGGTGCGCCAGGTAATACTGATAATACGCTTGCTTGGCGCCGATTGGATCCAGTCTTCCTCGCCGCAGTTGCAATTCAATGCTGTGGAGCGCATCTATGCCGCCACAACCATCATCTACGCTTGTTCCACATATGGCTGCATGTCCGCTTGGATCGATGAACCCGAGAGGTTGATTCCCGACGTAGCTGTAACGGTTCAGATTCTGCGGATTTTCCGGCTGGGGAATTACCGTATCCGCGGCGAGAAATCGCCCGATGATCGGATCGTACCAGCGGGACTGGTAGAAATACAACGCCGTGCCGCTGTCCCATCGCTGCCCGGTGAAACGGTAGGTCGTCACCTGGTTGTTGGCGTTGTAGCGCGCCGCGCCAAAGGGATAGTAGCGCAGTTCGGTTTGACGGGCGCCGCTGCTGTTCAGCGTCAGCGCGGTGGAGCCGAGATGATCCGTCAGCAGGTAGTAGAGCACACCGCCGCTGCTCTCGGCCACGCGCACGCTGCCCGCGTAGTAGTATTTCTTGACAACGCCGTTGTCCACCTCGTAGTAGCTGCCCACGAAGGCCCGTGTGGCCCCGCTGATCGTCTCCTTGACCCGCTTCCCGTCCCCGTCGTAGACGTAGCTCGAGGTGACACCGCCGCTCATGGCTGTCAGCCGGTTCTCAGCATCGTAACTCAGCGTGATGTCCTGGCTGCCGCTGATGCGCCGCGTGGCATTGCCATTCTGGTCGTACCAGTATTTCTGGTTGCCGGGCGCCGTCCCCCGATGTGCGTCACCGCACGCTTGTGTGCGCCATTCTGATAGTACTGATTCTGCGTCGCGCTCTCGAAGTGGGTCAGGTTGCCGATGGCATCGTAGCCGTAGTTCTTCAGGCTGTAACCGCCATAGCCCGTGGCGCCACTGGCCTGCGCGGTGCTCAGACGGTGCAGCGCATCGTAGCTGAAGCTCTGCGTCTGGGTCGGCGGCGTTGGCGGAGGGCCGCTGTAGGTTGGTGATGTCAATGATGCTCAACACGTTGCCGGCGTCATCGTAGGTGTAGCTGATGTTCTGCAGGTTGGTGTAGGGGACGCGTTGCCGGTCTTCAGCGTCACAGCCGGAAGTTCCTCGGCCGCGGTGTAGGTGTAGAGCCAGCGTGTACCACTCCCGTCGTGCTGCCCAGCCAGCGTTCCGTCACCTGGCCCAGCGCGTTGTAGAGCGTCTCGCCCACATAAGTAAGTGCTGCCGTTGCTCTGCACCTGGCGCAGCAAGCCCTGGGTGTTGTAGGTGAACATCACCTGCTCGCCCAACTGGCCCGCGTTGCCGCCAGGATACTTTTGCCACAGCGGCCGGTCGGCTGAGTCATAGCGCCAGGCCGTCACGAAGGCGCCGCCCCCTGTACCGCTGATCACCTGGGTCTCGGTGATCACCCGGCGCGCAGATCATAGGCCCAGGCGCGCTGCTGCCCGATGGATCGTTCATGCCCGTGCGTCGGCCCCTGCCCAGGTTGCCGTTCGCCGTGCTGTCGTAGCTGAAGCTGACGGCATAAGCCCCGCTGCACGTCAGGGTGTCCAGGTTGCTGATGCCCGCATGATAGGTCTTGCCCACCAGCCGATTGTGGCCGTCGTAGTAGAAGCAGATCGCCTGGTAGCGCGCATCGCGCTGTTTCACCAGGTTGCCCGCCGCATCGTAGCGATACTGCCACGCGCCCATGTCCGGATCGTTCATGCTCGTCTTGCGGCCCAGCAGGTCGTGGGTCAGCGTCGTCTGGTTGCTGGCGTGATCCTGCACCGTCAGCAGCCGGCCGGCCACGTCGTAGCTGTAGCGCGTGCGGTATTCGCTGCCCCAGGTAGGATTGGCCGGGCCGACCGGCCACGAACCGGTGCTCTCGAGACGCTGCGCAGGTTGCCGAACACATCGGACGCACGGCGCACGAAGCGTCGATTGGCCGATCATGCACAACCGATCGATCTGTCTGCCTCCAGAAGGCTCTGGACGCCATGTTGAACATCGGGGGTGAAATCAGTGGAGTTACCTCATGGGTCTACCCCATACATCTCGTTCAACGTCCTGGGTGCATCGGCTGAGAATTGAAAGGATCGGGCGATGTCTTCCAGGACGGCCCGTAGGGCAGGGGCATATTCGGTCCAAGTGGCGCTGCTGATCTGAATTACTACGTTGTCTCCTTGTTTTATGAAGATACTTTCCAGCGTTGCGGCGCCGCTTTTGTCCGCAAGTGAGCTTCGGACCATCTCGTGCAGGCTGCCATTGGGCTCCACAAAGGTGGCCTCGGAAGTCGCGGACAATGTGTAGCCCGAAGGATTGCCGGGCAGTGTCATTTGCAAGCATTTCTCAACCCAAGAGCGCAGGCTTCCTCCTTTAGCAAACTCAGACCCCATATATACAATGGCGACCCCACTGTCGCTACCCAGGTGATCCACTACAGGAGCATCAATTGGAAATAGGGTAGATTGTATCGGTCGGGCTTTTCACGCACCGGAACGAACTTCCAATCGGCCGGATAGGCAAAGGACACGCCCACATAGGGAGACGTATCTGCGCCAGCCAGCGCGCTGGGGTTGACCAGTTGGGCCGGAAGTAGCTGCGACTGCAATTGTGGCAGGGGCGGGACCGGCAACTGCAACGACTGGGGTGTCCTTTGGCAATGTTGTCACCGTCGGCGACGCGCTTGCGGGTGGCGACGCTGTCGCCACCCGCGTCATTGGGGCGACAGCGGGCGTTGCGGGTCTGTTCTGGAGTGGTTGGCAGGAGACCAGAACACTGGTCAGCGCCACACTGCATAACAGCACCCAACCTGTCTTGTCGGCATGCACTAATCTCATGGTTCCCATACTTTTCTCTGTGAGCGAAGAAAGCAAAGAAGTTCGGTCAGTATCCCCACACCTGATGTTGCCTGTGGGATTTGCCGGGTCAGAAGGACGCGGTCAATTCTCGCCATCTTCACGCATCCAGATGTTGATGACTCCGCTCGCCTTCGCTGACGCCAGGTAGGGACGTTTCCAGCCATCTTGATGTTGCATACACGCGGCCGAGGGATAGCCTGGATTTCGCGCGACGTGTCGTTGGGTAATCATCACGGCCCATATGGCGAATCATCATTCACGGTTCCACCCAAGCCGCAAACCCAAATGTAGTATCGTCCCGTCTGCTTGAATGAAACGTTGGCATACCGCAATTCAGGTGAGAGCCAGTAATCCCAGGGATTGGCGTTCCAGCCTTGGCCGTTGTTTGGCATCCCTTTCATGAAGCATTCGGTCGTGCGTTGAGAAGTGAGGGAATCGCCTGATAACAGAACCAGGCATGATCCGAGCGGCGTTCGGTGAATGCCACCGGTTCGATGATACGCAGGCTGGCGCTGCGTCAGCGGATAGATCGTGCCGCACGTAGCGCCTGAATTTGAATGGTCTCGGCACGAAGCCCAACAGCGGCGCTCCACGGCGTCCGTGCTGGCATTGTGTGTTGATGGGAAATGAAGATGCGGGCGATAGGCACGGCGGGCGGCGGCGGAGCAGGTTGCGCCTGACGCAATTAGGTATCGCGACGTTGTCGTCAGGCCCATGAAACTCGTCAGAGGGCGGAGATGGCGATACACGCGACTCTCATTACCTATTCACCGAGGTGTGGACGTCCATTGGTCCCCAACCGTATTATCCCAACTGAGATCATCACCCCGCAGCATACTACCGGCACTCAATGTCAGGCGAACCAGCGTTGCCCGGTGCTTGTCTGAAGTACAATTGACATTCAAAGGCCGGATGGATTACCCACCAATTGCCGGCAGAGCCTTTGGAGGATTGTACATCCCCCGGCTGTACGGTCTGGGCATCTACTCCAGGACTGGTTGGTAGCGAACCATTCGAAATCGCCTCTCGTTCAGCAAACCCGGATCAGGAGAAACAGAGGAAGCACAGGAAGACCCGCTCGCGCGTCGCGGCACGCCAGATCGCACGCTGGAGCAGGCAGCCGAGGCCCAACGACGCTTTCCAGCGAAGGCCATGACTCGCGGCCAAAAAGCCCGTGAGGTTCCTCGGCGCCTTCGAACTCAAGAATCGGCAATCGGCAGCAGCAGTCAGCGTGGGTATAGGTGCTGGCAGAACCAGGTTGCGTGAGCCAACGGCTTGCGAGGGCCGATTTCGGTTGTGCGCAAGGAGTGAAGAACCCGTCTGAGAACACCGGCTGGAGGCGAGCACTTGACCGACTACTGGTCGGCACGGGCGACCAATGGTAAGGCCATTACTCCAGGTCTGGTAAACCTGTTCGGATGCTATCTCGACAAGAGAAGTTATCGATCCGGTTGCCGTCCAGAGGATCACTCCTGGGGTATAGAGCAAGGTCGAAGCTCCCCGGCGCAAGGGGACGTCTGGGGAGTGTGTTGAGATTCCACTGGCTCGGGTAATGCAACGTGAGTCCAGGGGACATGAACTTAGCAGCGGTGTTTATTTGCAGGGGGGGGGTAGCGGCAGCCACGGCTGAGAACAGCAGGCTGCAAACCATCAGCAGATGGACGACCAGCAGCGGACGCGCCGCCAGCCGCGAGACAGGAAGGTGTGGTGAAGAGAGATGAAAGAGTGAGGAACACCAGCGCAACATGACAACGGACTCCTTTCGTGCAGCGATCGAAACGGATGGGGTCAGGGACAGTTCCTGACTGCTGAAGGATGTCTCGGGCAGCCGGGAGCGGTTTCTCGCCGAGGACTTCCGAAATCGGGAGGCGGATCGAAAGGCGGGGGCAAGCTTGTGGCTAATCACAGCATAGCACGCGCGGCGGTTTGTCAAGCGGCAAAATATTGGCTGCTGAATTGCTGAATGCGCAGGCTGGCGCTGTTCAGACAGTCACCCGCAGGCGGCGCTGTTCGTCCTGGCGTGGCGGGCAGCGGCCAATGAACGCGGCCTGCTGCGCAGGACGTTGATCATTTTCGGCCATGATGCAGACGGCAATTTCCGCAGGGTGCGCGCGCCAATGTCCGGGAGGCCGATGGGCGCGTGATACGGCTGAATTTCTCTGGCGGGATGCCCTGCTCCTGGTTGAGAAGCTGGAAGACGGCGCTCACCCGACGCTGCGAACCGATCATGCCGATGTAGGCCAGCGGCGCGCCCAGCACTTCGAGCAGGCAATCAATGTCGTACTGATGGCCGCGTACCAGGACGATGTAGGAGTCCTTGTCCAGGCGGCCATCGGTCAGCATGGCATGCACCGTCTCGCGCAGCGGCGCAGCAGAACCTGGTCGGCCTGCGCAAAACGCTGACGGTTGGCAAACTGCGGCCGGTCGTCCAGCACAGTGACGGTGAATCCGCGCAAACTCCCCAGGCTGGCCAGCGGCACGGGCGATGTGGCCCGTTTCACGATGACCAGATGCGGCGGCTGGCGCTGCACCTCCACGAAGACACGCAGCGTCGTTTCCATCTCCTGGCTGTAATCCAGGGTGCGATGCTGCTTTGCCGCTCAGCACCGCAGCTGCATCAGTCAGGACGCGCGGCCTGCTCACCCCAGGCCCAGGTCGCCCAGCGGTGGGTTGATCTCGCCAGACCAATGCCCGGCGCCCTGGCTGGCCTGGTACGGCCCGGCCGCAGCGATCACGGTGGTAAGGGCCACGCCGTGCTTGTCGTCGAGAGATGCGCAGTGCCGTGAGAATCGGATCGGTCATTGGCCCCAACGTTCAATGAAGACATTCTGATGCCGCCGCAGACGCCCAGGCTCTGCATGGAGATGTCCTCGGTCGGATCCACATGGATATTCTGCGGTTTCGCCGGTTTGGATCACATCCAGCGCCGCGGATGGACATCGGCCTCGCTGAGGCCGCCTGTAATCGTGCCCACGTGCTGGCCCAGCGGATGAACAATCATCTTGGCCCCCACCACGCGGCACCGATCCCCGCATCGGTGATGGTCGCCAGGGCCACGGTTTCGCCCTGGTCAAGCAGGTTGTTCAGCCGGTGATAAATCGTGTCCATCGGTTGCGCTTGCGCCCACCTCCCGCAGATAATCGTCCGGGGTATCCATGCGCCTCAAGAATCGTCGGGCTGTCCAACGTGCCATGCTCGATCTGTCCAGCCAGCGAGGTCCAGAGGGAGCGCAGGCTGTCTTGCCAGCTCGCGCCAGCACTTGCCTGGCCAACCGCACGCGGTAAACAGATGGGATGCCCGCGCCGCATCTGGTAGCTGGGGATGATGATGCGCTGCGGCGGGCCATCGCGCCAGGCCGCAATCACGGCGGCGATGGTGCCCGCCTGGATGCGCGGCTGATCCCCCACCGCAATCAGCGCCGCGTTCACCGTTGGCCCCAGGGCGCAGCCCCACCTGGATGGATGAAATCATCTCGCCGGCGGCGTGATCGTTGAAAACGACACGTAGCGGATAGCCTTTGCAGCCCGCCCGCCAGCGCCTCATGCTCGTACCCGGTCACCACCAGCAGATCCGCCAAGACGCGTCAGGCAGGGGTGGTCACCACCTGCTCGATGACCGTTTTCTGGCCCCACGGCAGCAGTGGCCGAGCCGGCCCACGCGCGAGGACGCCCGGCCGCCAGCACCATACCGGCAATCATCGTCGCGGCGCGGGCCGGAGGCTTTCATCTCGTAGCCCCATCCGCTCCACGATCGGGCGGGCCTGCATGTCCAAACAAGGTCTTTCATCATAGGCCAATCATAGCACATGGCATCCCCTGCTGCCAAGCCACCACCACCAGGCGATCTCCAATCTCCTAATCTCCATCTCCGATCTCCGATCTCCAATCTCCAATCTCCGCCCGCCCTGCTGCTTGACAAATTTTCGACCCCGTGCGATAACAGTACCATCAAACTCGATTTCGTGTTGAGCATCGTCACGGGCAGGTAACTATGACTGAATCGCAATCGGTATGGATTCTCATCCTGACCGCGTGATGCGGCGCGGGCACCGCAGCGCCGCTAACGCGCTGGATGGAGCGTTGCGCTCGCTATGGCGACCGTGTCGTCACTGCGATTGTCAATCCGCTGCACGAGCCTCATCTTCGATGTGTTCGGTTTGGCCGAGGAAATTGACCGGTCCTGGGTGCAGGCCACGCCCACCCTCCTCCAGTTGCAGCACGAGGCCACTGAGTTCACCGCTTTCGTACGTGATCTTCGCAGCCTGTCGGCGCGCGCTGACGTGCAATGCTGACGCTGGCTGCTGGCGGTTCAACCCCGATGTGGTGGTTTCGGTTTTGCTCTACGCCAGCGAGGCAGTGGCCTTGGCCAGCGCCCGCCTGTGACGCCCGATTCCACATATCACCGTCATCACCTGGTGACTAGGTTTCCACCGTCATGAAGTTTGGTTTTACGTCTCGCACGACCCGCTTTGCGGTGTCGTCGGAGGTCGTGGCGGTCCTTCACCTGCGGCCTGGACGCCTTTTAGCGTCGTGGTCGCCGGCATCCCTCGGTCGGCGCTTTGGTCAACCGACGGCCCCGGCCAGCAGTTGCCGAGCGAGTTGGGTTGGGAGGCCGACACGCCGGCCATTCTGCTGATGAGCGCGCGCGGGCACGGTCATGTGGCCGACCTGGCGGCTGCGATTGATGCAGCTTGCCTGCCGCGCAGTTGGTTGTGGTCGGTCCGTCGTAAAGAAGGATTGAAGAGCATCTGGTTTGTCGGTCCTGCAATCCCACCCCACATCTACGGCTTTGCAAGCGAGGTGCCCACGCTGATGCAATGCCTCGGACATCGTCTTGACCAAAGCCTATGGCCCTCGGTGAGCGGGGCGCTGGCCGCTGTAAACCATTCTGCAAAGCGCAATTCAGGGCCAGGAGACCGGCAATGTGGAGCATGTGGTGGGAGCATGGCG
>NZ_JADJAT010000024.1:0-14742 GCF_016704105.1 Candidatus Amarobacter glycogenicus | reverse complement strand
GTCGTATGGTAATCATCACGCACCATTTTGTTTCCAACCATCACTCTAAGTCCAACCTTGCCGCAAACCCAAATAGTATCGTCCCGTCTGCTGAATGAAACGCGTTGGCATACCGCAATTCAGGTTGAGAGCCAGTAATCCCAGGGATTGGCGTTCCAAAGCCCTTGGGCCGTTGTTTGGCATCCCTTTCATGAAGCATTCGGTCGTGCGTTGATGAAGTGAGGGAACTGCCTTGATAACAGAACCAGTAATTCGATCCTAGCTGGCGGTTAGGTCGCCCGGTGAATGCCACCGGTTCGATGAGATCAACGGAGGTCCCTGCCGTTCAGCGGATAGATTTGTGCCGCACGTAGCGCCTGAATTTGGATAGGTGGTCATTGGCACGAAGCCCAACAGCGGCGAAGCCATCCACGGCGTCCGTGCTGGCATTGTGCAAGCGGATGTGGAAATGAAGGGGCGCGCGATAGGCACGGCGCGGGGTCGCAGGCGGCGGAGTTAGATCTGCGGTTGCCCACTTTAATGATGGTATCGCGCGTGACGTTGTCGTTCAGCGTCACATTGAAACTCGTCAGATTGGCGTAGAGATGGCGATACACGTGCGACGCACGTCATTCACCGAGGAATAGCGACGTCCTATCTGGTATCCATAACCTGTATTATCCCAACCGCGTATGTATACCTCACTCTGCCCGGCCTGCGCAGCATACATTAATGTTGAACGGCACTCCAATGTCCAGGCGTTTTGAACTCAGCGTTGTCCGTGTGCTTGTCAGAAGTACACTGACATTCACAGAGTGCCGCTGCCGAGATGGATTGGGGCCCACCAATTGTCGGCAGAGCCTTTCTAGAGGATTGCACATCCCCTCGGGCCGTACGGTTCAACATCCACCCCGCAGGACTGGGTGGCTATCGAACCGAATCCAAACAAATCGCCTCTCGTTTTCAGCAAAAAACTCGGATCAGGAGAGACAGATGGAAGCACAGGAAGACCCGCTTCGCGGGCGTCGTGGCACGCCAGATCGCAGGTTGAGCAGGCTGAAGCCGATTAGCCTCAACGACGCTTTCCAGCGAAGGCCATGACTCGTTGCGGCCGCAAAAGCTGTGGGGGTTCCTCAGGCGCTGGTGCGAACTCAGAATCGGCAATCGTGTCTGGCAGCGAAGTCATATGGGTCAGCGTGGGTATAGGTGCTGATGGACAGAACCAGGCTGCTGCGCGTGAGCCCTCAACGGCTGGCGATGGGCCGATTTCTGGTTGTGCGCAAGGGAGCGAATGAACCCGTCTGGAGAACACCGGCAAGATCAGCGTGCAGCACTTGACTCCGGACTTCATTCTGTGTCGCATTGCGGGCGACCGATCGGTAATGGGCATTACTCCCGGGTCTGCAAATCCTGTTCAGATGCTATCACCAACAAGAAAAGGGAGGCTATATCGATCCGGTTGTCGTCCAGAGGATCACCTCCGGGGGTATAGAGTGAGCACATAAGGTCGAAGCTCCCCGGCGCTAAGGGGGACGATCTGTGGGAGTGTGTATGAGATTCCACTGGCTCAGGGTGATGCAACGAGTCCAAGTACAGGGATCTGTGCATTAGAAAGAGAGGTGGGCCCCTTGCATAGGGATCAGCAAGCACTCGGCCACCTGCCCACCCGCAGGCGACGGCATCCCCTTGCGGACGGAGATCAGATCGGGCTGGGGACCGGAGGGACAAGAACTTAGCTGTCGGGTAGTTTTTTTTGCAGGCAGGGGTAGCGGCAGCCACGGCTGCACGAACAGCAGGCTGCAAAACCATCAGCAGATGGACGACCAGCAGCGGCGTCCTCGCCATAGCCGCGAGACAGGAAGGTGTGGTGGAAGAGATGAAAGAGTGAGGAACACCAGCGTAACATGACAACGGACTCCTTTCGTGCAGCGATCGAAACGGATGGGGTCAGGGACAGTTTCCTGACTGCTGTAAGGAGGTCTCAGGCCGGGAGAGATCTCTCGCCGGGGACTTCCGAAGTCGGGAGGCGGCTCGAAAGGCGGGGGGCAGGCTTGTAGCTGGTCACAGCATACCACCTGCGCGCGGCGGTCTATCAAGCGGCAAAAAATTGCGCTCTCGGAATTGCTCTCGAATGCCGGTTAGGCTGGCCACCGGCCGATTCAGGCAGTTGCCCGCAGGAGGCGCTGCTCGTCCCGGACGCGGCGGGCAGCGGCCAATGAACGCGCGGGCCCGCTGCGCAGGACGTTGATCATTTCGGCCATGATGCAGACGGCAATTTCCGCAGGGGTGCGCGCGCCAATGTCCAGGCCGATGGGCGCGTAGATACGGCTGAATTTCTCTGGCGGGATGCCCTGCTCCTGGTTGAGAAGCTGGAAGACGGCGCTCACCCGACGCTGCGAACCGATCATGCCGATGTAGGCCAGCGGCGCGTCCAAGCACTTCGAGCAGGCAATCAATGTCGTACTGATGACCGCGCGTGACCAGGACGATGTAGGAGTCCTTGTCCAGACGACCATCGGTCAGCATGGCATGCACCGTCTCGCGCAGCGGCGCGGCCAGAACCTGGTCGGCCTGCGCAAAACGCTGACGGTTGGCAAACTGCGGCCGGTCGTCCAGCACAGTGACGGTGAATCCGCACAAACTCCCCAGGCTGGCCAGCGGCACGGCGATGTGGCCCGCGCCCACGATGACCAGATGCGGCGGCTGGCGCTGCACCTCCACGAAGACACGCAGCGTCGCGCCCATCTCCTGGCTGTAATCCAGGGTGCGGTGCTGCTTGCCGCTCAGCACCGCGGCCGCATCAGTCAGGACGCGCGCGTCCAGGTCACCCAGGCCCAGGTCGCCCAGCGGTGGTTGATCTCGCCAGACCAACGCCCGGCGCCCCTGGCTGGCCTGGTACGGCCCGGCCGCAGCGATCACGGTGACAAGGGCCACGCCGCGCTTGTCGTCGAGAGAGGCAAGCAGTGCCGTGAGAATCGGATCGGTCATTGGCCCCAACGTTCGATGAAGACATTCATGATGCCGCCGCAGACGCCCAGGCTCTGCATGGAGATGTCCTCGGTCAGATCCACATGGATATTCTGCGGTTCGCCGGTTTGGATCACATCCAGCGCCGCGCGGATGACATCGGCCTCGCCGCAGCCGCCGCCAATCGTGCCCACGTGCTGGCCCAGCGGATGAACAATCATCTTGGCCCCCACCTCACGCGGCACCGATCCCCGCACCTCGGTGATGGTCGCCAGGGCCACGGTTTCGCCCTGGTCAAGCAGGTCGTTCAGTCGGTGATAAATCGTGTCCATCGGTTACGCTTGCGCCTACCTCCGCAGATAATCGTCCGGGGTATCCATGTCGCTCAAAATCGTCGGGCTGTCCAACGTGATATGCTCGATCTGTCCAGCCAGCGAGGTCCAGAGGGAGCGCAGGCTGTCTTGCCAACAGCGCCAGCCCGACCGGCCATACCGCACGCGGTAAACAGATGGGATGCCCGGCGCCGCATCTGGTAGCTGGGGATGATGATGCGCTGCGGCGGGCCATCGCGCCAGGCCGCCATCACGGCGGCGATGGTGCCCGCCTGGATGCGCGGCTGATCCCCCACCGCAATCAGCGCCGCGTTCACCGTTGGCCCCAGGGCGCGCAGCCCCACCTGGATGGATGAAATCATCTCGCCGGCGGCGTGATCGGGGTTGAAAACGACACGTAGCGGATAGCCTTGCAGCACGGCCGCCAGCGCCTCATGCTCGTACCCGGTCACCACCAGCAGATCCGCCAATGGCGCGGTCAGCAGGGTGGTCACCACCTGCTCGATGACCGTTTTCTGGCCCCACGGCAGCAGTGGCTTGAGCCGGCCCATGCGCGAGGAACGCCCGGCCGCCAGCACCATACCGGCAATCATCGTCGCGGCGCCAGGCCGGAGGCTTTCATCTCGTAGCCCGATCCGTTCCACGATCGGGCGGGCCTGCATGTCCAAACAAGGTCTTTCATCATGGGCCAATCATAGCACATGGCATCCCCTGCTGCCAAGTTCACCCACCACCAGGCGATCTCCAATCTCCAATCTCCAATCTCCAATCTCCATCTCCAATCCCAATCTCCGATCTCCAATCTCCAATCTCCGCCCCGCTGCTTGACAAATTTTCGACCCCGTGCGATAACAGTACCATCAAACTCGATTTCGTGTTGAGCATCGTCACGGGCAGGTAACTATGACTGAATCGCAATCGGTACGGATTCTCATCTTGACCGCGGATGCAGGCGCGGGGCACCGCAGCGCCGCTAACGCTGGATGGAGCGTTGCGCGCTCGCTATGGCGACCGTGTCGTCACTGCGATTGTCAATCCGCTGCACGAGCCTCATGCACCGATGGCGTTCCGTTTGGCCGAGGAAAATTACCTCAACCGGGTGCAGGCCACGCCCACCCTCTACCAGTTGCAGCACGAGGCCACTGATTCGCCGCTTTCGGCCGCGATCTTCAGCCTGTCGGCGCGCTTGCTGCTGACGCGTACTATGACGCGGCTGCTGGTGCGCTGGCAACCCGATGTGGTGGTTTCGGTTTACATGCTCTACAGCGAGGCAGTGGCCGCGGCCAGCGCCCGCCTGGGCCGCCCGATTCCACATATCACCGTCATCACCGACCTCGGTTCCACCGTCCATGCAGTTTGGTTCTCGCCGCACGATACGCTTTGCGTGGTGTCGTCGGAGGTCGTGCGGCGCAAAGCCCTCACCTGCGGCATGGACGAAGCGCATGTCGTGGTCGCCGGCATCCCTGTGGATCGGCGCTTTGGTCAACCGACGGCCCCGGCCAGCACGTTGCGAGCGGAGTTGGGCTGGGAGGCCGATACGCCGGCCATTCTGCTGATGAGCGGCGGCGCGGGCATCGGTCATGTGGCCGACCTGGCGGCTGCAATTGATGCAGCCTGCCTGCCTGCGCAGTTGGTTGTGGTCGTCGGTCGTAACGAAGAATTGGAAGAGCATCTGCGCGCCGTGGCCTGGCGCAATCCCACCCACATCTACGGCTTTACGCGCGAGGTGCCCACGCTGATGCACGCCTCGAACATCGTCTTGACCAAAGCCGGCGGCCTTTCGGTGAGCGAGGCGCTGGCCGCGGGGCTGCCAATCATTCTGCACAGCGCAATTCAGGGCCAGGAGACCGGCAATGTGGAGCATGTGGTGGAGCATGGCGCCGGCGTGTGGGCGCCGACCTCGGCCGAGGTTGTGCGCACGCTCAGGCGCTGGTTGGTGCAGGACCCGCAGGAGTGGCGACGCTACACCGACGCGGCGCGCGCATTGGGGCGCGCGCAGGCGGCCGATGATGTGGCTGGCCTGGCCTTCGATGCGGGATACCAGGCGCAGGGGCAAATGCGGCCGGCCGCGGCGCCGCCCCGGCTGATCACCCGCATGCGCCCGCTGCGCGCCTGGGCGGGGCGCTATGCGCGGCGCATGCTACGACCCTAGCTGTGCCGCGAACCGGCTGAGCAGGGTGCGTGACCTCATGTCAAGGCTGAGCGGTGTCACCGAGACGAGGTGATCTACCACGAACGCGTAGATGTCGGAGTCGGACTCCAGGCGCGCCCGGTCAATCTTGATCTGATAGGGCAAACGCACCTCGTCCTCGAAGCGCAGGCGATCACTCGGGATCGTCTCGTAATAGGGCAAGCGCGACTGCCGCGTCAGACGCCAGGGCGTCTGCGGCGTGGCGGCTGCGGGAATGTCCATCTTGAGCACATCCACGTCAGGCGGGAAGGGCTGGGAGAGCGCCAAGCCTGCCAACCAGCGGGCGAAATGCACCGCCGTGCGCCAATCAACGTCGTAACCGAAACGAGCATGGTAGGCGGGATCGGTCTCCAGCGAAATTGCCAGCGCGGGCACGCCCATATCCGCCGCCTGCAAAGCCGCTCCCACCGTGCCCGAAACCATCACGCTGGTGCCCAGGTTCTCGCCATAGTTGATGCCGGAGATGACCAGGTCCGGACGCTGCTGGCGGCAGACTTCGTGCAGGCCATAGAGAACCGCTTGAGCCGGAGAGCCAGGCACTGAGTAGGCCGGCAGACGGTCGCCGTTCAGACGTAGCTCTTCCACAAAAATGGCGCCGCTGATGCCGCCAGGCAGGCTGCGCCCCATGGCGCTTTGCTGATCCTTCGGCGCCACCACCACCAAATCGGCCAGATCATGCACCGCCTCGATCGCCGCCATCAGGCCCGGCGAATGAATCCCATCATCGTTAGTCAGCAAAATCAAAGGCCGCGTCATCAAGAAAATCTCTCCAAATTGGGGCTTGTCGCTGAGACTTCAAGGCTTGGTGCGCTCGGATAATACGCGCGGTCGTAAGAAAATTTCACGATATGGCGCCTGTGCTTGGTGTTCGGAGCCATATCTCTCTCGCAGGGAATTCTTCTACCTGCCTGATCAGGATTGGGAGCAGGCCATAAGTCTCCCGGATTCTGCGATAGAGTAGCCCTCGGTCTGGATCGTGATCCGCCACCCGCCGTTCATGGATAGCAACCCATTCCTTGGGAAACTTCCGCCACAGGTCCGAATGCATGGACTCGTATGCGCTGATTTCACGATCAAGTTTTGCCCGCTGCTGTTCGCGCAGGTAATACGCCACAGCATCATTGACGATGTCGCTCAGGCTACGGCCCCTCCTGCCGCGCATCATCTTCGAGACTGACCAGAAGATCTGGTCGCAGCCTAATTGCTTCCATTGCAATCAACCTCAGCTATCAACCTCTTGGGTTTCTCTTGTGTCCAGTCGGGCGCTCAATAGGCGCATTTTTACTGCAAGCGGACACGAATTGCGCCTGTTTCCTTAGGCGAAAAAGTGAAGTCTATTCCCGCTTGCAGTATAGCATGAGGTCAACGGCAAGGCAAAGGCCGGTCTGCGCTCGGCTTCGGGAATCCGGACAAAAAGACAGGATTCACGGGATGAACCGCGGCATCCTGTTCATCCTGTAAATCCTGTCCAGCTTCTGCGCACGCCGTCAGGCTGCTTAGCGACCGTTCCTGACGCCGCGGCGGGTGTCAATGTCATCTGGATACATCAGCGCCTCGCGCCCGCGCTCGCCGGTGCGGATGCGCACCACGTCATCCACCGGATAGATGAAGATCAGTCCGTCGCCCTCCTTGCCGGTACGGGCCGCGGCCATGATCGCTTCGATGGTCTTCTCCACGTTGTGATCGCTCAGCACGATGTTGACCTGCGCCTTGGGCAGCAAGTCCATGTGGTAGGAGGTGCCGCGCCAGGAAAGCTCAATGCCGCCCTGGCGACCATGCCCGCACCTCGATGACGTTCATGCCCATGATGCCGATCGCGCGCAGCGTCCATGACATCGTTCAGTGCTTCTTCGCGAATGATCGCTTCGATTTTCTTTGTCATCAGTCTGTCCTTTGCTCTTTGCCTGCGCCCTCGCCAGCCGCTGGATATGGCGCTCAGCCTACTTGCCTGCCAGGCCGCCGGCCAGGGCGGATGGCGGGCCGCGGGGTGCGGAAGTTGCCGCCAGGCATCAGGACGTCCACGTTGGTGTAGCCGGGCACGCCCATCTCCGGCAGGTCAAGACCGTGCAGCTCATGCGCCGGCTCGCTGCGCAGCAGCTTGAGCGCGTTCAACACCTTGAAGAAGGCGTAGGACAGCCCGCCCACAACCACAATCACCGAGACCGCTTCCAACCCCTGCGCCACTATCTGGCTGGAGCTGCCGTAGAGGAGACCGCGCACCGGGCCGGCCACGCCATTCCAGCCATCGGTGAAAGGATTGCCATTGGCAAAAATGCCCACCGCCAGCACGCCCCACAGGCCGTTGGCAAAGTGGACGGGCACAGCGCCTACCGGATCATCAATCTGCAGCTTCTCCAGGCCGAAGGTCACGGCGCACACCAGCACACCGGCGATGAGGCCGATCAACACGGCGGCCGGTGAGTCAACGAAGGCGCACGATGCCGTGATGGCTACCAGGCCGGCCAGGACACCGTTGACCGAGAGACCCGGATCTGGCTTCTTGCTTGGCCCCACCAGCCACATCAGGGTCATGGCGGCTACGCCACCGGCCGCCCGCCAGCAGGGTGTTGATGGCCGCGTTGACCGCCAGCACGCGGCCTGCGCCCATGAAGGCCAGCGATGAGCCGGGGTTGAAGCCAAACCAGCCGAAGTACAGAATGATCGTACCCAGGATGCCCATCGGGATGTTGTGGCCGGGGATGGTGTTGGCGCTTCCGTCCTTGTTGAAGCGCCCGATGCGGGGGCCGATAACCATCGCACCGGCCAGCGCCAGGGTGCCGCCGATCAAGTGAACCACGCCCGACCCGGCAAAGTCCACCGCGCCGTTGCCCAGCCCGGCAAAGCGGCCCAGGTTTTGCAGCCAGCCGCCGCCCCACACCCAGCCGCCGACCAGGGGGTAGATGAACATGCTGACCCACAGGCCCATGAGCACGAAACCGCTGAACTTCAGGCGCTCGGCCATCGAGCCGGTGGGGATGGTGGCCGCGGTGTCCATGAAGACCATCTGGAAGAGGAAGAAGGAGAGCACGGCCACGTTGGCGCCGACGCCCATGAGCATGAAACCGCTGCCGCCCAGCAGGCCCACCTGGCCGAAGCGCAGCAGCGGCGTGCCCAGCAGCCCCGCCATGTCGCCCAGGGTGGTGGGGAGTGCGCCCAGGCGGCCGCCGCGCCGACGGCCGGATAGGTGAAGTTGACCGCGCCGAACTGCAAGGCGAAGCCGGTCAGCCAATACCCCAGCGCGCCGATGCAGAACACCATCATGTTCATCATCATCGTGTGCGCCACATTTTTGGCGCGGGTGAAGCCGGTCTCGACCAGGGCAAAGCCGGCCTGCATAAAGAAGACCAGGAAGCCGGCGATCAGCATCCACATCACATTGAGGCCGATCGCAGGATCATTGAGCGGATCAATGCCATCGCCGGCAAAGACACGGGGCGCCAGCATGCTAAAAACCCCCAGAGTGGCCAGGAGCGCGGATACGCGCACCCCAAAACGAAACAGTTTCTCTTTCATCGCACAAAAAATCCTCCCTGCGAATCAGGTGCGTGTTCACGCACAACGCAGGGAGGTTATCACAGTCACGGGCCAACTTGCCACGTTCAGCCTGTACAAAAGCTGTTTTCGACCATTTGTGCATTCACAACAGAACTATCCAAACCGGCGCCCCGCTCCTTTGTGCAATCTGCCCGAATCTCCACTCTCCACTCTCCAACCTACAGCCCCGGCGCCACGCGCGCCAACCGTTCCACCGCGCGTTCCAGGTCGCTCATGGCGGTGGCGATGCTGAAGCGCACATGCCCTTCGCCGGCCGCGCCGAACTCGATGCCGGGGGTGCAGGCGATATCAGCCTTTTCCAGCAGGGCATCGGCCACCTGCGCGCTGTTCAGAGCGGTGTTTGGGAAGGTGGGAAACAGGTAGAACGCGCCTTCGATGGGAGCGCACGCGATGCCTGGAATCTCCTCCAGCGCGTCCAGCATGAAGCGCCGGCGCGCATAGGAGGCAACCATTTCCTGGATGCAGTCCTGCGGGCCGTTGAGCGCCGCGATCCCCGCGGCCATGACAAACGAGGCCGCGGACGTGACGCTGTGCGTCTGCAATTTCATCGCCAGCTTGACGATGGGCTGTGGCGCGGCCAGCCAGCCCAGGCGCCAGCCGGTCATGGCAAAGGCCTTGCTGAAGCCGTTGACCGTGATCGTGCGCGCGGCCATGCCCGGCTCAGCCGCCAATGAGTAATGCAGCGCGCCGTCGAACAGCAGGTACTCATAAATCTCGTCGCTGATGACATAGAGGTCGGCCGCGTTCGCCACCGCGACGATAGCGTCAATTTCGCCGTGTCAGCACCCGGCCGGTCGGGTTGCTGGGGCTGTTGACCATGATCGCTTTGGTCCTGGGCGACAGGTGCCGGCGCAGAATCTCTTCTGTCACCAGGAAATTCTGGTCGCTGGGCAGGCTGACATGCACCGGCGCCGCGCCGTTCAAGCTGACGATCGGATCGTAGCTGACCCACGCTGGTTCCAGGATCATCACCTCATCGCCGGGATTGACCAGCGCGGCGATGGCGAGGTAGAGCGCCCATTTGCCGCCGGGGGTGACGACGATCTGGTTCGGGTTGACCTTGATGCCGTTTTCACGTTCCAGCTTGGCGGCGACGGCCTCCAACAGTTTGGGTTTACCCTGCGCGGGCGGGTAGTTGGTGTCGCCGGCGTTCATCGCCTTGACCGCGGCGTCAATGATGTGCTGCGGCGTCTTGAAATCAGGATCGCCGCCGGCCAGCGCGATGATATCGCGGCCCTGCGCCTTCAGCGCCCGTGCCTTATCCGAAATGGCAACCGTGGCCGAAGGGGGAATTCCGGCCAGCAGGTGAGACAGGTTTTGCATAACAGTTCTCCGTCAGCTAGGTTCACGACCAGTAACTGCTCAGGCGGTGCGCCGTCGCAAGCGAGCGATTGAAATCGCGCCTGATGGGCGTGACGGCCGGGCGTCCACCTGCGTGGACGCAATCCTGGTCGGCGCAGGCCGACCTTGCGGCGGCACGCCCTTGCGCCCCGAATTCATTCGGCGGCTGTAGTCGGCGCAGGATGCCTGAACAGTGTTGCACTTTCATTGTAAACGAGGCCGGGCAAACGGGCAAGGCCAAGGGGGATGGAGGTGTTGAGATAGAAACGCCCCGGCAGCATCAAAACTTGCTACGGGCCTTGTCTATGCACAATCGCTTCCTGATTTCTCAGGGAGGAATGTTCTGTATGACCGATCGTGCTGTTCGTGTGCGCTTTGCCCCCAGCCCCACCGGCTATTTACATATCGGCGGCGCCCGCTCGGCGCTGTTCAACTATCTCTTTGCCCGCCACCACGGCGGCCAGTTCATCCTGCGCATCGAGGACACCGACCAGAAGCGCTTCGTGGCCGATTCGGTGCAAGACCTGATGACCAACCTGCGCTGGCTCGGCCTCGATTGGGATGAAGGCCCCGATGTGGGCGGCCCCTATGGCCCCTACACGCAGACCGAACGCGCCGCTCTCTATCAGCAGTGGGCCAACTGGCTGGTGGACAACGGGCACGCCTACCACTGTTATTGCAGCGCGGAACGCCTGGAAGCGATGCGCGCCGAGCAGACAGCCAACAAGCAACCGCCCGGCTATGATCGCCACTGCCGCCACCTCAGCGCGGCCGAACGGAGCGCCATCGAGGCCGCGGCGCGCCTTCCATCGTGCGCTTCGCCACGCCGCGGGACAGGCGACACCGCGGTTCACGATGCCGTGCGCGGCGAGATGATCTTCAGCAACAGCACCCTGATGACGTGGTGCTACTCAAGTCCGATGGCCTGCCCACCTATCACCTGGCGGTGGTGGTGGACGACCACTTCATGGAAATCAGCCATATCCTGCGCGGGATGAGTGGATCAGTGCCCCTCCCGCTCACGTCCTGCTCTACCAGGCCTTTGGCTGGGAAATCCCGGTCATGGCCCATCTGCCGGTCATTCTCGACCCCAGCGGCAAGGGCAAGATGAGCAAAACGCAAGGTGCGCGGGCGATAAGGAATACCCGGTCTTCGTCGAATAGCCGCGCAGCGAAGGCTACCTGCTCAAAGGCGTCTTCAACCTGCTCACCAACGTTTGTTGGTATAATACGGGGGACACCGAGGTCTACACCAAAGAGGAAGCCATCGCCGGCTTTGATCTGACCGGCATCAACGCCGCGCCGGGCTGCGCCGCCCTATGGCAAGCTGGAGTGGCTCAACGGCGTCTACGTGCGCAACCTGGCGCCGGCCGAACTCGAGCGCCGCTTGATTCCTTCCCCACGCGCGCTCAATCTGATGCCGCGATGTTGGCCGAAAACCCCGTGCTCGACATCCTGCTGGTGGATGTGCAGGAGCGCATCAAGACGCTCTCTGAGGCTGCCGCTATGCTGGACTTTGCTCTGATCGAAGCGCTGCCCGCTTACGACAGCAAACTGCTCATCGCTAAGAAGCTCGACGCGGCCGCCTCGCAGCAGGCGCTCAGCGCCACACGCGCCGCGCTCGTCAGCCTGGGCGACCTCAGGACCCAGAGCATGTCGAATCCACCCCTGCGCGCCTGGCGGAAACCCTGCACCTCAGCGCCGGGCAGCTGTTCGGCATCCTGCGCATCGCCATCAGCGGCAAGCCGGTGACGCCGCCGCTGTTCACCAGCATGAAGGCGCTGGGCGCAACCACCGTCCAGCGCCGCATTGACGCCGCGCTGGCGAAATTGGCCGCCTTGAACTAATCGCCTTTTCTGGCGACGATTTCTATCGTCGGCTGGGTGTGCAAGGAGGCTTTGACATGACCGCAGCAGCGATTCTCGCACACGAAGTGATCGGCAGCGGCGCCGAAAAAGTCATCGTTTTGGGTGGCTGGCTCGGCGATCGCGGCGTATTCCAACCGATTCACCATTTATTGGATCGGGACAAGTTCACCTATTGCTTCGCCGACCCGCGTGGCTACGGCGGTTCGATGGACATCGCCAGCCAGCACCAACGCGGAAGTGGCGGGCGATGTCGTCGCCCTAGCTGCGCTGGGCTGGGACAAGTTCCATTTCATCGGTCATTCGATGATGGGCAAAGTGGCGCAGTACCCGTGCGCCCATCATGGCGATTCGCGCCAAGGCGGTCGTGGGCGTCCCCCGCCTGCCTGTCACATCGAACTGACGCGAGGCGGTCACCAGCTCTTCTCCACCGCCTGGGAAATCCCGCCAACCGCGGCATCATCTGCATGGTCACCACCGGCAACCGCAATACGCCGGTCTGGGAACAGCACATGATTCGCGAGTCGCTGCGCACTACCACGCCAGCGGCCTTCCGCGACTACTTCACGATGTGGGCAGGCGAGGATTTTGCTGCGGACATGCCTGGCTGCCAGACGCCGTTTCTGGCGATGACCGGCGAGTTTGATGGCGGCGTGCCGACCGCGTTCGTGCAGGCCACCGTCATGCGGTGGCTACCCAACGCCGAGCTGCACGTCATGTCCAACTCCGGCCACTATCCGATGCAGGAGACCCCCATTCAGTTCGTCACCGTCTGTGAAAGCGTTCCTGGGGCGCTTTGCCTGATCGGCCAGGATCTGGTTCACGCGCCCCGCAGATTTGTCACAGCGCGGCCCTTGTGCTAAAATTCTCTCGTTGTCATCGTAGTGGGGGATCGTCTAATTGGCAGGACAGCAGATTCTGGATCTGCGTGTTGGGGTTCGAGTCCCTATCCCCCAGCCAGTATAAGAAAAAATGAAAAAGACGCCGGGTGATTCACCCGGCGTCTTTTTAGTCTGACCCGCATACGCCAGCACATTGGAGGTGCGCAGGCTCCAGGCCGCGCCAGGTCCTGGTTGCTCAGGCTGCCAGAGTGCCCAGCAGATTACCCGCCGCGCCCTTGATCTCCACAGTGAAGATGCCGGGGCCGCGGCATTGTTCGCTTCCGTGGTGTCAATCTGCACCCACAGTTGCAGCGCGGCCTGGGTGGCGCCGGCCGGCAACGTCAGCGTCTGCGTCAGGTAGTCGCTGGCGTTCGTGTATCCGCCCAACCAGGCGCTTTGACTGCCGCTGTGAACAAAAAAGCCATCGAGCAATGGAAAACCTGCCGCCGAGGATTCCTGCCAGGGAGCCAGGGTAGCTGCCTCGAAGACCCGATTGACCACAAGCTCCAGGCAGCCGCCTGGCGCGTCATGTGCGGCCACGGGTCGCCCCGCCAGCAGCAGAAACAGCCCGGCGATGAGGGTCATGGCAGTTAAATTAACCCCTCGACCTCTGCTGCAGGCGACCACCTGCGTGCGGCGCCGACGCGATGGCGGACATGAATTGATGATCCTGCGACCGATTCTGTAAGGGTTCCTGCATGAAAGGTTCTCTCTCGAAAATTCTCAAGGGCATGGCTGTCCACGGCGAGCGGTGATGAAAGCACACACCGGGTCTGCGAAACCCGGTGTATGCTCTGGATCCCTCAGCCTTTTCTTCCCAGGCCGCCACCACCTGTTCGAACTCCGCTTCGTCTTCGATCTCGACCAGAACCTCTTCGTCGCCCTTTTTCGATGCGTAGAATCGTCAAAGGCGTCTCCGAGTCCTCGTCTTCGTCCTCGTCCTCGTCGTTTTCCGCTTCCTCATCATCGGCTTCGTCGTCATCCAGCGGTGTCAGCACCGCATAGTCGCTGCCGGCCACCGCGATGACCTCCACCAGGACAAATTCCTGTTCATTTCCGTTCTCATCGCTTAGCACGATGATCTCCCTACCCTCGTCGTCCTGGTCGATCGTGATCAGGTCGTGATCGTGATCAGTGATTATGGTTCGATCAGTTCGTCCCTTTCTTGATTCGCTCGCACTCTGCAACGTCATATTTCTGCGAACTCTTCCTCTGCTGCGAGCGGGAATGAACTCCACTTTTCCGCCTACGGGAACAGGCGCAATTCCTGTGCCCGCTTTGCGGTATATCGGTGTCACGCCAATTCATACTAACTTTCTCGAGTTCGCTCAACACCCGCTCGAAGCGATCAGACCCTCATCAATCAAGTCACGCGGGATCATCACGGCGGCGCAAAGCGAAAATCGTGTTAGCCACTAGCCGAGGATGACCAGACCAGTTAACACTGATCTACCAACTCGTTGTGCAGTTCTCCACCGCTCCCTTAGTGAGCTTATCGTTGACCAGTTCTGCGCCCACCATCAAGCCCAGGCCACGCACATCCCGTCGTCGGATGAGCGCGGCCATCTCCTGCAGGCGCCTTCAGGTACTCGCCCTGCCGCTGGCCTGCTGCTCCGCGAACTCTTCTTGATC
>NZ_JADJAT010000023.1:0-29399 GCF_016704105.1 Candidatus Amarobacter glycogenicus | reverse complement strand
GGACCCCTTCTGTTCTTGTTCGTTCTGATGTTCGGCCTGGGCATCTGGATCTTTCCACCACTGGCAAGTCTGGTGAGAAACAGCGCCCTGATTGTCTTGAACCTGTCGAGTTGACAAGGAAGACATCCGATGACGATTGATCAAGGGCTGACCGGTATTTCCTCTTCCGAAATCGTCGAGTTGCCGCGCATTGCCGTCAACCAGCGCCACTTCGTCCTGCGCAGCGAAACGATCTTGCACTCTCTGCTGGATTGGGCAAACAAACAAGGCTACTATCTCTGCGACCTCGTTGCCACCGATGATCGTCTGCTCATTGACCGCACTTTCAAGTTGCACTTCATTCTATCATCAGGCGCCAGCAATGTGGATGAGCTAGTCATCCTGGAGTACTTTGTACCTGATCCCCAGCGAGCCATCTATGCTTCGGTAGCCGACATCTTTCCCAATGCCGCTCCATTGGAACAAGAGATTCATGATCTGTTTGGCCTTGTGGCCACAAGCTCTGATCAGGCGCGCTTTCAGCCCGGTTTTCTGTTGCATCCAGAGGCTTATCCACCCGAGTTCTTTCCTTTGCGTCGCCGTCGTACCTTGAACGCACTCAGAGATCTGCTTGCCCGTTCTCACCTCGGGACGATATCCCGCCATCACTAACTTGCGTGAAGGGATGTTCGAAGTGCCGGTTGGCCCGATACATGCTGGCGTTATCGAAGCCGGGCATTTTCGTTTTTTGGGGCGGTGAGGTGACTGAGGTGCTGCCCACGCCTGGATGCCAGCACCGGCATCGAGAAGCTCTTCGAGACCCACGGACCCTGCAAGATGGTTGGGAGCTTGAGATTGTATCGGGCGACCCAGCTGTTGCCCATTCGATCGCTACCGCCAAGCGGTGGAGAATCTGGCCCAGAAGAGCGTTCCAGCCGCCGTTCACCAGTGGCGGGCGCTGTTTTTGGAGCTTGAACGAATCTACAACCATATCTCGGATATGGGGCTGTTGGCTACAGGCGTTGCCTATGAGCGCGTCGCGGCGCCGCTGGCAACGCTGCGCGAATTACTCGTTCATTTTGTCAATCAACCGTTGAGCGGCAATCGCTTTTTGCGCGGCTTGAGTTACCCCGGGGCGTTCGGCCGCCAGGACTCGATATTCTCAGCCAGATTGGTTCGCACCTCGAAGTCATTGTACAAGAAGCCCTGCAGTTGGGAAAAGAGGTGCTGGAGGAGTCCACCTGTCGGGCGCGCATGTTGGAGACCGGCGTCTTGACCTGCGCCAGCTCTCTGTGCAACCGGCCTGGCAGCCCGCGCCTCAGGCTGGATCGAACACGACTTCCGGCGCCGTCACCCTTCGCCTGCTTACGCCTCTCCTGAGATCAGAAAATGCCTCGATGAAACAATCACTGGTGAGGACAAACCCTCATCGCGTCTGGCGCCAATTTATCTTCATGACCTGAAAGGCGACGTCTTCGCTCGGTTGGCTATACGCGTTGCCGAGACGGAGACCTCGCTCTACCTGGTCAAACAACTCATCCGTGCGCTGCAAACCAGAGGGCGCCCATCTCACAACCTGGCGCCCTGAACTGCGCTGGATAGCATACCTGAGATGGCCATGGGGATAGGATATGCGGAGGGCTGGCGGGGATGTGATGTATGTGGTCTTCAAAGGTCATGGAAACACGATTGCACGGTGTAAGGTAAGAGATCCTTCTACATTCAACTGGCATGTTTTTCCTAAAGCCGTTGAGCGCAAGCGGCCAGACCCGAAGGGAAAGTTCTTAGAAAATATCCTGGCAGATTTCCACTCATCAACAAGAGTTTCAACCTGTCCTATGCTGATAGACAAGTAGTGCATTTATGGGACAAGAAAGCACAGTCAACAACATTTGAGAGAATTGATGCAGAGACACGGTGAAGATCACGGCGCCATCCATGGGCCTCTCCTCGTTCATTATTCCTTCGTCATCTCGACTGCGGTTCCTGCAATGCTTGTGAACTGGAACTCAATGCGTTGACCAATCCCACCTCTCTATGACCTGGGCCGTTGGGGCATTCGTTTCGAGGTCTATCGCCCCGCCACGCCGATGTGCTTGTGCTACCGGTCCGTATGTGCGTGGCCTGACCGTGCAGCGTGCGACCGTTGAGGCCATGCCTGTACCGAGGATCGTGACGGTTGGAGACTACGCGGCGCAGAAACCATCTTGAAAGACGCGGCGGAATCGTTGCCATGCCTGATGAAATCAAGAATGCAGTTCGCGCTCACGTCTCGGGTTGTCCACCATCTCCACGAGAATTACTGGAAGCTCTGTTGCGTCTCGATGTCTCGAAGTGAATCGAGATGGACGGTTGGGCATGTCCGGTGTAAGAGAGTCTCAGGCTGTAACGTCTGGCAGCATGGGTTGTTCTGTGCTATACTCAGACAGAATCTACACCCGGAAAGCGTGATTTCGCATTGGCGACTGACTTCTTTTCGTAAACTGACCGCGGCGGCGCTAAAGAACAACTCTCTGCTCTGCGTCGGCCTTGACCCCACGCCGGAGGCGGCGCCGGCTGCGTTTCGCCAGGCCGCCAATCCGATCCTGGCCTGGAATCGGGCCATTATCGAGGCCACGGCTGACCTGGCCTGCGCGTTCAAGCCTAACATCGCTTTCTACGAGGCCTGGACGACGGCCTGGCGACTCTGGGCCACCTGCGCCTGATCCCGCCTGACACCCCGGTCATTCTGGATGCCAAGCGCGGGGACATTGGCTCCACCGCGGCCGCGTACGCCCGTGTGATCTTCGACCAGTTGGGCGTGGATGCCGTCACCCTCAGCCCGTACCTGGGCGCGGACAGCATCGCGCCATTTGCCGCCTACGCGGACCGCGGGCTGTTCATCCTTTGCCACACCTCCAATCCCGGCGCGGCCACCATCCAGGAGCTGCCCACGGCAAACGGCACGCCGCTCTATCTGCAGGTGGCGCAGCAGGCGCTAACCTGGTCGAAACACCAGAACATCGGGCTGGTCGTCGGCGCCACGTTCCCCGCGGCCCTGGCAGATGTCCGCCGGATCGCGCCGCAGGCCTGGTTCCTGGTACCCGGCGTCGGCACGCAGGGCGGCGACCTGACCGCGCCGTACGGCGGCCCTGCGCCCTGATGGGTTGGGGGCCATCATCAATGTCAGCCGTGGAGTGTCGGTTGCGAGCGATCCGCTTGCCAGGCGGCCGCGGCGCTGCGCGCGGCCATCAACGCGGCCCGAACGGCCAGGCCAACCTTGCGGCTAATCCTGCTGTTCCCACCACGGCAGCCTTGCGCACCATCCTCCTGACCGGCCTCTATCAGCTCGGCGCCATCCGTTTCGGGCAGTTCACCCCTGGCGAGCGGGTGCCCTCGCCGCTCTACATTGACCTGCGCCTGCTGGTCAGCGATCCCGCGCTCTGCAGCAGGCCGCGGCCGCCTACGCCCAAGGCGTTGACCGGCCTCTCCTACGACCGCCTGGCCGGTGTGCCCTATGCGGCGCTGCCCATCGGCGCCGTTGAGCCTGCACGTGGGCAAACCGTTGCTCTACCTGGCAGGGAGGCCAAGACCTATGGTCTGGGCAAGTCCATCGAGGGCGCCCTTGCAGCGCGGGCGGCGCGTCGTCGTGATCGAAGACCTGGTCACCAGTGGCGGCAGCACCTGAAGACGGTGGAACTGCTGCGCGGCGGGCCTGCTGGTTGAAGATGTGGTGGTGCTGATTGATCGTGAGCAGGGACGGCGCCAATCTGGCGGCCGCCGGCCTGAATTTGCACGCCGTGTTTTCTCTGAGCCAGGTGCTGACAGCCTGCACCGCCCGCCGGTTTGCTTGACGCCACTGTGCTGGCCGAGGTGCGGGCCTACCTCAACGCATGAATGCTCCTGATCTGACCACCACCTTCTGCGGCATCACCCCGCCCAACCGCTCGTCCCGGCTTCCGGCATTCTGGGCGCCAGCGCGGCGCTGGTGGCGCGGGTGGCCGCGGCGGCGCGGGCGGTCACGGCTAAATCATTCGGTCGCGCCGCGCCCGGTCATCCCAACCCGACCGTGCTCGCCTGGGCGGGCTTCATCAATGCCGTGGGCCTGGCCACCCCTGGCGTGGATGAGGAAATTGCCGTTTTGCAAGAGGCGCGCCGTCGCCTGGCGCAAAGCCGGCCAGGGGGGCGTCAAACTGGTGGCATCCATCTTTGGCACTGCGGTCGAGGATTACGCGTACCTGGCGGAACGAATGAACGAGGCGGCCCGATTTTCTGGAGATCAACATCTCCTGTCCCAATGTGCATGATGAGAAGGCGCGCCCGTTCGCGGCCAGTTGCCAGCCGCCGCCGCGGTCACCGCGGTCAAACGGGTATCCGCTGCGCCGGTGATCGTCAAGCTGTCGCCCAACGTCACCGATATCGCCGAGATTGCCCGCGCCGTGGAAGATGCGGGCGCCGATGCCACTGCGGCCATCAACACCGTGGCCTGTATGGTGATTGACATCCGCGCGCAGCGCCCCATCCTGGCGAACCGCGAGGGCGGCTTGAGCGGCCCGGCCATCGCCCGGTGGCGGTGCGCTGCATCTACCAGTGCTACCAGGCGGTCAAGATTCCGATCCTGGGCATCGGCGGCGTCAGCTGCGGCGAGGACGCGGCCGAGCTGTTGCTGGCCGGCGCCACACTGGTTGGCGTGGGGTCGGCCGTCCACAGTCGCGGCATCGCTGCCCTGGGGCAGATCCGTGATGAATTGGCGCAGTTCATGCTGGCAGAGGACTTTGGCCGGGCCGCTGAACTGGTCGGCCTGGCACACTGGCCCGCAGGGATGGCAGGATCATGATCCACCAGGCGGCTCGCATCACCGGCATCAGCGAAGAGAACTATCGGGTCAAGACCCTCCGCCTCGAACCTGGCCCCGCCGGTGGCGCGGCCGGTCAATTCGCCATGGCCTGGCTGCAAATGTGAACGAACGTCCGCTTAGCCTGTTGGACGCTGACCCCGTGCGCTTCACGGTGGCGCGCGTGGGCGCGTTCACCGCCGCCCTGCACGATCTGCGGTTGGGGGACCGTCTGTGGGTGCGCGGCCCCCTGGGCCAGGGCTTCACGGTGCGCGGCCGCCATCTGCTGCTGGTGGGCGGCGGCTACGGTGTCGCGCCCCTGCATTTTTTGGCGCGGGCTGCGCTGGCTGCCGGCGCGCAGGTCAGCGTGGTCATTGGCGCGCGTACCGCCGCGGATCTGCTCTTTATGGATCGCTTCGCTGCCCTGGGTGTGCCGGTCATCACCACCACCGATGATGGCTCGGCCGGCCGGCCGGGTTTGGTCACCGCCGGCGTGGAGCATCTGCTCGCCACGGCCACCACACCGATAGATCAACTGGCTGCGTGCGGACCAGGCCCGATGCTGACAGCCCTGGAACGCCTGGCGGCCGTGCATCATCTGCCTGCGCAGCTCAGTTGGGAGAACCGGATGCGCTGCGGCATGGGCATTTGCGGCACGTGCGCAAAGGATGGCTGGCTGGTGTGCAGCGAGGGGCCGGTGCGAAGGACTTGAACAGGCGTGACCTACGACTCCGCAGCTCTACCCAGCTCGACCAGAAAGCCCGCGGCATGGGCCAGTTAATGCGCAACAGCGGCAGCGGACGCCGTGGCGACCGGCATCTGACCGCCTCTCAGACCGAGCAATCCCACATAGAACGCCCATGACTCGGCGGCCGGCGCAAGATCCACGCCGGCGCAGGCGCCTGGCGCCGCGGCCATAGTTGAACTGTTGCTGCCAGAAGCTGCGCGTCGAGGCCTGCGTGATAGACGATCGCCTGTGGCGCGTAAATCATGCCGCCCCGTGCGCCAGCCAGCGCGCAAAATTCACGATCTTCACCTGCAGCCCAGGGAAAGCGGTATCGAAGCCACCGCGCTGGCGAAAGCGCCGGGCGGATACGGCCAGGTTGTTGGAGGCCAGGAAGCGCGCGCGCGTTGGATCGGCGTTGTAATGGGCGTAGAGGTAGCTGACAATGGCCTGGCTGGTCGCGGCAAACCGGTTGTCGGCCAGCGCATTGACGGTGCGCCCGCCCACCAGGTGGTCGGGCATGGCGGCCAGTTGCGGCCAGCGCGGCCAGCCAGCCGGGTCAGCCTGACAGTCATCATCCACGAAGGCGAGAAAATTGCCCTGCGTGACGCGCCCCCCAGGTTGCGGGCGGCGGCCGGCCCGGCGTGATTGGGCGAGCAGCCGCAGGTTGAGCTGCCCTGACCACGCGGCCGCCAGCGCAGGCGCATCCCATGACCCACCATCGTTGACCACGATGACCTCGCAAGCGTCGCGCAGCATCGAGCCGGGCGAGCGCTTGCAGGCAAGCACTCAAAGCCTGCTGGCGTCCAAAGGTGGGGATGATGATCGAAAAGGTGAGGTTGCGCATGTCGTTGCCAGGCGGCTCTGCCGCGGCTCAGAGACTGGCGACCGCATGACGCACCGCTGCCGCCACCTTCATTCATCGGCGTCGGTCATCTCCGGGTAGAGCGGCAGGGAGAAGATTTCCGCGCGATCTGTTCGCTGACAGGCAACGCACCGGCCGCGGCCAGGTGCGGATAGGGTTGGTGGCAGATGGATAGGCGCCGGATAGTGAATCAGCGTGCCGATGCCAGCCGCCTTCAGCGCCTCCTGCAGGTCATGGCGCGCCGCGCATGGCGAACCACGGCGAGAGATGATAAACACGGGCCCGCCCCAGCCGGTCCGGCGGTGTCGATACCGCTGCCCGCCAGCAGGCGATCATAGCGGGCGGCCAGCGCCTGGCGCTGCGTGTTCCAGGCGTCCAGGTGCGGTATCACCCGCAGCAGCGCGGCCTGCAGTTCATCCAGGCGACTGTTGAGGCCATGCTCCTGGCTGATGTAACGGGCGCCGGGCCAACCATACTCACGCAGGCGCGGCACGCGGGCTGCCAGCGCCGCGCCCCGCTGACCACCATCCCGCCATCGCCTGGTCGCGCCCAGGTTCTTGGTCGGATAGAAGCTGAAGCAGGCCAGATCGCCCCAGACGCCCACCGGACGATCCTGATAGCGGGCGCCGTGGGCCTGCGCACAGTCTTCGATCACGCGCAGATTGTGCTGGCGGGCGAAGGTCAGGATGGGCGCCAGGTCGGCTGGTTGACCGTAGAGATGCACGGGATGATGGCGCGGGTGGGTTGTCAGCGCCGCGGCCAGCCGCGCCGATCCAGGGTGAAAGTATCCGCTTCGATGTCCACCAGCACAGGCTGAGCGCCGCTGCTGACAATGGCCGTCACGGGTGGCCACGGCCGTGTGCGTGACGGTGATGACTTCAGCGCCGGGGCCGATGTCGCAGGCCAGCAAGGCCAGGAGCAAGGCATCGGTGCCGGAATTGACGTCGACCGCATTGGCTGCAGCGGTAAGCCTAATCAGGCGGCAAATTCGGCCTCGAACGCACTCACCTCAGGCCCCAAAATGTACCAGCCTCGCGCAGCACGCGCAAGGCCGCGGCCTCCGGATCCTTTGCCAGCGCCGCGCTGAGTCTTCAAAGCCGTTGAACGGTATGTGCATGATCGGTATCTCATCAAGGAATTCCTCACAAAGCCCTCGCAGCCTCGCAGCAATCGGTTTACTTTGTGTTCTTGGTGTCTTAGTGTGAGCCATTGTTACCAATAGTGGTGTCCGTACTTTTCGTAGTAATCCACCATGCGGCGCAGACCCTAGTCAGGGGAACCGTCGGCCGCCAACCGAGCGTAGCCTCGATCTTGGCGTAGCTCGAGTAGACATCGCCAATGTCAATCTTCTGGACGATCGGTCGGCCAGGGCGCCAGGCGCACGCGGCGTCGCCCAGTAATCTCGACCAGCATCTGCGCCAGGTCTCCCAGCGCCACCGGCCGCAGCCCACCCAGGTTGAAGACCTGCCCGGCCGCGGCCGGGATTGGCGCCTGCCAGCAAGAAGGCCCCTACCACGTCATCCACGTAGGTCAGATCACGGCGCTGGCGGCCATCCCCGTAGACCTGAATTCCGTTTCTCCAACGCCAGGCGCACGAACCAGGCGATGAAGCCCCTCGCCGGTTGTGGCGCGCTAGCTGCCGCGGGCCGTGGGTGTTGGTCAGGCGCAGCGAGCTGGCGGTCAGGCCGTAGACCTGGTGATAGATGATGGATACCACCGCCCGCCAGTTTGTTGACCCTGCCTTGATATCGGTGGGTGCTCCAAATGCTGTTCGTCCAGCGGCAGATAGTCGGGCTTGCCGTACTGCTGGCGTGTGCCCGCGCAAACGATCCTGATCGCGGGGTTGTGGCGGGCGACACGCTTCCAGGATACTCAACTGATTGCGCGCGTTGATCTCCAGATCGGTGAACGGATCGCTCATCGAATCGAGATGGCTGACCTGGCTGGCCAGGTTGAACAGGTAATCATGCCCGGGAACCAGCGCGCTCATGGCATGAGCGTCGCACATCGGCCAGGTTGACATGCACCCCGCTGGCGCACCGGCCCGATGTTGAACCAGTTGCCGCCATACGCCGGGACCAGCGAATCTACCAGCGTGACCGCCGCTTGCGGTCCAGCAGGCGCAGCGCCAGGTTGGAGCCGATGAACCCCAGGCCGCCGGTGATGAGAGCGCGCGCCGTCGTCGTAATGCCGGGCGAAATCTGGCTGATTGGCGCCAGAGAAATCCGGGTTTCTGGCCCCCTGGCTGGCTGTTGACGGTTGTCAATTCCTCACCTCTTTTCTATTTTACGGCGATGGTCCCGACCACAACCTCGTCGCCGCCCGCGGCCAGGGGCAGCCGCTGGCCCGTCTGAGGGCTGTAAAGCCCGATCAGCAGTGTAGACGCCTGCTTTCCACGCCGCCGGCGCTCCCAGGTTGCGCCGGTCTGCACCCGCTTGGCCCGGCGCCCAGGCGCTGAACGGCCGTGGGCCAAACCAAACCGGCTGGCCGTCGGCCTGCGCCACGTTGTGCCCCGCGGCGTCACGCAGATGCAGGAAAACGTTGAGATCGAGAGCCGCCGGCGCGGCCAGTTGCCAGGTCAGCGTCAATGGCAGGGTGATTGTGATCCCCTGCCGGCTGAGCGTCGGTGGAAGGCCGGCCCCGCGTCGGAGGTCGCCCCAGGTCGTGCCTGCGGGCGTGTTCCAGGTGGCGATGGGCGGCGCATTGGCGGGCGTTGGCGGTCGTCAGCCAGGGAATCTGGCGACGCCCGACGCGGCGCACGGCGGCCAGGCGTCAGGTGTCTTGCTTTCGAACAACGCCGCCGCGCCTTGCACACGCCAACGGCGCTGCAGGTCCGCCCAGGTGCTGCCCTGAAACAGTCCGACCGCTGGCGCCCAGGTTTTCGGCAGGTACCAGGGCAGCGTTTCGACCACAATCAGCCCGCCGACTGCCAGCGGCCTGGCGGATACCAGAGGGTTGCGATGGCCGGGCGCTGGCTGGGATCATCGGCCAGGCTGCCATCCGGCGTCAAGGCAAACGGCCACAGATGCAGGTCGGCGGGCAGTGGCGTTTGCGTTCGCCAAAAGCTGCGCCAGCGTGTCAGGCCCCATTTGCCGTCATCCACCAGCCTTATAGCCGAGCAAACTCACGCGCCTGCCGAACACCAGCGGCGTGCGGATTGCAGGGTGGGGTTGGGTGAGCAGCCCGGAGCGGTCGGCGCGGGCGAAGCCGAAGAAAGCGTCCGGGAGTACACATTTCGCATAGTCTGGTTCATAGGAAGGCAATGAACATTCGGTGCGAGGGGGTGCGCCGGGCGCGGGCTGCTGCAGGAGAACGAAGCCATCGGCTGCATCTGTGATCTGCCAGCCCTGCGCGATCAGGTCGAGCACCGCGCGTTGAATTTCGGCCGGGTGGCGGTCGGTGGCGCCGGTGACATCCACCAGCGCCCAGGCGGCGTCGCCCAGGATGGGGAACTTGTAGAGCTTGGTGCGATGGCTGAAGTGCGGGTAGAGCGCGGTGGACGCTGCCGGGCGCGGCGGTTGGCGCCTGTGCGCTGAAGCGGGCGAGCAGGGCCGCGTGCGGCGTCACATCCGGCCAGCGGAACTCACGGCCCAGGGGGGTGTAGCCCGCCATGATCTGGTAGGCGAATGCCCACAGCAGCAGCCAGGCCAGGGTCAGGCGTCCGGCACGGGGGCGAACGGCGAGCAGGCGGCGCACGCCCACCAGGGCAGCCATCGCCACAAAGGGCACGAGCGGCGCCGAATAGTGAAATTCTCCGCTGAACTGGGCCGGATACGCGCTGAAGAGATTGGCGATCAACAAGGGGGCGCTGAGCAGCAGAATCTCCGGGGCCAGCAGGCTGAGAAAACCAAACGGCGCAAGGAGGCCGGCCAGGTAGGTCAGCCGTGACGGTTCGGCGGCAATTTCCCAGACCAGGGCCGGCTGCGTGAAGAAACTCCTGACGATGGAAAGGGGGGAATCTCCGAGCGCGCCGTAGCGGGCGAAATAGACCGATTGATCCACGCCGTAGACCTGCGCGGCGTAGCGGGGGATGATGACGAAGGTGGCGAGATAGAACCAGCCCAGGCTGAGCAGCATGACCAGCAGACCGGCCGTGATTGCGGACAGGCGCGGCAGGCGGGCGCGCCATCCAGGTTGCCGGTCGCGGGATGGCGGGTTTGGACTGATCGCTTCACGGTCGCGCCGCCGCGCCAGCCAGGCCTGGCTGAGGACATACAGCCCCAGCATGAAGGCCAGCAGAGCCGCTTCTTCCTTGACGCTCATGAGGACGAGGCAGGCGAGGACGAATCCCCACCAGTGACGGCGCTCATTGCACCAAAACGCCAGCAGAACCGGCGTGACGGCGAGGGGAATGGCGTGGAACTCGGCCAGGTTGGCGGCTTGCAGGGCGGGGAAGAGCAGGTAGGCCAGGGCCAGGACTAACGGCGCCCATGTAGCCAGTCCGGCGCTCGACGAGCGCAGCATGGCGCGGGCCAGGGCAAAGATGACGAGGGCACCGCTGCCCAGCGCCAGCGTTTGCACGATCAGCAGGGCGCGCACATCGTTCCACAGGTGAAAAACAAGCGAGAGGGGCAGGAAGATCGGTTCGACGTGATCGGTCAGGCGGGTGCTGACGAAATCGTCCTTGATTTCTTGCACGAAGCGCCCCTGACTCGTGTTCCAGATCGCCAGGTCCATCTGGCCCAGGTCAGCCATGTGGGTACGCAGCGCCTGGTGGGGGCGGATGGACAGTAGGGAGAAGCCGACGACGTAGAGCACGAACAGCGCGAGGACGGCCGCCCGTACCCGGTCCCTGCTCAGGCGGGAACTGTGCCGGTCAGATGATGGGCGGGAACTGACGTTTGGCGGCGGTCCCCGCTGCGTCGCCCATTGCCAGGTTGCGACCGCGGCTGCGCCGCCGATTTCACCGATGATCATCCACAGACGGGCCACGATGGCGATGATGGCGGGCAGCGGCGCGCTGAAGAGGCCCTGCAGCAGGAGGACCAGCACGCCTTCGCGCACGCCGAGGCCGCTGGGCGTCAACAGGCTGAGGTAGCCAATCACGTAGGCGGCCGCATAGCCGGCAATCAGCCAGGGCACTTGCGCGGATGCAACCGGGGCCAGTCCGGCCGCCAGGGCGCTGAAGCCCAGGCCAAAGCCAAGCCAGACCAGGCCGTAGGTGAGCAGGAGGCGCGCCAGGTCAACGACGGTCAGGGTGATGCGCAGAGGCGGGCGCTTGAGGCGGGTCAGCGCCCAGTTCAAGGTGGTTTCGAGCACCCGCGGGTGCAGAAAGATCAAACCGAGCGGCGCCAGCCAGAGCGCCGGGCGCAGGCGATCGAACCAGGCGCCCTGCCCGGCCAGGGCAAAGTAGACCGCGGCCAGCAGCAGCCCGGCCAGGGTGGAGATGGCCTGGTGCAGCGCGATGCTGGTGAAGGTGACGGTGCGCGCAATGCCGAGCCGGTTGCACATTTCGGCCATGCCCAGGAACCGCCAGACGTTGCCGGGGATGTAGCGGATGATGTTGGACAGGAACCAGATGCGGGCCGCCTCGCCAAAGCGCAGCGATCCACCGAGGCGCCCCAGGATGAAGCGCCACTGGTTCAGTTCCAGGAGCCAGGTGAGCCACAGCAAGGCAAGGGCCAGCAGCAGCCAGCCAATCTCGATCTGCCAGGGGTAGGCCTGCAGTTGCTGCCATTGGGTTGCGATCAGCGCGCCCAGAAACACGACAGCCAGGACAAAGATGCCCGTTTGCAGCCAGGGACGGAGGCGGGCCAACCGCCGTCTCCGCCCCGGTTCAGGCGGAGACGGAAAGAAACCAGGTTCCGCGGGCGAAACCTGGTTTCCGTTGGTTGATACTGGTGGCTGACTCATGCCGGTCAGTATAACACCGCCCTGACGCCGTCAGCAAATTGCCGGGAATGGCTTTTGCTCACTGCCCCGGCGTCTGGCGCATGGGCATGGTGATGAAGGTGAGGCCGAGGTACGGCTTGGCGGCATCGTCCGGGTGCTGGCCCAGCGTCACCGTGACCGTTTGCTCGTCCGTACTACGACGGAAGGTGATTTCGACCTGATCGCCCGGCTTGTGCGCGGCGATGGCTTCTGGCCAGGGTCAGGCCCTGATCGAGCTTCTTGTTGCCGACTGCGGTGATCAGATCGCCCGCCTGCAGGCCGGCGTTGGCGGCCGGGCCGTCGGCGACGACCTCGCGGATCATGGCGCCGTTCATGCCCATCACGCCTGGCCCCATCGGCATCTGATCGTCAGGCATCACGGGCACGTAGGGCAAACCGGGGATCGGCGTTTGCTGATTCGGCCGCCGTGAATCGTCCGGCGTCAGTGTTCGTTGAATCTCGATGGTTTGCCGATTTCGACCAATGGCGAAGCCGGCCACGCCGCCAATGGCGGCGGACACGGCGGCCACCAGGCACAACGCAATCACCGCCACTGCTGCGATGAGCACAATCCTGTTACGCGAACTGTTATTCTCGTTCATTGTGAATCTCCTTTTCTTGTGCTGTATCTTCTCAATTTGTCGGGGCGCACCCTTGCGGTCGCCCACGCGGGCAGGCGCAAGACCATGCCCCTACTGGTCACAGCCAGATTTGTCGAATGTTCTACCGTCAACTATACTCAAAGCCTATGATACGTGTCAATAATTGGTTTCGCTCTCATTATTTTCGCGGCGTTCGGTCAATCCAGGACACCTCCCGCTCGGTATGCGGACCTCAGCGCCGCCTGGTTTTCGCCTCCATATTCAGCCTGACTCTACTCGCTCAGCGTGCTGACCCCGGCGGCCTAGGCTGATCCACACGGCTGCACCGGTGCGGATGTCAACTACAACTGCAATTTCAACAATTTCTATTCGACGCCCTATGGGCTCCGCCGATGGCTGGGCGCCCTTTGTGCTCAGTGGCTCGGCCGCGTTCGTCGAAGCGGTGGATACCTACTTCGGCCCGCCCTCGCTGCAAGATCTGGTCCGACGGCGGCACGTTTCAGGCCGGCGTTTTTCAACAGGTGCGCAACCTCACGCCTGGCGCCACCTACCTGGCCTCAGTCGGCTGGGCCGCGCCCAATGAGCCGGACGCGTTCGGTCGCAAACTCGGTCTCGATCCCAGCGGCGGCGCCGATCCCACCTCGGCCAACGTGATCTGGGGGGCGACGCACTATGGGCCGGGGCGCTTTGGCAACTATTCGACGCCCGGCGATCCCAACCTGGATGTACGCGCGGTGGCCAGGAGCGATACGCTCACGATCTTCTTCTTCGTGGATCACAACTACAGCACAGGCGCTAACATGATCTTTGTGGACGCGATCAGCCTGGTGCTGCGACGACAGTCAGCCGGTCGCGCCGCCCTTTCACCGATACCCGCGTCCTCCGGCCTGGCCGAATCACGGCCTAAGGCGGTTGCAGCCACCAACACCCCCGCGCCGACGGTGACGCCGACGCCAACCGTGTCAGCCACGCCCACGGGCACCCCAACCGCCACGCCGACGCCAACACCCACAGCAAGCCCCAGCGCCACCCCTTCAGCGACCGCGACGCCCACGGCCACGCGACCGCCGCGGGCCACAGCCACCCCAACCATCGCGCCGACCGGGCTTAGCGCCATCGCCCGCGCACGGCGTCCGTTACTGCTGCCCGTTGGTTTTACCGCCCTGGTCGGCTCAGTTGGACTGGGCGGCCTGCTCAGGCGACGGCGCCCGCCATCACAGTGAGTGACCGAGTCCTTCGCCTGATGGGTAACATCGAGTTATCTTCTTTCCGTTTCATGCTGCAAGCTGATCGAAGTGCAGATAATGCGGGAACTGATCTTCATCATTCGATCTGGACGGTCATGAACACCCGTGATAGGAGGCATACGCGTTGGCTTTTTTGCTATGCTGGTATGCCCAATACTGATAAATCGCTCTACATAGTCATCAAGAAAATCCCGTTTGCCCCAGAAGACGCGACCGATTTCCCGACAGTAAGCCATGAAGCATTGTGCGCCTTTGAGCTGCTGCTTGATCTCCTCTTCTGATCCTTTCGTCGCTTTCATTTCGATATAGAGGATAACCCTTTTTCTGCTGGTGTTGGCAAAAACAACGAAGTCTGCGCGTTTGCATTCACCCCTTGTATTGCGAAACACGGTCTTCGGGGACTGGAAAGCATCCACCCTGATCGCAATCGTTGCGTCTGGCAGGCCGTAGATCGTCACTGAAGACGATGGTCGTTGAGGCTCTGTGAGTTCGATCTGGTATTTGCCGTAGTGGTCTTTCAATGGCAACTTGACGGTGTCCTTGATCATCTCGTGGAGGATGTCGAGATCGAACATGTCAGTTCTCCTCCCAGATGATTTCTTCCTGGATGCGGTTCATCGTTTCGATAGTTGCGTCGAAACTGCGCGCTTCGATGCCGTATTCTGGGCTTATGTCGGCCGGGGTCAGGGTTTGATAGCGGCGTCTGCGCTGACCATTATCTCGCTTGACTAAGCCTTTTTCGGCGATGTACACCCGAATTCTTTCAGCGGAAAGCAGCTCTTCCGCCCGGTAGCCCTCCCTCTCTGCGATTCGTTTGAGATGCGGCCTATCGTGATTGAGCATGATGAGTGTGTTGAGTTCCTTGGTGATGTACTCGCTGTGTGTTGTGAGAAAGACCTTGATACCGAGGTTTACCAGCCTGGCAAGAAGTCGTGCTACGCGGCGTTGGTTTTCAGGATGTAGATTCAGTTCTGGCTCATCAACCATCAGCAGGTCTCCGGGCTGTGCTACGTGTCTGAGATAGAATCCGATATTAAGTAGCGAGCGCACTGCACTGGAACTCTCATCCATTGATAGTTTGATCCGTGGTTTGCTGCGCGGTGCAAAATAGAGGCCGTCATTCTCGGTAACAGAATACTCGCCCCCAATGACATCGGCAAAATCGGCCAGTATGTCAGGATGCTTTTCTGCAATAAAACTTGTTCTCTTGGCGATCGTCTCGAGCTGTCTGGCAAAATCAACATTGTTCTTGACGGGCAGTGCGTAGTCTTGATAAACCTTGAATAGCAGGTCCATGGGGTTGAAACTCTTGTCAGCCTGACTCATTTCTTCAAGCAGACGGTTGCGCGCAAAATTCAACTCCTTGCGAAAAATGGCAGCGCCCGTCCGCTCTGCACTGGCGATGAACGGATTGGGAAACACACGGCCAAAGATGACATCCTTGATCGCGCTGCCAACGATCTGCCCAACGATCGCGTGAGGCAGTCTGATCTTCTCTTTCTCGACCAGCAACGTGATGACTAGATCAGAACTCCCTTCGCTCTTCGTGATGGACAAACGCTCTGCGTTTGCTGAACTAATTCGTCGTTCATACGTGTCCACCAGTTGAATGTCGCCAGGATCCAGGCGGACTTGAAATTCGGTATCCTGGAAGCGAGGCGCGGGCGCCGCAAACACCATGGGTAGTTGCTCCCGGTACTGGTCGCAGCCAACTTCAAGAATACCATCGGCTTCCGCTGTGTACTTCGTCAGGTCCAAGTGAACCACTCCTTCGCGAAACAACCGATTGATGTCCTCGTCCCTGACGCTGACGGAATACTTTTCCCGCCAAAAAGTCAGAAAACCGAAAAGCGCATACGTAGCGTAGGTCTTTCCTGTGTTGTTCTCTCCACAAATAATCGTCATGTCGCCAAGAGAGAATTCAGCTTCTTCCAGTGGGCCAAGATTCTTGATTTGTATCTTCATCGGTTTTCTCCCATTGCCGACCACTCTGCACTCGCTGCGTAGGCTTTCCCCGTCTCACGGAAGACCTGGAGAATCGCTGCACGTTCCTCGTTCAGTTTTGATAGTACGGAGCGTCAGCATTTCGATTCAGCAACGGCGCTATCGTCAGCGGTGTAGATCCTGCGCCCTGATCTGATGATCTCCTTCTGGAACACAGTCGAGACTTCACGACCATTGACCAAGTCCACAGATCTATTGAGCGCACCCTCCAGGGCGTAATGACAGGGCGTTAGCATTAACTGAGACTGATGTCGAGCTTCTGTCGGAGGAGCAACACCGCAATATCCACGTCACTCGTGGGCCATTCATCGGCGGTGCCGAATGACCCAAAGAGATAGATCGCCTGGGTGGTAGGGTAGTGTTGTAGAATGATGCGCACAATGCTGTCATATTTGTTCACATTTGCACCTCTCCGCTCGCTATTTCGGCATGGTTGAAAACTGCTGCCACCCTGACCCTCTGTATCCGATGTCGCACGGGCGCCCATCACTTTACATAAATCGGATTGCTAAAAATCCAGCCGCGGGCTTTGCCCCAGGCGCGGCGCCAGGCCTCGACCCGGTAGATGCCCGGCTGCGGCGATGCGTAGCTCAGGGCTGGTTCCGCGAGCTTGCGCCACGACCTGCCCGTTGCGCAGCAGCAGGGGTGCGCCTGGCCGGGCGTGACGATCTCGAAGCGCACCGCCTGCCCATTGGCCGCCAGGGCATCGCCCATGATGGCTGTCTCCTGCCCGTTGCTGGCCGTGAAGCGGAAGCCGCGTGTGGCGCCCGGCAGGTCATAGCCCACAGGCATGGCCGGCACGCAGCGTCGCCGTAGATCGGCGCCCGGTCATGCGCCACATCGCGGTTGAGCGGCGCCGTCACCAGCAGGTGCGTGTTGTCGACGCGGCGAAGCAGTCCTGTACGAGAGAAACAACCGCTGCAACGGGCCGAGGGTGATAGGTGTGCGCATGAGCGTCAGGCCGCCGATGGCGACGATGGGCTGCGACCGCGTGGTAGCAGTTCGTCCCATTTTGCCAGCATCTCCGGCCAGGGCCGGGTGAAGAAGCGTGGCAGATAGAGCATGGGCAAAGCATGCAGCTTGCTCCAGGCGTAGTAGCGAAATTCCGACATGAAATTCCACAGTTCGATGCCGGTGAAACCGTTGACCTCCAGGCATGCCACTCGTAGGTGTCTGACAGCAAGGGCGATGCGTTCGATGGGATGGGCCAGGAAGGTGACCGCGCCCTGACTGCGCGCTGCGCCGCGTTGATCAGGGCCTGCGGTTCGGCGCGTGCGTGCCTGACATCGGTCTGCACGCCCGCTGACCAGGCAGTGATTGATCTCTGGCTGCAGGCTGGCGTCGTTGACTTCTTCGCCCACCAGCAGCACGCGCGCGGCCAGTGCCAGCCTTCTTCCTGCGAGACCAGGACATTGTGGTCGGTGGCGATGATGAAATCGAGTTGGTTGGCCTGCGGCCGCCACCAGGTCCTGATGGGTACCGGTGCCGTCGGGTGGAATGGTGTGCATGTACAGGTTACCCACCAATTCCTGCCAATCGGTCCCCCGCCCGAGATGTTCCTACGTCACTCACGATTTCCTCCACCTTCTGCAAGGCGATGGCGATCTGCTCATCACCGATCTTGACCATCTGATGCACCTTCGCGGCCTCCGGGGCGCTGCCTGGCGTCAGCGAGACCGCCAGCGTCTCACGCTGAATAAGAAATCGGCGAAGAGGACGAAGGCTGCGCGCTTTCTCCTGCGGCTTCATGCGCGATCTGCACTCGATCATCAATCGCGAAGCCGGCCTCCTTGCGCAGGGTGTTGATGGCTCGCACAGATCGCGCGTAGCCCTTCCGCCACCAGTTCGGCGGTGAGATGGGTGTCAACCGCCACGGTCACGCCCTTGTCGCTGGCAACCGCCAGGCCGCCGTGATTCGGTCTGCACCAGGATGTCATCGCCGGCCAGGCTGATGGGAACGCCGCCCAGGTCAAGGGTGATGGCGCCGCCATCTTGCAGGGTCGTCTGCTGCCACCGGATCGAGAGCGCAGCCAGGGCGCCGCGCACCAGTGGAAGAGCTTGCCCAGGCGTGGCCCCGGCACCCGGTTGTTCGGCAGCAATTTATAGGCGACTAATGCGCCCACCTCGGCCACCACCTTAATCTGTTTGACGTTGATCTCCTCCGCCAGCACGTCGAGCAGTTCGATCATATCGCGGCGCCTGCTGGGAGGCGACGTGGACTATGCGCCGTCGCCAGCGGCTGGCGCAGCTTGACGTCGGCGCTGCTGCCGCGGCTCGCTTCCCAGCGCGGCGATGGCGATTGCCAGGCCCATCTTGTCGAGCAGGTGTCGGTTCACCCGCTCGGGATCAGCGACCGGCCAATCGGTGTGATGCACGCTGACCAGCGCGTCTGTGTCCACGCTGCGCACCAGGTTTTGATACATCGCCTCGGTGGTGAAGGGCACGAATGGCGCCAATAACTGTCAGCGTCACCAGCACCGCCTCGTAAAGGGTCTCCAGGGCCGCCAGCTTGTCCGCGTCGCGTTCGCTCTTCCAGAAACGGCGACGCCCCGCGCACGTACCAATTCGAGAGATCGTCCAGGAAGGCCTCTCGATGACCAGCGTGGCTTGCAGCGAGTCAAAAGCCGCCAGCGACGCGGTGACTGCGACCACGGTTTCGTGCAGACGGGCGCTGATCCAGGCGTCCATCTGGGCGTTGGCCGTAGAAGAAGATGTCGGTGACGTTGCTTGCCCGGGCTGCCAGTCATCCAGGTTGGCATAGGTGACGAAGAAGCTGTAGACATTCCACAGTGGTATGAGGAAGCGGCGGCGGGTTTCATCGCCCAATTTGTAGCCGAAGAGCATATTCTGTTCCGGCCGGTGATGAAGATAGAGCCAGCGCATGACATCGGCGCCCATCACGTTGGCCGCCTCGTTGAACTCGATCGCATTGCCCACGACTTGTGCATCGCGCACCGTCTTCGGCCAGCAGGGTGGCGAAGCCAGGACGTTCTTGAAGGGCGGTCGGCGCACCAGCGCACGCTCTGCGCCAACAGGCTGTAGAACCAGTTGCGGAACTGGCCGGGGAAGCTCTCGGTGATGAAATCGGCCGGGAACCAGCGCGCCCATTCCTCCGGCTTTTCGCGGTAGTGCATGGTGCTGAAGGCGACGATGCCGGCGTCGAGCCACGGATTGCCCACGTCTTTGATGCGCGCACTCAGCGCGCCGCATTGCGTGCAGCGAATCTTGATGGCGTCGATGTATGGACGGTGCGGCGTGTGGCCCTCGAGACCTCATAGCCTTCGACGGCGCGTTCCTGCGACTCATGGTCACTGCCGACGACATCGAAATGACCGCAGTCAGCGCACTCCCAAATGGGCAGCGCCAGGCCCCAGTAGCGCTTTTTGCTGATCATCCAATCGTGCATGTTGCGCAGCCAGTCCATCTCGCGGTCGTAGCCAAACTCAGGATGCCAGTTGATCTCATCCACCACATCCATGATCTGGTAGCGCAAACTGGCGTCCTTTTCGGCCGCAGTCACTTCGCTGCGCGGTTTGTCGTAAGCGCCCATGCTGATGAACCACTCATCCACCAGGCGGAAGATCAAGCTCTTCGCCGCAGCGCCAGCAGGTGGGGTAACGATGGCTGTAGCGTTGGGTGCGATAAAGGACATTTTTGGCACGCAGGCTGTCGAAGATCGGCGGCCACGTTGGCACATGACTGCCCGTCAGCCAGGCGAAGCCATCCAGGTAGATGCCGTTTTCATCCAGGGGCGCAATTACCGGCAGGCTGTGCTCCTTGCTCAGGTGAAAGTCCTCCCGCGCCGCAGCCCGGCGCAATGTGTGCGATGCCGGTGCCTTCTTCTTCACCCACATCCTTCCAGGCGATGACCCGATGGCGATACGCGCCGCTGAGCGCCGCCTCCGTCGCCGGCAGTTCGTCGAAGGGGCGCGGTACTCCCAGCCGAGCATCTCTGCGCCCTTCAACTCGCCCACGATCTCGAATTTGCCCTTAGCGTGCTCTTGACCGCGCCCTGGGCCAGGTAATAGGTCCAGCCGTCATCCTGCGTCACCTTGACGTAGGTCAATGTGAGCCCCCACGGCCGCGGCCACGTTGCTGGTCAACGTCCAGGGCGTGGTGGTCCACACCAGGAGCGCTTCTTTCTCGCGGCCCACCAGCGGGAACTTGAGATAGACCGACTCGTGTGTCACTTCCTTGTAACCATCGGTGACGATCTCGTGCTGGCTGATGCCGGTGCCGCAGCGGTGGCACCAGGGCATCACGTCGGTGCCCTTGTAGAGCCAGCCCTGGTCATGGCACTTCTTGAGGAAGCTCCAGATCATGTAGTTGTTTTCGTCGCTGAAGGTGTAGTAGGAGCCGCCCACGTCCGGCATGCCCAGGCGCCCCACCACCTGTTCCACCGTGCCGGTCACGGGGCCGTTCGCCCCCTGGATGGTCACCGGCTGTTCGGCATCTTCACTGAGCAGGCTGCGCAGGCGACGCAGCTCGACCGGGTCGTTCCAGTCCATCCAGTAGCCCAGGCGGATGGATTGGTCGGTCTGCACCGCAGAGAATTCGAGCACGCGCATCTTGCACAGCTTGACGAACTCGGCCAGGCCAAACGCCTCGATGTCGCGTTTATTCTTGAAGCCCAGCTCCTTTTCGACGTTCACCTCAACCCACAGGCCCTGGCAGTCGAAGCCGTTTTGCCAGCGCTGATTGTAGCCCTGCATCGCGTGAAAACGTTGATAGAGGTCTTTGTAGGTGCGTCCCCAGGCGTGATGCACCCATCGGGTTGTTGGCGGTGATGGGGCCATCGAGGAAGCTCCAGCGCTTGTCGCTGGTCGCGCAGGCGGCGCAGCGCATTGAAACGCGTCGGTCTCCCGCCAAAACTTGAGGATCTCTTGTTCCAGGGGCCACGAAATCTACCTGGTTTGGTACGTCTTTGAACGCCATTCTTTCTCTCCCCAAAAGCATTGTATCAGGACATAAGAAAAGTGAAATCAAACGTGCAGGTTGAGACCGACAGCTTTCGGTAACTTCGATAGCGGTCTGCAACAATCTGCGATATTCTTATCTTGAAGCAGACCTCTATTCAGTTTCCGGCTGTAAATGTGTGGGCGCTGCACATGCTTGGGATAGAACTCCGCAAGCCGAAAATAGCGAAAAGCTCTTGCGTCGGCCGAGCAGATAAGTCTACAACCGGATGCAATGATGATTGCCACAATGTGAGGGTCATCGAAATCCGAATGAGATAGCGTTTGTGCCAATCGTTGTTCAATCTCACCCACTCTAACGCTATCTATCTCAACGATTTTTGACACTTTCTTCAACTCAACGAGCAACCTGAAGTATTTGGTTGCCTTGGCAAGCTCTCGTTTGTATGTCGTCCCGCCGTAAACGATCTTCCCGTTTCCAAGAACAATCCACTCGAGGACCGGTCTGAATTCAGCATGATGTTCAGATTTCTGGTCGAATACCGAAGCAAGGGAATTTGTGTCAATCACAATACACATATTACAGTCCCAGAATCCTCATTTGCTCACGAACAAAGAATTCCCGAAAATCGCTTGGTTGATCCTCTGAGTACTCTCCGTTTTTTCTATCGGGATCCGAGTAACTTTGTTACCATCGCGGTTCCTGCTGAAGAATAGGATTTGCGAGTCTGGACAGGAATCGCCGTTGATGCTGCGATAATTCAACCGAAACCTGTCAATCAGATAGTCGCTATGGGTTTCAACATAAAACTGTTTTTTTCAGAGACGACTAACCGGAAGATTACGTCGCCGAGAGCCGCTTGGCTCTTGGATGCAAATGCACTTCTGGCTGTTGGATAGCGAATTTGCTGCCTTCTGGGCGCGCAAACATCTCGACGACAACTGGAAGTGCCTGTGAAACGCCGTAGCCAACGTTTACCAGGGCTATATGTAGGTTGCTCAACACCACTCTTAGTTCGAAGGGAGATGCTACCTCCTTGCCAAAACCCTTGATTTCCAGTTTTTCGAACAGACCACTTTCCAGGCCGAATCTCTCAATGAATTCTCGAAACTCAGTAGACCCCTTGCTCTTGAGCAATCTTCGAATCAGGTATGGGGTGTGTTCGCCCTCTGGAGTGAAGTCCAGTTTATATTCATCGTAGGTACGTTTAGGTTTGCTCCTTATAGGGGCCAACCAAGTCATGTTGTGAGTGAATCTTGGCATACGAATGCTGAATTGATGCTTGTCGTATTCTATGGCGCTTTCATCATGTATTTGTTGTATCAATTGGTCAACGAACATGAGGGCCATCCGCCGATTGAAGGAGTCCTGCCTTTGCAATTGCTTGAAATCCTTGTCCTCCGTCAGGGCCGATATCCATCTCTGGAAAACCCCCCATAACGAATTCGGGAAGTAAACTCTCTTTCTCTACGTGCCGGAACTGGTAACGAATTCCCTTACCATTGAATTCGATTCTAGCTTCTCCCTGCCATCCAATGTAGTCGTATTGACAAATGAGAGGGTTGTTGTCTACTTCTTCGAAAGTCATTAATACTGCTTCATAGTATTGAGAGTATTGAGACCTGTTTTCATCGCTCGCCGAGTCAGGTACAATATATCCAACCCTAAAGCGCCCTCTTGTTCCAGAATGCGCACTGGCAATGTCCCTAAAACGGCCCAGGTTCACGACGTCGCTATTGAAATTTTGGCTGAACCAGAATTGGGGTGATCCAAGTAGAGAAATCAATGACAAGACCGATGTCTTTCCCGTGCTGTTTTCTCCGACGAGAAAATTGACGTTCGTGAGCGGAATCAGCGTATTTTGGAAACCCCGGAAATTGTCTAGATATAGCCAATTACTCACTGATGCTTTCCTCCTGCTTGCTCGACAAGGCACATGAGTTGATCTGTGTGCTCACGCGGATTGACCGGTCCCAGTGTGTTGAACTCGCGCATGACTGTCTCTTTTCCCATTCTGCACAGAACTTTGCTCTGTGTGTGGTCACAGACCAGGCAAGTATAGCACAATTGCGCTGGTTTGCCAGAAAAAAACAGGCCGGAGTCTCATACAAGACTCCGACCTGTTCAGCAGGCGAGCGATTGAGATCGCGCCTGATGGGCGCAAACGCTACTGCCACTTCTCCAGCGCCGCTTTGACCGCCGCGCAGAAGGCGTCGGCCGTCGCGCCGTCCAGGATGCGGTGGTCATAGCTGAAGCCCAAGGTGGTCATGGGCAGGAAGGCCAGGTAGTCGCCCGCGCTGGCCTCCAGGGGACTACCCTTGCTCACCACCACCGGCCGCTTCTCGATGGCGCCGACGCCCAGGATGCCGGCCTGCCCATTGACGATGACCGGCGTCTGGAAGCGGCTGCCGGAGGTGCCATAGTTGGTCAGGGGTGAAGGTGCCGCCCTGCATCTCATCCGCGCGCAGTTGATTCTTGCGCGCCCGCTCGGCCATCGTTGACCGCACGCCACGCCGAGCAGGTTCAGATCGCCGGCATTCTTGATGACCGGTACGATCAGGCCACCGACGCCATACGAGTCCGCGGGCAGGGCCACCGCCATGCCGATGTGGTAGGCGCGCTTGATGATCAGCCCGTCGTCGGTCCAGGTCGAGTTGGCGGCCGGCACAGCCTTGAGTCCGGCCAGGATGGCCTGAATCAAATAGGCCGTGACCGTCAGGTTGACGCCCGCGGCCGCAAATTCGGCCTTGTGCGCCTTGCGGTGTTCGAGCACCGCGACCATGTTGACATCCCACATGGTGGTGACATGCGGAATGCTGAACGCGGCCTGCGTGGTGTTGCGGGCCACCAGTTGGCGCATGCGGTTGTGCGCCACGAACTCCTCGCCGGCCTGCAGTTTGGCTGGGCCGGGCGTCGGGGCGGCGGCCGGCTTGGGCGGCGCCGCCGGCGGTGGCGGTGAAGCAACCGGCGCTGCCTGCTGCTTTTGGGCCGCTGGCGCCGCCACCGGTGCGCTGGTCGGGCCACGCGGCGGCACGACCACCGGCTTGCCCGCGCTGCGCGCTGGCAATGGCGCTGAGAAGATCATACTTGGTCAGCGCGCTCAGCGGCGGCCGTCCCGCGGCCACCTCGCGCAGGTTGATGCTGTTCTCCGCCGCCAGGCGCCGCACGGTGAGCGATGCCAGGTCGCGCAGATCGGCATCGGCGCTGACAGCCGTGGCCGCGGGGATCGGCCCAGGCGCAGGCATTGGGGCGGGAGCCAGCGCAGCCGCCGGCGCGTTCTTCTGCGCCGCCTGCTGGGCCAGAACATCCTCTTTCGTGACCTGACCGCGCGGGCCTGAGCCTTCGACGCCGCTCAAGTCAACGCCCAATTGCTCAGCCATCCGTCGCGCCACGGGGTGGCGGGGGCCCTCCGGCGCGGTTTCGGCCGCGGGCGCTGCAGAGGGCGCCGCAGTTTCTGCCGACGCCGCGACCGCAGATTCCACCACGGCTTCGCCTGGCTGTCCCACAATCCCCAGCAGCGGATTGGCCGGCAGAATCTCGCCGTCGCTGTAGTTCAGTTGCAGGATGACGCCACCCACCGTGGCCGGAACCTCGGTATCCACCTTGTCGGTCGCCGCTTCCAGCAGAATATCGCCCGGCTGCACCGTGTCTCCCACCTTCACCAGCCAACGGGTGACGATGATGCCATCTACGCCTGACAGATTCTCAGGAAATCGCAGTTCTGTCGCCATTGCCTTACTCCTTGCGCGCCGCGGCGGACACGCCCAACATTTCCAGGATCATCGCCTTGATCTGGCGCTTACGCGGCAGCATCTCTTCTTCCAGCGTCATCGAGACCGGGATCGAGACCGGCGGCGCGCCCAGGCGCCGCGCCGGCGCTTTCAGCAATTCCGGCGCCTCTTCGTACATGCGCGCCACCAGTTCCCGCCGATGCCGTTCGCGGCATGCGACTCATGCACTGCCAGCAGGCGTCCGGTCCTGGCGACCGAATCGAGGACCGTCTCCATGTCCAACGGCACGATGCTGCGCAGGTCAACCACTTCGACCTCGATGCCGTACTGCTTGGAAAGCTCGGCCGCGGCTTCGAGGGCCTGCAGCACGCAGAAGCTGAAGGTCGCCACGGTGATATCGCGGCCGGGCCGTTTGACCTCAGCCTTGCCGATCGGCACGACATATTCCACGCCGGCCGCGGGCACATCGCCCTTGGTGAAGTAGAGCAGCTTGTGTTCGAGGAAGACGACCGGGTTGTTATCACGGATGGACGCCAGCAGCAGGCCCTTGGCGTCGTAAGGCGTGCATGGCGCCACCACCTTCAGCCCAGGATACTGCGCCAGCGTGCTTTCCACCGACTGACTGTGCTGTGAGCCATAGCGCTTGCCGCCGCCCTGCTGCCCGCGAATGACCATCGGCACCTTCACCAGGCCGCCGTACATGTAGTGCATCTTGGCGGCCTGGTTCAGAATCTGATCCGCGCAGACCAGGAAAAAGTCCATGTACATCAGTTCGCAGACCGGTCGCAAGCCGGCCATGGCCGCGCCCACGGCCATGCCAATGAAGGCCTGCTCGCTGATGGGGGTGTCCAGCAGGCGCTTGGGGCCGAATTCATCGAATAAGTTACGTGTGACGCGGAAGAGGCCGCCGTACTGCCCCGTCTTCACCCATCAGGAAGACGTTACTGTCACGCTGCATCTCTTCGCGTAAGGCTTCGTTGATCGCTTGAATATAAGTTGTTGTTCGCATCGCCATTTTTGGTATACTCCTTACGCCGCCTCAGGGGGCAAAGACGTCGGTGTAGGCCTCGGATAGATCGGGCCACGGGCTTTTCTCGGCAAATTCCACGGCCGCCTTGACCTCTGCCTCCACCTCGTCGCGCACCTGCTGCATCTCAGCCTCGCTGACCCCGCGTGCGACCAGCTTCTGCGTCAGCACCACCAATGGCTCATGCTGACGCTGATACTCGATCTCCTCAGGCGTGCGGTAGGTCTCCAAATCGCCCGCCATATGCCCTGACAGCCGATAGGTCAGACCTTCGATGAAGGTGGGGCCTTCGCCGGCCCGCGCCGCGCCGCGGCCTGCGAGATCGCGGTGTAGACCACCTCGACATCGTTGCCGTCAATCTGCACGCTGGCCATGCCATAGGCGCGGGCAAACAGATAGAGTTCGGGCGGCGAGGCGGTGCGATAGGTCGGCGTCATTTCGGAGTAGCGGTTGTTCTCGCAGTAGAAGATGATCGGCAGCTTCCACTTGCTGGCGATGTTGAGCGTCTCGTGCATGACGCCCTGGAAAATGGCGCCTTCACCAAAGAAGGTGATGGCGACGCGGTCCTCGCCGCGCAGGTAACTGGCCAGGGCCAGGCCGGCCGCGTGCGGCACCTGTCCGCCCACGATGCCGTTGCCGCCATACAGGCCCAGGCTCGGCTCGATGAAGTGCATGGAGCCGCCCTTGCCACCGGCAAAGCCGGTGGCGCGGCCCAACACCTCGGCGATGGCGACCGTCGTCTTCATGCCGCGCGCCAGGGCGTGATGGTGGCCGCGATAGGTGTGAGTGATGTAGTCGTCAGGGCGCAGGGCCGCGGCCATGCCAACCGCGCTGCCCTCATGGCCAATGGCGGTGTGCATGGCGCCGCCAATCTTGCCTGAGACGGCCATCTCAAGCAGCGATTCCTCGGTTCGCCGGATGAGCACCAGGGTGTGGAACATCGCTTTCAGTTGCTCGGTGGGCAACTGGATGACCTCCAGCTTGGTGTCCGCGCCAGATGACCAAAGATTCGTGGTCAACGAATTGGACATAAACATTTCCTTCCCGTTCTGTGACATGGGTTCGTCGCGCATCGGGTGCGCGTGATTCAAGTTTGACGGTTGATTGCCATCAGACGTAACTGGATCGGGCAACAAAAAGACACAGGCGTCTATCATTTGCATCGAGTGCGTCAAGACGCCTCGTGTCTTCACGACAATGATTCGAAGTTGCGAACTATTATACACACGCCGGGCCGGATGGCAATGCACCTACCCGTTCGGTAGGTAGGTAGCTACCCGGTAGCATGTTTGCATTGCCGTAGGTCCGACCCTCCTGGTCGGACCACGTTGGACGAGAGCTGCAAGCTCTGCGCTCTCATGCCTGCTTGACGTGAGTCACGCCCGGCTATCATACACCGGTATGGCAAAAACCACGGACTCGCCTAACTCGCTGCTCATTCGGCCGGAGATTCGTCTGCGTCCGGTCCCGGACCTGACCATAGACCCGCCGCCGACCTTGCCCTCTACCAATTGAAGCTCTGGCCCGCACCTGCAACTCAGCAAGCGGGGGTTCGAAGAGCTTCGCGCTGCCGTGGTTCCCTTCCAGCCCTTCGATTACCAGATTGCGCCGCACGCACCGCTTTGCGGCGTTTGCGCGGTGCAGTCTGCTGGCCGACGAGGTGGGCCTGGGCAAGGCGATCGAGAGCCGGCCTGGTGCTGAAGGAATACCTGCTGCGCCAGATGGTGTCTCGGGTCTGATCCTGACCCGCCCGGTCTGGTGGAGCAGTGGCAGGAAGAACTGGCGGTCAAGTTCGATCTGACCGGTTTTGTCACCAGCAACAGCCCGGAGTTTCGCGGCCTGGGGCGGGCGCCTGGGAACGCTACCCCCGCGTCATCGCGTCGCTGGGCCACCGCGCCGCGCCGAACGATGCCAGCGCCATCCTGGCCAAAGAATACGACCTGGTGATTGTGGACGAGAGGCCCATCATCTCAAGAACCGCTCATCGGCCTCCTGGCGGCTCGTCAACGCTGCAGAAGAAATACATCCTGCTGCTCACCGCGACCCCGGTGCAAAATCGGCTCACGGAGCTGCATAACCTGGTCACGGTGCTCAAGCCGGGCCAACTCAAGAGCCCCAAGGAGTTCAGCCAGCAGTTCGTGGTGCGCGGCGACCCGCGGCTGCCCAAGAACCGCGCCTTGCTGCGCGAGCTGCTGGGCGACGTGATGGTGCGCCACACGCGCGGCCAGATCAGCCTGAAGTTGCCGCCCCGGCGCCCACACCCATTCGCTTGAAGCTGCATCCCGACGAACAGGCGCTCTACGATGGCATCGCGACCCTGGCCCGCCAGATGATCGCGGACCAGATCACGGCCGCCGCACCGCTTCGGGGTGATGACCCGTTGCGCGAGGCGGGCAGCAGCGCCGCCGCGACCATTTCCACCTTGCGCTCGCTGGCCGGCAGCGGCGCCCCTGGCGCCCTACCGGGCCACACTGCTGCACCTGATCGCGCGGGCCGAAACCGTGGTCGCCGCGGCCAGGGCGGACGCCCTGCACAAGCTGTTGACCGCTCGGCTGGCTGACGGTCGGGGGGAGCAAGGTGATTATCTTTACTCAGTTCCGCCACACAGGAGATGCGTGGCTGAGCGCCTGCTGGGAGAGAACATGCCTTGCGTGGTCTATCACGGCGGCCTCAGCACCATGCGCAAAGAATGCGGGCGATTCACGGATTTCAGGACAACCAACCGATCTTGCTCGGATCACCGAGGCGTCGGGCGAAGGCGCAACCTGCAATTCTGCCGGGCGATGGTCAACTTCGATCTGCCTGGAACCCGATGCGACATCGAGCAGCGGGTCGGTCGCATTCATCGCGTGGGGCAAAGGGACAGCCCCGTGCACATCTTCAACCTGGCCGCCGAAGCATTTCATCGAAAAGCCCCGTGTTTGAATCCTGGATCGTAAACTGAACCATGTTCGAGCTGGTCATTGGCGAGATGGATATGATCCTGGGGCAGATGGGTGACGAGCGTGTTCGAGAGATCATCCTGGAGATTTGGGCTGAAGCTTAGTCACACCCAGGACATGCAGCAGGGTATGACGGGTCTGGGCGAGGACCGGTGGAAGCATAGCGGCCTATCGGCACGCCCAGGAGTACGATGAAGCCTTGTTTGGAGAGGATTTCAACTCGGAATGAGTGATCAGGAAACGACTGAGCACTTCGATCTGTAGCTCGCTTTGTGTTGGGTTATCTCGAACGCGAGGGGCGGCGTGCTTGCCGCGCCCGCCTACGGCATGCATGAGATGTTGTTGCCCGATGCACTGGCGGCGGGACTGCACGTCGAAGCCTAGCTCTGAAACTGATCTTCGATGCCAGTGGAAACGCCGAAGCCCTGCGTTTCGGTGAACCAACCCCTGGTGGAGGCGATTGCCAGCCGTCTGTTGGGCGGGGTTGGCTACGCCCAGGTGGCAGTCAACCACGTGCGGTTGGAGAAGCGGGGCCTCTTCGACCCGCCAGCGGCTGAATCCTGGGGCTTTCCCAACGCCCGCCTCAGCCCGCAACGCGCGCGGCGGAGCAGGCCGCCGTACGTCACTATCTGCGCTTCAATTTCAAGGTCACCTTTCTCAGCGACGAGAAGCAGGAG
>NZ_JADJAT010000022.1:0-266570 GCF_016704105.1 Candidatus Amarobacter glycogenicus | reverse complement strand
TGACGGCTTCGTCGTATTCCCGCCGCAGCCGCTTTGAACGTTCGAGGTCGGTCATGGGGTGTGGCCTGCCTTTGCCGGACTCAGTTGGGGATAGTCTAGCGGGAGCAGATGGAGACTTTCGAGACATCGTGAACGGAGGCCGCTACAGCGAGAGATCAGGGGCGCGTATCCTTGACTGATGGCGAAAGACGAAACGTTCGATATCACTACCGGGTGCGACCTCCAGGAGGTCGCGAACGCGGTGAACCAGGCCCGGAAGGAGATCTCAACCCGTTTCGATTTCAAGAACGTGGTTGCCGAGATCGACTACGACCACAACGCGACGAAGATCGGGCTGCACGCGGCCGACGAGTACAAGCTCGAAGCGATGTGGCAGGTTATCCAGGGGCGGCTCATCGCCCGGAACGTGCCGGTGCAGAACCTCGTCCGGGGTACGGCACAGAAGGCGTCGCAGGGAACGATTCGGCAGGAGGTCACGCTCGTCCAGGCGATCGAGCAGGACATCGCGAAGAAGATCGTGAAGTTCGTGAAAGACCAGAAATACAAGAAGGCACAGGCGCAAGTCCAGGGCGACGCGGTGCGAATCAGCAGCCCCAACCGCGATGAACTCCAGCAGGTGATCACCGACCTGAAGGCGCAGGATTACGGGATCGAACTCAAGTTCGGAAACTACCGGTAGGGCGGTCCCGGGAGGCGCCTACCCTGCGCCGAACGCTTCGAAAGTCAGGATTGTGAACGTGTCGCGGATGTGCGGGATGGCGTGGATGTCACGTTCGATCAGCCGCCCGAGCCCGTCGACGTCCGAAATGTAGAGCTTCGCCAGCAGGTCGTATTGGCCGGTGATGCTGTAGCACTCGGAGAAGGACTCGACCTCGGCGACGCGATTGGCCACCTCAGTCGCGTGGCCGGGTTCGGTTTTGATCATGACGAAGACAGCGCGCATGGCCGTGGAGTGTACCGGATCCTCGAACGGTAGATCGGCGGCCCGCTCCCGGTTTCAGTAGTCCCGGGGCCCACCGCCCCCGGTGAGGGAGTCACGCTTGCTGGCGATTTCGGCGCGTTCCGCGAGGATGCGGAGGATCTCGAGCGCCTGCTGCGGCGTTGGTGTCTCGCCCGCAGCTTCGAGGAGCCGGGCGACCTGCTGGTCGATGTCGCGAAGCTGGCGTTCGAGTTCGGCAAGCGAAGCCTGGCGAGTAGAGCCAGCGGAAGGCGTCCCCTCACCCGAGCCGGAGCCCGCCGGGGACGGCGTGCCAGCCACACCGGTGGGAACACCGCCTCCGCTCCCGGGCGATGTCCCCGGGCTGGCGCTCGCCGGGGGCGCCGGCGTTTCGCCACCGGTTCCGGGAGACGGGGGCGGTGGTGTTGGCGTGGGTTCGATGGCGGGAAAGAGGAGGCGGAGCACGACCTCGTAGTCGTGGCGGGCGGCGTCGTCATCCGGGTTATCGAGGAGGGCGCGGCGGAAGGCGTCCAATGCCTCGTTGAGGCGTTCGAGGGCGAACTGGTGGTGGCCGATGGAGCTGTAAGCGCGGGCGCGCGTGGCTGCATTGTTGGAGGCCAATGCCCTCCGAGCGGCGGCGATCGCTTCGGTCTCGCGGCCAGCGGCAGCGTAGGCGGCGGCGAGGTTCAGCGCGACCGCCGGGTCATCCGGGCGTGCGACCTGGACTTCGAGGAATTTTTCGACCGCGAGACCGTAGTCGCCGCGCTCCATGGCCTTGCGTCCTTCTTCGTTCGCCCGGTAGCTCTCCGTCGCACAGCCGCCGAGGATGACCGCGAGGGCCGCCAGCGCGACGCCAGCGCGGAGCGGGAAACGCGCGAAACGTTCGGCCAGGGCGCCGAGGAGGAGCGATGCAAGGGCAATCCCTGCAAACAGCTGGTAACGCTCAACGGGGAGGATCGCCGGGCGGGATTCGATCCGCGAACGTTCGAGCGCACGGAGGCGGCCATCGACCGCGCCCGGGACCAGCGCGAGGTCCGAACCCACATACCTCCCACCACCGGCGGTCGCAAGCGCACGCAGGAATGGCTCGTTCAATTTCGTCACGATTTGCGCTCCCGTGACGTCCAGCTTGGGCGCCTCGATGCCGGTGCGCGGGTCCACGACCGGAACGATCGAGCCGGATGCGGTGCCAACTCCCGCGACGAGGAGGTCGGCGCCGGATTGCTGGACGCGAATTGCCGCGGCGGCGGGATCGCCGCCGAGGTCGTCGCCATCCGTGATCAAGAGGATGACGCGGCCAGCCTCGGCGTCTTCGCTGAGCAGGGAGACGGCCTGTTCGAGGCCGAGGGCTGCGCTGGTGCCGGCCTGGACGAGCACGGTACCTGTCTGGAGCGAATCGACCACCTGGCGAGCGGCAACGAAGTCCGTGGTGAGGGGAAAACGGACGCGCGAATCACCGGCAAAGACGACGAGCCCCACGCGGTCGCCGCCGAGGCGGTCCATGACGGCGTTAACCGTCTCCTTGGCGGCTTCGAGCCTGGTCGGGGCGACATCGCGGGCGTCCATGCTGCGGGAGATGTCGATGACAACCACGAGGTCGGCGCCGGTCCGGGGAACCTCACTCTCGCGCGTCCCCCAGCGCGGTTGAGCGGCAGAGGCGACGGCGGCGACGGCAGCGAGAGAGAACAGGCAGGCAGCGGCATATGGCGGCCGGGCGCTGCCGGTGCGCGAAAGGCTCCGGGCTCGTTCGCGGGCACGGGCGGTGCCCCGCCACCAGACGGCCAGCGCCAGCGGGATGACCGGCAAGACAACGAGAATCCAGGGGTTGGCGAAACTCACGCTGCTCATGCGGGTGTCCTCCGGAGGAAGGTCCCGCGGAGCGCCAGCTCGAGGGCGAGAAGCGCGGCCGCCGCAATGGAGAACCACGGGGCCCATTCGGTGAAGCTATCGAAGGAGGCCCGCCCGACCCGGCTCTGTTCCAGGGAAGCGATCTCGTCGTAGACATCCTGGAGCGCTTCTGGACTATCGGCTTCGAAGTAGACGGCGCCGGTCCGGTCGCTGACGGCAGTCAACAGCTCCTCGGCGATGCCTTCGTTGAGACCGGGCTCGCTCCGGGTGACGACGCCGATCGTGTAAACACGGATCTTGAGCGATATGGCGAGCTCGGCGGCTTCTTCGGGCGAAATGGAGTCGGCAGTCTGCTGTCCGTCGGTGAGGAGAATGACGATCCGGCTGGCCGCAGTGGAGTCCTGGAGCATGTTCAGCGCTCCGGCGAGGGCGACGCCGATGCCTGTGCCATCCGGGATGACTTCCTTCTCGATGTTGGCAACCATCCGGTCGAGGGCCTCGTAGTCCAGGCTGGGCGGCGAGAGGGCGAGGGCGTCCTGGCGGAATACGACCAGGCCGACCCGGTCGTTCTCGCGAGAAGTGATGAACTCCCTGACGACCTCCTTCGTGGCATCGAGCCGGGACCTTCCGGGGGCGATCCGGGCATCCATCGAACTCGAGATGTCGATTGCCAGGGCGATATCGACTCCCTCGCCCGGGACGACGGCGTCGGCATCGCCCTGGCGTGGACCGGCGACCGCAACAGCGAGCATCAGGACGGCGGCGACCCGCAGAGCCGGGAGGAGCCTGGCCGCACGGAGGCGCACTGTCGGGCGTAACGAAGCGACGGCCCCCGTGGAAGGGATGGTGTAGCCCCGGGGTTTGCGGCGGGCCAGGACAGCCACCGGCACAGCGAACAAGGCGAGGGCAAGAGCGAGGGGTTCGGCGAGTTCCATCAGCCAGCCACCTCGACGATCTCGCGGGCCATCGTGAGATCGGCCTGGCGGCGTTCCGCGGCCGGCCGGTAGCCCGCGTAAATAACCGAGTCGCACTCTTCGAGGAGGCCGCCGACGAGGCGCGCTTGCCAGCGGTCACCCTCTGCTTCGAGCCGCCTGCGGAGTTCACTGGAGGTGAGGGCTGTCGCGCGCAGACCGTAGCGGCGGGCGAGTTCGCTCTTCACGACCGACGACATCAGCCGGTAGGCGGCGACCGGGTCGGTATCGAGGACCTGTTCGGCGCCTTCGAGTGAAGCCGGGGCTTCGGGCACGGCAACGAGTGGCACGTGCCTTCGAACGCGGCGGCCGGCGACACGCAGCAGCAGCCAGACGGCGAGCGAGAGCAGCGCTGCGCCAAACAGGCCGCCCGCAACGAGGACCGGTTTGAACAGCGGCGACTCGGCCCCGGCAATCGCAACCGGTGGAGGCAACGGCGAAAGGGCGAGTTCAGCATCGGCAGGGAGGGTTGCCACGGCCGTCAACTGCACAGGCGGCAGCTCAACGGTAACCGCCTCGGACCCCTCGACGATGGCGACGGATGGCGCGAACGACACCGTACCGGGCGCGAACGGGGCGATGCGAGCCGCGATATACCAGACAACACCATCGGCGCCGGGGACCTGGGTGACATCATCGATGCCGACGAGTTCGACGCCGGCCCAGGAGGGAGTTCCCGGCGTCAGTTCGACGGTTGCCTTTGGGGGCGCGGTGACGCGGATTTCCATGACCAGGTGTTCGCCGATGAGGGCGTTGGTGCGGGAGAGCCGGACAGAGTCTTCACCGCGCACAGGGGTCGATGGGAGCACGGCCAACCCCACGACCGCCATCAGCAGGAGCGGGAGGCGCTTCACGCCGCGCCCACCGTGCGGCGCCTGAAGAAGCGAAGGAGCGCCGGCACGTAATCGGTCCCAACAACGACTGCGATCTCATCGATCCCAACCGTGCCGAAGGCAAGGCGCCTCTCCCTATCCAGTGCGGCGACGTGCGCGGCATAAGCCACGCGGACTTCCTTGTTGCTGGTGTCGACTTCAGCGGGCCGGCCGGTTTCGCTGTCCCGGATGGTGACGATCCCGGCGTCGGGCAGATTCTCATCGATCGGTTCACGCACGCGAATGGCGATAAGGTCGTGGCGCCGGGCGGCAGCTCGGAGCCGGCGCGGGTCGACTTCAGCAAGGAAGTCCGAGACGAGAAACACGGTCGCGCGGCGGCGCTGGACGCCTGTGAGGTATTCGAGGGCGGCGCCGATGTCGGTACCCGACGTCCGCGGGTGAGCCCAAAGGATCTCCCGGACGACGCGAAGCACATGGGTGGCGCCGCCGGAGGGGCGCACAAAGCGCTCCGGCTTGCTCGCGAAGAGGAGGAGGCCCACCCGATCCTTGTTGCGGATTGCGGCGAGGGCAAGGACGGCGCAGATCTCTGCGGCAAGGTCGGCCTTGGTCTGTGGATGTGAACCGGCGCGCTGCGACGCACTCACGTCGACTACGAACATCACCGTGAGATCGCGGTCTTCGCGGTAGCGGCGGATCATCGGAGTCCCGGTGCGGGCAAGCGCCTTCCAGTCGATCGAGCGGATGTCGTCGCCTGGGAGGTACGGCCGAAGTTCGTCGAATTCGATTCCGCGGCCGCGGAACACCGCGTGGTACTCGCCGAGGAAGAGATCGTTCACGAGGCGGCGAGCCTTGATTTCGATGGCGCGGATGCGATCGAGGAGTTCGGGCGGGATGCTTCCGGGACGCGGTTCGCCGGGGCGAAGCGGATCGTACGGCGGACTCTTCCGCGCGAACGGGAGTCTCATGGCGAGCGCCGGGAAGTCACTGCCGCGGCAAGGAGACATGGGCACCGAAGGCGAGGCCAGACCGCCATCTGAGGACTCCTAGGGGACGTCGACGCCCGCAAGGACGCGGTCGATGATGTCATCGGTCGAGAGTTCTTCCGCTTCGGCTTCGTAGGTCGTGACGATGCGATGGCGAAGGACATCGTGGGCGAGAGCCTTCACATCGTCAGGAGTGGTGTAGGCGCGGCCGCGGAGAAAGGCGTGAGCGCGGGACGCCTGGGCGAGCGCGATGCTGGCACGCGGCGAGGCGCCGTAACCGATGAGCGACGTTAATTCGGGAAGTCGATAGGCCGCCGGTCGGCGAGTCGCATAGATCAGCTGGACGATGTACTCCTTCAGGGCCTCGTCCATGGCGACCTCCTGGACGGCCCGGCGAGCGGCGGCAAGGTCCATCGCGTGGGCCGCGACGTTGACGGCGGGGGTGGCGCCGTTCAGGCCGATCTCGAGGATCTGGCGTTCTTCCTGGCGCGTGGGGTAATCGACTTTCACCTTCAGGAGGAAGCGGTCGAGCTGGGCTTCGGGGAGCGGGTAAGTTCCCTCTTGCTCGATGGGGTTCTGTGTTGCCATCACGAGGAAGGGCTCATCCAGTGGCATCGTCTGGCCGCCGATAGAGACCTGGCGCTCTTGCATCGCCTCGAGGAGAGCGGACTGGACCTTCGCCGGAGCACGGTTCACCTCGTCGGCGAGGACGAGGTTGGCGAAGACGGGACCGCGCCGCACGGTGAATTGCCCATCGGCCTGGTTGAATATCTCGGTGCCAATCAGGTCGGCGGGCAACAGGTCCGGCGTGAATTGGATCCGGACGAACTTCAGGTCGAGGGCCTTCGCGAGCGTTGAAACCGTGAGCGTCTTGGCGAGGCCCGGAACGCCCTCTACCAGGATGTGCCCCTGGCAGAGCATCCCGACAAGGAGCCGATCGATCAGCTCTTCCTGCGCGATGATGACCTTGTGGACCTCGGCCCGGACGCGGCCGAGGGTCTCGGCGACGAGCGCGGCCTGTGGGGAGAGCGATAGGGCGCCTGCGGCCAAGCGTTGCTCCGGGGGCTCAGAGAGTGTCGCAATTGTAGACTTCAGGGGTGTAAAGACGCGATGAACGACTTTCCGCCTCGCCCGTTAGGGACAGTCAATCGTCAATCGGTTCGTCGGTCTGGGGCGAATAGCTGGCGCGGGCGAAGGCGAGGGCCCAAACGGTCCTGGCGCCGGCATCCTGGAGGGAACGGGCACACTCCATGACGGTGGCGCCGGTGGTGACGACATCATCGACCAGGGCGACGGTGAGCCCGTCGAGCCTGGGGCCGTCGTATTCGAATGCCCCGGCTACGTTCGCGCGTCGCTCGCCGAGCCGCTGCCCAACCTGGCGCTCGGTCTTCCGGACGCGCCGGAGTCCTGGGGCAGGTTGCCAACCGGCGAGGGTGAGGAGCAAGGCGGACTGATTGAAACCACGGCGCTTCTCCCGTGACCGATGGAGTGGGACCGGATAGTACCGGTCGATGCCGAGGTCATCCGCCAGAGGCGGGAGGGCCTCGGCCATGATCGGGGCGACGCCGCGGTAGTAGCGGTACTTCAGCGCGTGGACGAGGTTCCGGGCTGTCCCCGCCATTTCGAACGCGGCGCGGACCCCTTCGAGTTCGTGCAGGTGAAAGCAACGAGGACAATTGCCATCGCCGTCCCAGGCAGCGGTGCAGAAGGGGCACCGTCCCTGGCCGGCGGCCTCGGAGAGCAGGTCCGCGCAATGGGCGCAAAGGGGCAGATCGAACTTGCCGCAACCGGCACAGCGGGGCGGGTAGAGGAGATCGAGCGCGGCGTTGGCGGCCCGGCGAATCACGCCCGCGAGTTTAGCGGCGGGAAAGCGTCCGCGCTGTCTACAATGGTGGGATGGAGATCACCGTACTCCTGTTCGCATCGGTCGCCGAAAAGGCGGGTACGCGGAAGCTCACGATGCCGAGCGAGCCGGGCGACACCGTCGAGCGCGTGCGTGACCGGCTCCTGGGAAGATTCCCGGAACTCGCCAGCTCGGTGCCCACGCTGCTCTACGCGCTGAACGAGGAGTACGCAAAAGAATGGGAACCGGTACCGCCGGGCTCGACGCTCGCCCTGATACCGCCGGTTTCGGGAGGCTAGTTCGATGCTCATCCGCGTGACCGAATCGGTACTTCAGCCGGACGAAGCGATTGCCGCCGTGCAGACGCCCGCGAGCGGCGCCGTGAACCTGTTCCTCGGAGTGGTTCGCGACAACAACCTGGGCCGGTCCGTCGGCTACCTGGAGTATGACGCCTACCCGGCCATGGCCGAACGAGTGATGCGCGAAATCGCGGAAGAGGCGAAGGCGCAGTTCGGATTGGAAGATTGTGCCGTCCTTCATCGGACTGGCAGGCTGGAGATTGGCGAGACGAGCCTGCTCGTGGCGGTGGCGTCCGGTCACCGCGCCGAATCGTTCGAGGCGGGCCACTGGCTCGTGAACCAGATCAAGAAGCGGGTGCCCGTCTGGAAGAAGGAAGTCTGGGACAACGGCGAGGCGTGGGTCGAAGGTCCGGAGTCGCTCGGGCTACAGCAGGCGCCGGCGACGATGCGGGAGGGTTAGCCGGGTTGGCGAGCCACCCTCACGCATTCAGCCGGTACTGCATGCATTGCGGCCAGCGTTTGACCTCGGCGATCCCCGAGGGTGACACAAAGAGACGGATGGTCTGCCTGGACTGCGGGTTCGTGCACTACCTGAATCCGCGCCCCGTTGCCGGGACGATCCCCGTGCGTGAGGGAAAGGTGCTCCTCGGACGGCGTGACATCGAACCCCGGCGAGGATTCTGGGTGTTCCCCGGCGGTTACATGGACGTGGGGGAGAGCGCCGAGCAGGCGGCGATCCGGGAGACACTCGAAGAAGTGCAACTCGAAGTGACCGGCCTCGAACTCATTGGCGTCTTCACACGAGTGGAGCCAGGGGTGGTGGTGATCGTCTACGAGGCTGTGGCTGTCGGAGAGCCGGCCGTCGGTCACGAGACGAGCGAGATCGGCTGGTTCGCCCCTCACGAGATCCCATGGGACACGATCGCGTTCGACAGCACCGAGGCGGCCTTGCGGGCGTGGGTGGCGAAGCAGGGCGCGTAAGGCTCAGTCCTGGAGATAGCCCGCGAGTTCACGGCCGGGGACCGACGATTCGACGTAGCCAAAGGTGCCGTGTTCGAGCGTTTCGCGGGCGGCCGAAAGCAACCCCGTCATCGCCGCACGATAGAGCGAAGTCGCGAGACTAATGCGTTTGACGCCGGCCGCAGTGAGGTCGGAAACGGTGAAAGAACGATGCGGCACGCCGACCATGAAGTTGACGGGCCGAGAAACCGACCTGCAAACCGCGCGAACCGCATCGAGGTCTGGAAGGCCGGGAGCGAAGAGGACGTCGGCGCCTGCCGCTTCGTAGGCTTTGAGGCGGCGAATCGCATCATCGAGGTCGGTGTTACCGCGCAGGAACCCTTCGGCACGGGCGGTGAGTGTGAAGTGGAACGGCAGCCCACGGACTGCCTCCACGGCCGCCGCGACGCGAGCGGTGGCCTCTTCGATGGTGAAGAGCAGCTGTCCAGGATCACCGGTCGCATCTTCGATGGAGGCCCCTACGAGGCCAGTCTCCGCAGCCAGCCGATAGGTCTCGGCAACGTCGGCAGTGGTCGACCCGAAGCCGTTCTCGAGGTCGGCGGACACCGGGAGATCAGTCGACGCCACGATCAGTTCGCAATGAGCGAGAGCTTCGTCTCGGGAAATCTTGCCGTCGCGGCGTCCAAGAGTTCCGGCGCTGGCGCCGCTGGAGGTTGCGAGGGCCCTGTAGCCGAGCGCCTCGAGGATCCGGGCCGAGCCGCCGTCCCACGGATTGGGGATGACGAACGATCCTGGGGCAGCGTGCAGAGCCTGAAACGAGCTGGCTTTGTCGATCTGAGCAGGCACGGCGGGACTCCTGAGGATGGTGCCCTCGATGATGCACCGCCTACCTCGAGGCTGTCCCGAACCAGTCCGGGTCTCGCTGGGCCACGGAGTGGCGCGCCGGGCCCGGACAACGCGATGATCCGCACGTCCGCGCGGCATCGAGCGCCACTCCCTGGCCACGGTTCTGCGATTCGCCGCAGACGGTGACGCCCCCGGGACAGGAGGCGTCACCGTCACGTGCGCAGCGGGCCAGCGTTAGCGCGCGGCACCGACGCTGAAGATGTCGAGCTCGGCCTCGACCTGGTGGCCGACGTAGAGACGGTGGTGAGCCACATCCAGGGCGAACACCGGAACCAGCCCGTGCGTTCCCGGGAGAGGTTCGCTGTGGAGCGTCGCCAGCGTCTGGCGGTCGACCACGGCGACCGAGTAACTGACGACGCCGCTATTGTTCGTGGTCGCACTGGCCCAGTACTCGCCGGATTCCGTGTCGACAGCGAAGACTCGGAGCCCGGCGCCGAGTGTCCGACCGGTCGGCTTCAGGGTCGCCGCATCGATCTCGATTGGACCGACAAAGAGGCGTGCCGCGGCGGCATCGAAGAACAGCAACTCACCATCCTGCGGCACCAGCTTCCAGTTCAGGCTGGTCTTGCCCATCTCAGCGAGCTTCGCGTAGCCGGCGTTGCCGTCATAGACCTCGAGTTTCTGGCTTTGCGACCAGAGGACGAACACATGGTTGGCGGCTTCGTCGACGGCGAGTTGGATCTGTCCGGGGCCTCCGCCGGTGTCGCCCGTCTTGAATCCCGCAAGGGTGATTGTCGACAGTACTCTGAGGCTACGGAAGTCAACCACGACGACCCTGCCAAATTCTGGATAAGCGACGTAGGCGAGCGAGCGGCTGGAGTCGATGGCCATCGCGGGCAACCGGTCGGTGCTGCCATCGGGCAGGCCAAGCGCGATGTTGCCGAGAAGAGCGTGGCCATCGCCCGCGTCATACACGCTGAGGGTGCTGTCCCACGCGTTGAGGACGAGGAGCCTGTCGCCTTCGGCCGTCGTCTGGACCGGGATGGGCCATGTGCCGGATTCGAAGGTCTCGAACGTCCCGTCGCCGGGGCGGTACTCCACCAGGTAGCTGCCACCGAGCCGGCTGCTGAGGAAGACGGACTGCCCGTTCCCCGCGAAGGCGACCTGTTCGACACTGTCGCCCAGGCGCAGCGGCGTGGCCCCGGTGAACTTGGACGTGTCGACGCTCCAGACGACGGAAGCGTCGCCGTTCGGGATGTAGATCTTGCCGGTCGCTGTGTTGAGTGTCATCTGGTGGGGCTTACGCCCGAAGGAAACGGACGTGACCTGGCGGCCGTTCGCCGGGTCGAAGACCGTCATCACCCCGCCCACGCCAGCCACCTCGCCGGATTCCGGGCGTTCGAGCGACATGGCCACGATCTTGCCGGAGGTAGGGTCGAAGAGGACGTCCTCGACGGTCTGGCTCGAGGGGAGCCGGAAAGTCGAGAGCTGGCTACCGTCGGAGCGGAGCACGATGACCGTGCGCGGGGTCGCGATGAAGAGCCGGCCTGTGGTCGAATCGAAGGAGAGCCAGGCGGCGCGTTCGTTCGGCGGCGCAGCGTAGGCGATCTCGGCCGTCACTTTTCCGGTGGCCGGGTCTACCAGGTGGAGCTGGCGCTGGGCCCCTGTCGACTGCGTGTCGAGCATGTAGACCAGGTCGCGGGTGGGGTCGTACGCCATGGCGCCGGTGCGCTCGCCCAAACTCTTTTCCTGGTACAAGAGCCCGAAGGTCGCGCCGCCGAAGGCCTGGACTCCGTTGTCCTTGGTGACTACCAGGAGCCGCCCGCGCTCGCTATCGACGAACGCCTGATGGCCTTCGATGAATCCGCCAACAGCGACGGGACCCTCGATCGCCCCGGTGGCGAGGTCGATCCTGCGCAAGGTAGCGCCGCTCGCCTCGAGCACGTAGAGGTCGTTCGCTTCGGGGTCGACGTAGAGGTACTTGAGGGCGCGGACTGCCACGCCGGAGTCGACGACGCCGACCCACTCCTCCGTCTCGCCATCAAGGATGGCTATCGACTGGCTCATGATGCCCGAGACGTAGACCAGGTTGCGCACCGGGTCGGCCGCCACGGAGAAGAGCTTCAAGACGTTCTCGTCGATGGGCCGATCCTGGAGATCGAGGAGGCTCACGGTGCGTTCGAGACAAAGCGCATCGTCGCAGACCACTTCCGCGGGGAGAGCGCCCGGCGCGGAAGCCCCCGCTTCGGAGAGCGAGCCCGGCGTAGGCGCGCACGCGGCAGTTGCGACGGCCAGCGTGGCGACGAATAGGAAAAGAGCGAGGGCTTTCATCGGGTACCACCTTCTCGGCCGGAGCGCATGTCCGGCGGTTGACAGGTGATGGCGGATTGGGGCTCGCGGGTGCCGCAGCCTTCACTCCCGCCTTAACCTCGGCGTGACGTAGCCGCCAGAGAGGAACCGGGCGATCCAGCGGACGAGGGCGCGCTGGGGCTGCGACCAGGCGGCACCCCGGCGTGGAATGACCCAATCGAGCCTTGAACCAGGACCGGGATCGGGATCGCTACTTCAGCGAGACGATCGGCACGGCCTTCGCCTGCCCTGGGACCGTCACTTCGAGCGCTGCGACACGGGCGCCAACCGGCACCTGAAAGCTGAGCCACCCGCGTCTCGACTCTCCCGGCTGGAGCTGGCCCGACTGGAACCCCGGCGTGCTGTTGGTGATCGCCCAGGTGTACTCGACCCCGGAGGCATCGAGGAGCTTGAACGAGGCGAAGGAGTAGCTCTGGCGCGCGGTCATCGCTTCCTGGGTGACCTCGATTGCGACGCGGCGGTTGCCAACAGCGGTCTGGAACAGTCCAGGCGGCTCGGGGTCGACTACCTGATGGACGGTGTAGCGTGAATCGTTGAACTCGACCGTTTGCCCGATCCCAACCATCCCGACGACGGCCGTGGCGGACCTCGAAGGACGGGGCGTGAGCTCGGCAATCGCGGTCGCGGAGAGCATGGTGGCTTCGCGGATGACGGCAGTGATGGTGGCTCCGGCGCTTCCGCCGGACTCGTAGATCGAGCCCTGCGGGGTGGCGGGGTTATCGCCCACGCCCGCGCCTGTGGAGCGCGAATCGATCTCCGAGTTGAGGATTCCCGACTGCACCCGCGCGACGAGAAGAATAATCCCGACGGCGGAAACCAGGACCGAGAGAACGAGCAGGCCTGCGGCCCGCGGCATCGTCATGGCCCGATCCTAAGCGCAGCGTGCGTTGTAGGGATCAACGCCTGCGCGAGTAATTTCCCCGGGCCGGGGGAGCGTCGGGCTGGCGGCCGAGGCGGTAGTGCGGCGCGAGCAGCGTGACGACCGTCCCCGCATGGGGATCGGCTATACGGGCGACGATGCGGGGATGCGCCTCCTGCAGGCGGTCCAGCGATTGGTCGGTTGTCACGACCGTGGGGAGGCCAGCGACGTGGCGGTAGTTCACCACCTGGTAAAGCTTCTCCTGCGCCCACTGTGTTGTCGCCTGGGCGCCAAGGTCGTCGAGGATGAGGAGGTCGACGTTGCGCACGCGGTCGAAGAGTTCGTCGTAAGGGGATTCTTTGCCGGGTGCGAACGACGCGCGCAGGTAGTCGAGCAGGTCCGGGACGACTGCGAAGAAGACGCCGCGGCCATCGGCGAGGACGCGGTTGGCGATGGCCGCGGCGAGGTGCGTCTTGCCGCAGCCGTTGGCGCCCTGGAGCACAAACCAGCCCTTCGGGTCTTCCGCATAGGCCATGGCGGCGCGAAAGGCCGATTCGAGCGATTCGCGTTCTTCGGAGTGAAGGCCTGCGACGCGCAGGTCGAAGGTTCGGAACTGGTGTTCGGCGATGCGTTCGCGCGTCATCCCTCCGACCTGGGCATAGCCGCCGCGCACTTCCGCATCCAGGACCATGACACGGGACAGGCCCTCATCGCAGAGGCGGGTTGCAAGCCGCTCGTCCAACTGCTGCGGACGGGTGGTAGTGGTGAAGACGGTGGGGAGGCTCGCGTTGTAGCGGTGGTTGACCACCTGCAGTAGCTTCTCGCGGGCCCAGGCGGTACCGGCGCCTGTATCGATATCGTCGAGGATGAGGAGGGGAGTATTGCGAACCTGATCGAACAGCTGGTCGAAGCCAATGTCGTCATCATCGGGCTCGTAGCTCGCGCGGAGGTGGTCGAGCAAGTCCGGCACGACCATGAAGAGGACCGGCTCGCCGGCGGAGATGCGGTCGTTCGCGATGGCCGCAGCAAGATGGGTCTTCCCGCTACCCGAGACTCCGCTGAACACGAGCCAGCCGGACGGCGCCTCTGCGAACTCGCGGGCTGCCTTGTAGGCCTCTTCGAACCAGCCGCTCTCGCCGGTGCGTCCGGTCGGCACGAGGCTCTGAAACGTGAAGCGGGTGAGCGAACCGAGATTGCTCATGCGCTCGAGACGCGTGCGGCGGACGTGCTCGTCCTCGTTCATCACACAACTGCAAGGCTCGGCCTTGCCGAAACGGGGATGGTCGACAGGGAGCGACCGGCGGACGAAACCGGCGCCCTTGCAGATCGGGCAACTGGAGACCTCCGGCGGGGTCTCAGTTCCCGGGCCTGAGCGCACCTCCGAGATATCGGCGTTTGCGGTCTTCGAGAGAATCTCGCCCAGGCGTTTCATTTGGACGGCCCTCCTCGGCCCAGTTCCTCAGGATTTTCTCAATGTAGCGCCAGTTGCGCGCGTTCAGTTCGGCAGCCTCGCGGAACGCATCTTCGATCCACTCCGCGGGATAGAGGTCTTCGGCTTCGACGAGCCGATCGCCGACCATCGGCGTGATCGTACCAATGTGTTCTTCGTAGAGCCGGAAAATGCCCGGGCGCTGTTCGGGGAGCTCCAGCGGAACGACTGTCGTTTCGGGGCGCAGGCTGAGTTCGCCGCTCCGGACGCGGGTGACGGTACGGCGGGAAACCGGGTCGTTCGGGAAGTAGACGGCTTCATCGACGCCGGCCCCGCGGAGACGGATGGCGATGAGCGCACGCAGCTCCAGGCACCGTGCGAGACCGGAATCGAGGCCGGCCTTGCCGCCGCCGAAGGCTTCGAAACTCGCCCGGGCAGCGGGTTCGGCCCAGATGGCAGCGGCGCTCGCGCAGCGGGCTTCGCCACGGTGCGCCTGGGCCAACCGGCTGACCCAGAGAAACGCGAGCAAGGCGTCCGGAGACTCCAGCCGGGGCAAGACCGCCGAGAAGAAGAGGTTCGGAATCGCGGTCGCCTTGCCGATGCCGGGAAAGCCCGTGAAGTCGTTCAACGCCGGGTTCCCGGGCGTTACTCGGGGAGGTCATCGGTGCGGAGGACCCAGTCTTCGAACTTGGCGAACCGATCGCGGAAGCGGAGCTCGACGGAGCCCGTCGGGCCGTTGCGATGCTTGGCGACACTCACCTGGGCGACGCCCTTCGGGTAGGCGCTTTCGGGGAGGTCGGGGTGTTGCTGGGCCCATTGCTCCTGGGTGACGTAGAGCTCTTCGCGACTGAGGAACATGACGATGTCGGCATCCTGTTCGATGGAGCCGGAATCCCGGAGGTCAGAGAGCATGGGAGTGCGCGGGTGGCGGTTCTCGATGGCGCGCGAAAGCTGCGCGAGGGCGACGATCGGGACATCGAGTTCGCGCGCGAGGCCCTTCAGCGTGCGAGAGATGTAACTGATCTCCTGGACACGGTTTTCGCGCCCGGTCTGGCTTTCCCCCTGCATGAGCTGGAGGTAGTCGATGACAATGAGGTCGAGCTGTTTCGCTTCGCCGGCCAGCCGGCGGGCCTTCGCGCGCAGCTCGGCGGCGGTTAGCATCGGCGAGTCGTCGAACCAGATGTTGGCTTCCGAGAGGCGGCCGGCGGCGGCCACGACACGGCGCTCTTCGAGCTCGGTGTTCTGTCCCAACCGGAGGCGGCTACTATCGACGCCGGATTCGGCTGAAAGGAGCCGGATTGCGAGCTGTTCGGACGACATTTCGAGCGAGAAGAAGGCAACATGGGCGCGCTGCTCGATGGCGGCATTCCGGGCGATACCGAGGGCGAAGCTCGACTTTCCGACGCTCGGGCGGGCGCCGATGATGACGAGGTCAGAGCGTTTTAGGCCCGTGAGCAGCGTATCGAGGTCGGTGAAACCGGTGCGGATGGCCGAGAGTTCGATGCGCTCGATCTCGTCGGGGTCCTGGTCGAGGTAGGCATCGAGGAGCTGCCGAATGTGGACGAAGTCGCGGAAGCTTTCGCCGCCGCGGATGCGCTGGATCAGGTTTTCGGCTTTGGAAAAGACCTGTTCGATCTCGGCGGGGGCCTCATAGGCCATCTGGAGGATGCCGGTGGCGGCATGGATCAGGCCGCGGTAGGTGCTGTCGCGCTTAACGATGCGGGCGTAGAACTCAGCGCCGAGGGACGTCGGCAGGCGCCGGATGATATCGGCGAGGAAGACCTGGCCGCCGACATCCTCCAGCCGGTCGCGGGTAGCAAGCTCATGGGCGACGGTGATCTGGTTGACCACTTCGTCGCGGTTCCAGAGCGCGAGGCAGGAGTCGTAGACCCAGCCGTTCTTCTCGCGGAAGAAGTCCTGGGCTTTGAGGATGCCCTGGACGGCGATCATGGCCTGGGGATCGACCATCAAGGAGGCGATGACCGCCTCCTCTGCCTCGATGTCGTGCGGGGGTAGACGTTCGAGTGGCGCGAGGGTCATAGGGTGGGGAGGAAACCGGGGAAAGCGCGGGTGCGCGCCTGGGCGCGCGGATGGCCTCGGTCCCTGTTCTCCTCCTTTCCCTGGTTACTCGGCTTCGGTCTCTTCGGCAGCAGCGGCTTCTTCGGCGGCCTTCGCTTCAGCCAGCGCCTTCTTTTCGGCGGCGATCTTCGCATCGGCTTCGGCCTGGGCCTTCTTCTCGGCGAGGAACTTCTCGACGACGGGCTTCGATGCTTCGTCCGGCACCACATCGACGGTCACTTCGGAGGTGACGTTGCGGGTGAACTTGATGGTCACCTGCTTCTGGCCGATTTCGCGGATGGGCTCGGCGAGAAGGACGATTTTGGAATCGACTTCGACGCCGGCCCTGGCGGTCAGCTGTTCGGCGATATCACGATTGGTGACGGAGCCGAAGAGGTGGCCGGTTTCGCCGACTCGGGCTTCGATGGTGACGGTGTAACCATCGAGCTTGCCGGCGACTCCGCGCGCTTCGCCATCGAGTTTCTCCTGGCGGCGGGCTTCCTTCTGGGCGAGGGAATTCGCACGCTGGAGGTTATCCTTCGAGGTTGAACCTGCGACGCCGCGAGGCAGGAGGAAGTTGCGAGCGAAGCCGTTTTTGACTTCCTTCACTTCGCCAACCTGCGCGGTGCCTTCTACGTCTTCGAAAAAGACGACTTTCATGACCTGGACTCCAAGTAGGGATAGCCCCGGCGGGACAAACGGCGGGGTGAGTGTGCCCGCCCGGTGCGATCCCGGGGGCACCGTAGACGAATAAGGATAGCTGCTCCATCCGTTATCGTCGCGTGGGGCGATCCTTGATAGTTCCTGTACGGAGTCCACGGGTTATGGATACCGGGTGATCGCGACAAATCGTGTCGTGTCCTGGCAAGTGTGCGCGAGGAATCCGGCCAGCGGCCTGGGCCACCGTCGTTGCCGGTCAGCGGTAAAACACGTAGAGATCGCCGAGCGTCGCGCCGGTTTGGATGTCGTGGCCTTCGACGCCGTACGCCAGGCTTCGTGAGTCGCCCGAGAGAGCAGGGCCGAAGTATTTCGCTGTCCCTGGCGCAAACCGGCCGGGAGTGACCACCGTAGCGGGAAGGGCATCCGGGAAAGGATCGAAGTAGTCGAGCCCGGCCTTCCGGTACGGGCCCCAGACCAATGTTCGGCCAGCGATCGCGGGTGGTCCGCCACAGCAAAACGAGAGGTCCGCAGACGCGAGGGTGCCCAGTACTTCGCCCGTCGCCAACGACACCATGACCAGTCCGGCACCCAGGATGCGTGTGCCACCGGAGCCCGCCACTGTCTCCCCGCTCATGAATGCGAACGCTGCTGCGTCGCCCGAAACCGCAGCGATGCCGAAATCCACGATGACTGTGCCATCGGTGGGAGTGATCGATGGGCACCAGGTTTCCCCGGTCAGGAAGTCGTGGACGAAGGGCCTTGCGACCGGCAATGCGTTCACTGAATCGCCAATCAGCACTTCCCGGAGCAGGGGCTCGCATCTCGCTTCCGGGACGGATGACGCCGCAAAGACCAGCCAACGCCCGTCGCTTGAGAATCCCGGGGTTCCGGCATCGAGCGCCGGTTCAAGCGGCGTCCTCCAAACCGTGTCTCCCGAGCGAACGTCGCGCACCTCCAGGATGGCGAGCGTTTGTGCGGCCGATTGTTCCAGCTGTACGGCCGCAACGAGGTCCCCTCGCGGCGAAACCGAAGCGACAAGCGTCGGGACATCGCTGAAGTTGCGGAGGCCCGACGTGCCGTTCTCCCAAAGTCGAATGCCTCCGAAGAAGGGATTGGCTCCCGCCACGATGAACGCCACGACATCGCCATTCGCCGAAACCGATGGCCCGGAGGACGACACCGCCGAGGCTGAGCCCGGTGCGAGGTCGGTAAGGAGCTGGAGCTTCCTTTCCCGCCGGTCGAATCGAAATACATCGGTGCCACCGTTTCGATCGTCCTTTACGAGGTTGGACGCATCGGATTCGAAAACGAGGTAGCGCCCGTCGGTGGAGAGGTGAGCGTTCCGGGATGGGCCGTTCGCGGGCGCCCCATCGAATCCGACCGTCACGAGGCCCTGGAAGAGCGTCTCCGACTCTGGCTCGGTACGTGTCGCGAACGCGTGGACAACGGCGACAACCGCGACGCCCGCCGCGGTAACCAGTCCGATCTTCACCACGGCGGGTATTCCCGCCCACATCCGCCGCGGACGCGATGGCTCGCGCCATTCCGCCAACTGCTCGCGGTTCTGGAGCCCCAGCTTCCCGAGCATGTTCGAGACGTGGTACTTCACCGCATCGAGCGAGACGCCCAGCCGCACGGCGATTTCGGCGTTCGTCAGACCACGGCGGAGGTGCGCAAGCACCCGCTCTTCCGCTGGCGTCAGCAGGGGATAGGGAGGCCTTCCGCGCTGCCGTCGACTCCAAGGAGATGCCATGCCGCCACTTTAGCGGCGGACCTCGCGAATTTCCCTACCCGGCCGCTTAACGCGCGCTCACCGGCTCCTTCGCATCGAGGGCGAAGCCCTCGTAGCCCTCCTTCGCCACCTGGTCGCACTTCTGGGCGTAGTTCCCAACGCCGCCGATGTACGGCATGAAGACGCGGGGCTTGCCCGGCACGTTCGCGCCGAGGTACCAGGAGTTCGCCTTCGGGTAGAGGGTGAAGCTCGCCACGGTGTTTACGTGGTCGACCCATTCGTCTTCTGCCCTGGTTGTCGCTTCGATGGTGGCGGTCTCGTGGTCTCGCAGGTACTCAAGGCAATCGGTGATCCAGTCGACGTGCTGCTCGATAGAGACGATCATGTTGCTCAGCACGGAGGGGCTGCCAGGCCCGGTGATGGTGAAGAGGTTCGGGAAGCCGGCGGCCTGGAGACCCAGGTACGTGCGCGGGCCGTGCTCCCACTTCTCGTTGAGCTTGAGCCCGCCGCGACCCTGAATGTCGATCTTCGAGAGGGCGCCCGTCATGGCGTCGAAGCCGGTGGCGAAGACGATCGCATCGAAGTCGTAGGCGGTGCCATCCTGCAGCTTGAGGCCGGTAGTGGTGATTTCGGCCACGGGGTTGTTCTTCACGTCGACCAGGCTGACGTTGTCACGATTGAAGGTCTCGAAGTAGCCGGTATCGACGCAGAGGCGCTTTGTTGCGAAGGGGTAGTCCCGAGGGCAGAGGAGCTCGGCCGTGGCCGGGTCCTTGACCGTCTGGCGGATCTTACTTCGCACGAATTCGGCCGCTGTGGCGTTCGCTTCTTCGTTGATGGCGAGGTCGATGAAGGCGCCACCGATAGCGAAGCCGCCGATCTCCCAGCGGATCTCGAATTCGCGCTGGCGCTCTTCGGGCGTGGCTTCGAGAGCGGACTTTTCGGCGGGGGCTCGGACAACGCCGCCCTGCGAAGCCCGGGCGGCCCGGCGGAAAGCCGTGTAGTCCTGAAGGATTTTCGCCTTGTATTCCTCATCGATCGGGCCGTTGTGCGCGGGGACGCTGAAGTTCGCGGTCCGCTGGAAGACGGTCAGGTGCTTCGCCTGGGCGGCGATGAGCGGTATCGACTGGATAGCGGAGGAACCGGTGCCGATGACGCCGACGGTCTTGCCGGTGAAGTCGACGCCTTCGTGCGGCCACTCGCCCGTGTGGTACCACTCGCCCTTGTAGCTATCGAGGCCCTTGAAGTCGGGCACGCGCGCCGCGGAGAGGCAGCCTGTGGCCATGACGCAGAACTTCGCCGAGTAGGCGTCGCCCCTGTCGGTCGTGACGAGCCAGCGGTTCGTCGCTTCGTTGAAGTGGGCGGAAGTGACGCGCGTCTCGAACCGCACATCCTTGCGGAGGTCGAAGCGATCGGCGACCCAGTTGATGTAGCGAAGGATCTCGGGCTGGGTGGCGTAGCGCTCGGACCACTGCCACTCGTGCGGGAGGGCTTCATCGAAGCCGTACTGGTATTCGAGGCTTTCGATGTCGCAGCGGGCGCCGGGGTAGCGGTTCCAGTACCAGGTGCCGCCTACGTTGTCGCCGGCTTCGATGACCTGGGCGGTGAAGCCGGCCCGACGGAGCCGGAGGAGCTGGTAGAGGCCGGCGAAACCGGCGCCAACGATGAGCGCGTCAAGGGTGCGGACTGGTGCGGCAGCTTCGGACATGGGGAATCCTCGCGTTGGTGTGGCTGGGGCCGGATTCTGACATTCGCCGGGCCTCCGCCGCAACATGGAGGGCTGGGGCTTTCCGACTATCGTGCGGAGGTCGTTCGGCAACGGCGCAGCGACGCGAAACCTCCCCAGGCATGACTCGCGTCAGACCGGGAGGAGGAGGAGCCGAGACGACCCGGGGATGGTCATCTTGCCGCGGTTCACGTGGGCAGTGGAGTTGAGCAGCGAGGCGAACACGGCCGGATGGCTTTCGCGGAGACCCACTGCGCCTTTGAGCACAAGGACCAGGTCTTCGCCGCGGGGCACTTCGATCTTGGTCATCCCCACGGCACCCGGCTTCGAGAGGTCCGACATGCAGTCCTCCCAGGCGTTCATGTTCGAGCCATAGAAGGCGGGAAAGCCCATTGCGCGGGCGAACTCGGCATGGAAGGAATCCATGTCCTTCACGCGGGTGAGGTCGATTTCGACAGAAACCATGGCGGGTACTCCAATTGAGCCCAGGCCGGGCTACTTGAGCTCGGTGAAGTTCTTGTAGTGGTCGTTGGTGTAGTACGCGGTGCCATCGCTACTGGTAACGATGCGGTCGGCGCCGCGGCCCTGACCGGCGAGGCAGGGGATCGTGTCCCACTCTTGATAGGTCTGGCCGGCAACGTGGGGGAGCCGGGCGCCATCGGGCATGGCGTCGTTGTTGAAAACGCGGCCCCCTGCGTACTCGTCCTTACCCTTCTTGAATCCGGGGAAACCCCGACCCTGGATGTCCGGTATGTGATTCCTTCCGCCCGCCTGGACACTTGGTTTGGTCACCCAACCGGCAACTCCGCGGGCTTCCGCCGGGATGGCGACCGCGTTCTTTCCGCCTTCCTTGTACACCGCTCGCTGCACGGTTTCGGCGGAAATCGCGGTGGTTACCGGCTCTGAAACCAGGGGAACAAGCCTCGCCACGGCGCTGTTGCCGGCGAAGCGCTGGAGACCACGAAGCGAGGCCGGAGTGAGGCCGCGGGATGAGGCGGTTGTCCCCGCAAGGCGAGCAACCGTCCGCTGGAGGCTTCCGGAAAGCAGCGGTACCTCCATGCCCGGGAGTTCGACCGCCGGGGCAGCAACATGACTGTGGGAGGTGGCCGATGCATCGGCCTTCTGTGCGTCCGCGTGGGAATCGCTCATCGCTGGATGCCCCCTTAACGGTTCTCCGGCGCCCCCGGGTGGACAACGGTGTCCGCCAGCCTACACCGAATCGCCGGGGGGCCGAAATCGCCGTGTGCGAAAGCGGACGTCCTCGCACAGCCAGGCCCGTCCATCCGACGAGCGCGCAGACAGAGGCGAAGTCCGTCGCTTGTTTGCGACGTCGCCGGATCGGATCAGCGCTTGAGCGGGTCACCGGGAGCGGGAACCTGCGCTGCAAAGTCGGCTTTGACCTGTGCCAGGATGGCCGGATCAGCAATAAGGTCATAGGCGGCGCGGGCCATCGCCTTGGCGACGCGGATCGTGCGCTCGTGAGCTTCCTCGGTTGCGGCTGCTTCGGTGAACGGCGCCGTGTGGTTTGCGTTCAGCGGGTCCGAGGGGATGCCGAACATTGGGTGGATCGTCGGCAGGACGTAGCTGACGTTGCCCATGTCGGTGCTGGCGCCGAACCAGGGGAGCTTGCCGACGGGGAGGCCGAGGGCAGCCATGTGGGTGCAATACCGCTCGGCGAGCGGTTCGTTCGAAACAAGGTCGGTGTAGGGGCGGCCCTCCCAGTGGATTCCGACACGGCAACCGGTGGCTGTGGCGGCGGATTCGAGGCAGGCCTTCACGCGCTCCTTCAGGTTCGCGAGTTCGGCCATGGTCGCCGAGCGGACGTAGTACAGCGCCTCGGTGTAATCCGGGATGATGTTCGGCTTCACGCCCGCCTGCGTGAACACGCCATGGATGCGGTCAGTTGGGAGGATCTGCTGACGCAGTACGGAGAGCGCGTTGTACCCGAGGACCAGCGCATCCAGCGCGTTGAGGCCCATCCATGGCATGGCGGCGGCGTGGGCGTTCCGGCCGAAATACTCGACGCGGACGTGCTGCATCGCCTGGACTTTCGGGGTCGCGTTGTCCATCGGGGCGGGGTGGGCCATAAGGGCCGCATCGAGGCCATCGAATGCGTGCTGCTCGATCAGGATCTGCTTGCCGGCGCCACCCTCTTCGGCGGGGCTGCCGAGGATGACCACGGTACCGGGACGGCCTTCGAGACCAGCGCGCAGGCCAACTCCGGCACCGACGCCTGCGATGGCAATGAGGTTGTGGCCGCAGGCGTGGCCGATCCCCGGGAGGGCATCGTATTCCGAGAGCAGGGCGACGCTCGGGCCACCAGAGCCGGCGACCGCCCTGAAAGCGGTGGGCATGGTGTGGGCACCCCGCACGACTTCGAAGCCCTCGGCGTCCAGGAAATCGGTGAGCGCCTGGTGGGCGTGGTGCTCTTCGAAATTCAGCTCGGGGTGGGAATGGATATCGAGGCTGAGCCTGCGGAGGTCTTCGCTGGCGGTGTCGATAGCCCGGTCGATCCGTTCGTAAGCGTCCATCGCGCGGCATTGTGCCACGGCGGAGACGTTCGGCAAGGGAACCGCGAGGGTCAGACTCCCAGTCGCCGGTCGTTTTCGGCCCAGGCGATGTCGTTCAGGGCCATCAGCCCTCCCGAAACAAGCGAGTGACCGCCGAGCAAGACCGGGACCGGCGCCTCGGCGGCGGCGCGTGTGAAGCGACTGAGGAAGGGCTCCTCGATCGCTTCCCAGGCGAGGAGATCGCTCTGGAAGCGGTCTTCGCGGGAGGGCTCGATGCCCATGTGCGCTTCGATGACGCGCGTATCGATCACGATGCCGTCGCCGAGTTCGGCCATCCGGCGGAAGAAGCGCTCGGGACCGACCTCTTCGATCAGGAAACCGAGGAGGCTGCGGGCCTGGTAGCCGGGAGGCGCAGTAGCAAGACCGCGTTCTTCGGCGAATAACCTCACGCGGCAGGCGGTCTCGCGTTCGAGATACTGCCAGGCCTGGCTTCCGCCGACGCGTCCAGCGACGACAACCTGGCGGGTGCGGTCGCAGAGGAGGGGCATGAAGGCGCGGTAGCGGCGGGCGGCGGCCTCTGCAGGGCGGGCGGCCTCGGCGAGTTCGGGCGGGAGACTTTCGGACAGGGACAGCACCGCGAGGTCGCTGGGCGTATCGAGGTCGAACTGCGTGGCGGTGGTCCGTGGGAGGATGATCGAGGCGAGACCGGCGTCGTCACGAAGGCGGCGAGGGAGGACGTTGTCGCGGGCGAATTCTCCGCAGCGGTCGACAGCGTCGCCGGGCGTCCATGCCGTGAGGTCGGCGGAGAAGAAGTTATTGGTGACGAACCGTGGGTCGCGGGCATCGAGTTGTTCGACGACCAGACGGAATTCGTCGACACCGAGGAGCGGGACCGAGCCGGAGCCCATCGTCGCGGGCTTCTGAAGGCCGTAACGGCCGACGATGCCGCGCAGGCGCGAGGCGAAGTCGAAGCGGAGCCCCGGACGGTCCAGGTCGATGAGCAGGCCGGGGAACTCGGGAGCGAAGGCGGCGGGGTCGTCGGTGGCGATGATGACCGCTTCAAATCCAGCGGCGAGCGCGGAACGGGCAGTGTTGCGGGCGGCGGCGATGCGGGCGGCAGCCAACATCTGCTCGGCAGGGCCGGCGCCGGTGCCGCCATGGAAGACCACAAGGACAGGCCGTTCGAACACGGATAAAGCGTAGCCCCAGCCGTGAGCGGGCGCACTTCGCCATCCCGGCGGGAAAGCGACTGCCAGCGGGCCGCGACCTCACATCTCACGCACGAGCAGCCTGCTGCCAACAGCTACTCGTGGGGTGCATCGCAGATCGCACCGGGCGCTTCCACCGGCGGCATATACTGGGTCGATGGCGGAGGCGACGTACCCGCAACTGGAGGGCGAAGGCCTCGCGCTGCGCCCGTGGGACGAAGACCTGGCCGAACAGATGGGGAACTGGGGCGTCCGCGGTTTCCCCTACCATGCCTTCGACCTGCTGCACCTGAAGGACCCGGTAAAACGCGCCCTCACGGTCGAGAGCTGCCGCGAGGAAGGACCCCACAGGCACTTCGTTGCGGTCGAGGACGGCGTGGCGGTCGGCCGCGTTTCGGTAAACCTGCGCGACCCGACCGGGAGCTACATCTGGGCCGTCCATGTGCCACCGGAGCACGAGGGGCGCGCGGTCTGCCGGCGGATGCTCGCCGTACTGATGCGCTGGCTCGAAGTCGAGCACCCGCGTCCCAGCTTCGCCCTGACGGCGAACGCTTTCAATGAGCACGCACATCGCGCCTATGGCGCGCTCGGCTTCGAAGTCGCTGAGACACGCTGGAACTACGACCGGGAGATCGCCGAGGCGCTCTGGCGAGTCACCCCAAAGCAGCGCGAGCCGGTCCAGCGGTTGATCCGTTTCCAGAACGGGCGCTGGCAAACGAAGGTGCACATATTCCGGCGACAGCCCGGCGCTCCAATGGACCTCGGCATCCGTGAATCGGAAGGTGCGGCGACTTAGGGCTGCGGGCGGCCGAGGACGACAGTAATGTTGTCGGGCCCGCCGGCGCGGTTCGCGAGGTCAACCAGGCTGGCCGCCACGCCTGCGAGATCGTTACCGGTCAGTGCATCCGCGATCTCTTGCTCGGTCAACGGCCCGAAGAGGCCGTCCGAACAGAGCAGCACTGTATCGCCGATGCCGACGCGGAGTGAACCGGTATCCGGTTCTACAGCAGGTTCGAACCCGACAGTCCGCGAGACGATGTTCCGGCGCGGGTGCGTGCGCAAAGCCATCGCCGGCAGCGCCCCTTCGCGTACGCGTTCGGCCACCCAGGAGTGGTCTTCACTCACCTGGCGAAGGGTGCCCGTGGAGTGGAGATAGAGGCGGCTGTCGCCGACATTCAGCCACCAGACCTCGTGGCCGGAGACGAGGGCGGCAACGAGCGTTGTAGCGCTGTGTTGGCCCCCGGCCTGCGGCATCGCCTCGCGGTAGACGGACCCGTTCGCGGCCGCGCAGGCGGAGCGCAAGGCCGCCTCGGGCGGCGTGCGGGAAAGCGCTTCTTCCAGTCGCTCGGCGAACACTTCGGTGGCCCGGGCGCTCGCCCAATCGCCCCGTTCGTGGCCGCCAAGCCCATCCGCGACGCAAAGCAGCGTCCACTTTCCGAACGATCGGACGTGGAGTGCATCCTCGTTGCGAGAACGGGTCCGGCCAGTATCGGTGAGGGAGGCGATGGCGAATTCGGGGCGGTTCATCGGCTCACACAATTCTTATGCATGTATAGCACAGAGCTATAGCTATTGGCTTCGGGATGGATCGATCGGGCTACCATCGCCGGGATCCGTGGCGTAGCGTAAACGGTTGATCGGCTGTTGGGCACAAAGATAGCTGCCAGGGGTGCCCGGCCGGGCTTAGCGAATGGGCCGCAAGGATGGCCCGCAGAAAGAGCGACAATCCCGTGTTACTCGTGTTGTTCATCGTGCTGGCGGCGAGCCTCGCCGTGTTCCTGTTCCTGGTGGTTGCCGGGCGGATGCTCGTCAACGTGGGGGGCGACGAGGTCGGACTCATCGAGCGCCGCTTCTTCGGCAATAACCTTCCGGAAGGTCGAGTCATCGCGATGCGCGGCGAGATCGGCATCCAGGCGCGGGTACTACCGCCGGGCCTCCACCTCCTCTTCCCGTTTCTGTACACGGTGCGGAAGGACCGCATGATCCTCGTCTCTGACGAAGAAGTGGCCATTCTCGAAGCGATCGATGGCCGGCCGCTGGACCCGGGCCGGATCTTCGCGCGCCACGTCGAGGGCCACGACACCTACCAGGACGGCGAGGCGTTCCTCCGGAATGGCGGCCAGAAAGGCCCCCAGATCGATATCCTGCCGCCGGGCAAGTACCGGCTGAACACTTATCTCTTCCGCGTGCGGCTCGTCGCGGCGATCCGCGTGCCGGCGGGGACGGTGGGTGTCGTCATCGCGCACGACGGCGAACCGATGGCGGCCGCGCGGCTCCTGGCGCGGAAGACTGCCGGGCACACGGCGTTTCAGAACGGCGAAGCTTTCCTCGAGAACGGCGGACAGCGCGGCCCCCAGATCGAGGTGATCCTCCCCGGACAGTACCGCATCAACTCCGACTTGTTCGCTGTGACTGTTGAGCCGGCGGCAATCGTGAAGGCAAACCAGGTGGGCCTCGTGACGGCGCGCGATGGCAACCCGCTCCCGGAGACCGAACTGGTTGCCCGGAGCGTGACCGGGCACAACGACTTCCAGGACGCCTCGGCGTTCCTCGAGAGCGGCGGGCAGCGCGGTCCGCAGTTCGACCTGCTGAAGCCTGGCACGTACTACGTCAATCCGCTGATGTTCGAGGTGACGCTGGACAAAGTCGCTGTCGTCGAACGGGGTGAGGTGGCGGTGCTCGTCTCGAACGTAGGCGCAGAGCCTGAACGGATGACGCCGGACGAGCGGCTCACGACGGGCGAAGAACGCTATGTGGTACCGGCCGGCTACCGCGGGATTCAGCGAGAAGTCGCTGGGCCGGGCGTCTACTACCTGAACCGCTGGGCATACATTGCTTACATCGTCCCGACGACCAACCTGACGATCGACTGGGCAGTGGAAGCCGGCCTCGAATCAGAAGCTGCGCCAACCGCCGCCGGGACGATCAGCCGCGCACAGCTCTTCAACCCGCTGTCAGTCATCAGCCGCGACGGGTTTGAGATGAGCGTCTCGGTGAAGGTTGTCATCCGCGTACGGCCGGACCAGGCACCCCTCATGGTGGCCAAAATCGGTTCTATCGAGAACCTCATCGACCACGTCATCCATCCGATGATCGACTCCTCGTTCCGCAACCAGGCCTCATCCTCGGCCGCGATGAACTTCATGCAGGACCGCGCGGAGGAGCAGGCGAAGGCCGAGGAGCGGGCCCGCGACGAACTCGAGAAGTACCACGTTGAGTGCGTCTCGGTGCTGATCTCGCAGATCGTGCTGCCCCAGGAACTGATGAGCATTCACACGCGGCGAGTGATCGCGGCCCAGCAGCAGGAGATGTTTATCGAGCAGCAGAAGGCCGAGAAGGAGCGCATCGGCACAGAGAACACGTGCGCAGGCGGACCAGCAGATCAATCTCGTCAGCGCCCAGATCGGCGTCCAGGTGGCGGAGCAGACGCGCCAGAAGACGATCATTGAGGCAGAGGGTCGTGCCCGGGCCGTTGAGCTGACCGGCGCCGCAGAAGGCCAGCGCATCCTGGCAGTCGGCGCCGCCACGGCGGAGGCATACGACAAACAGGTCGCGGCAGTGGGCCAGGGCAACCTGGCCGGTATCGAGGTAGCGAAGGCGATCGCCGCCGCCGGCCTGAAGATCACACCCGATGTCCTCGTCTCGGGCGGAGGCGACGGCTCGTCGTCCAACGTGTTCGCTGCCTTCATGGCGCAGCTCCTCGCCCAGAATGCGAGCGGAGGCGCGCCGGAGTCGAAGGCCGGGTAGGCCCCGGCCGCGGCCGTCCCGGCGCGGAGAAGTCACCCCTTGGCAGCGCGGGTCAGGGGTGGCGACTCGCGCCGGGAAGCGGCCGGTTGCAAAAATTGGACGCCTGGACTACTTTTTGTCCGTGCGTACTAAAACCAGTACGGTCGTCCGAGAACAGCCGACGTTCATCGAGGCCGCGCGCAGGACGCAGATCGTGGCGGCAGCGACGGAGACGATCGCGGAGTTGGGATATATCAACGCCTCGCTGGCGCAAATCGCCAAGCGTGCGGGCGTCAGCAAGAGCGTCATCGGCTACTACTACGCAACGAAAGACGAACTCGTCCGCGCGGTCGTCGATACCTTCTACGTAGCGGGGCATGTGGAGATGATGCGCCGCCTGGAGGGTGCCCCGAGCGCCACGGAACTGCTCCAGCGGTACATCACCAGCAACCTGGCGTACATCGCCGAGCACCGGAGCGAGACGCGAGCGATCGGCGACATCGTCGCGAACTTCCGGGGGGCTGACGGCCTTCCGGTCTACCAGATCGACGATGCCGAACCGCTGATCCAGGGGACTGCGGCGATATTCGACTGGGGCCAGCAAGCGGGGGAGTTCCGGCAGTTCGACTCACGCATCGTGGCTGTGATCCTCCGCAGTGCCATCGATGCTTTCGGCCAGCAGTTGAGCGCCAACCCCGAGCTCGACATCGAAAAGTACACGCGGGAGATGACGGACTTCTTCCTGCAGGCGGCGCGCAAGACCACATGACGTCGGCCGCCGGATGGCGGCTTTGGGATCACAACTACCCGGAGGAGAACTATGGCTGGGCAAATCGAGGGAAAGGTGGCGGTGATCACCGGCGCCGCAAGCGGCATCGGGGCGGCGACGGCGCGGCTCTTCGTGGCCGAAGGGGCGAAGGTCGTTCTCGCGGACATCCAGGACGAGCGGGGAGCGAGAATGGTTGAGGAACTCGGCCCATCCGCGAGCTACCGGCACACCGATGTGACGAACGAAGACGATATCGAGGGAGCGGTGGGCCACGCGGTCGAGAAGTTCGGGCGGCTCGACGTGATGTTCAACAACGCCGGCCGCGGCCACGCGGAAGGGCTGATCGAGGACCTCACGCCGCAGATGTTCCGCGAGGTCACCGACCTCCTGCTCGGCAGCGTGGTCTTCGGGATGAAACATGCGGTGCCGGTCATGAAGCGCCAGGGATCGGGCGTCATCATCAACACGGCGAGCATCGCCGGGCTTGGCGTGGGTTACGGGGGCAGCATGTACTCGGCATCGAAAGCGGCCGTGATTCATCTCACCCGTGTGATCGCGAACGAAGTAGGCGAGTCCAACATTCGCGTGAATGCGATCGCGCCAGGGGCCATCCCGACCGCGATCTTTGGGCGAGCCGGTGGGATGACCCAGGAAGCGGCAGAGGCGCTCATCCCGATGCTCCGCGCAGGATTCGCCACGGCACAGCCGATCCCGCGTTCCGGCGACGCGAACGACGTTGCGAACGCGGCGCTCTGGCTGGCGAGCGAGGCCTCCAGTTTCGTCACGGGAATCTGCATTCCGGTGGAAGGTGGACTGACGACGGGCAAGCTGTTTTCCCAACGTGTGGCCGAGATGCAGGGTGCCGGCGGGACCTAAGGCCTCACTGCCGCCTAGCCCATTCCCCAGACCATGCTGTTGCGGAGGAGCCGGGTGTAGGCCGCCGTTTCCCACGTGGTGCGGACGACAGGCGGGGTCTTGCCTTCTGGGTCCACGCTCGTATCGACGAAGGGCTGGCTATTGGTGGAGGGTGTGTGGCAGTGGCCGAGCGCGACGTAGGTAACACCGCCTTCGCCGACATCGCGCGTGTAGCCCATGACGCGGGTCTTGCCGTCGGGGAGGAGGGCTGTGTCCTTCTCGTACTGAAAGCCGAAGCCACGCGGGGAGTTGTCGGGACCGAGTTCGGCGGTGAGGAGGACGCGGGCCTTCGGGTCGCTGCATTCGACCATGTACGGTTCGTCGATCGTCTCGAAGGTCTCTGGAAGGCCCTCGGTGAGGCGGTCGTCCGAACTGTGGACCTTCACCTGGAACCTGCGAACGGGCGGGTGGTTGAGGAAGAAGCCGCCAAGGGTTTCGTGGTGTTCGAGGCGGGCCATCGCCCGGCGACGGTCGTTCGGGCTATCGAGCCGGACGGCACGACCACCGGTGGTCCCGTGGAGGCCGAGCCAGTGACCACCGGCATTGATCCAGGCGCGGATGGCTCGATCCTGGTCCGGTCCGGGGTATGGCCCGGCCACGTACGTGATGAGCAGCCGGCTGATCGGCAGCCAGCGTTCGATGTCGACGAAGTCGTTCGCGGTCGAGGCGTGGATCTCCTGGTCAGCCAGCAGTTCGAGCAGGCGCAGCCGGGCATAATCGTGGTCGTGGCCGGCCGGCTGGCCCGGCGGGAATCCGCCGCAAATCACGTGAGCGCGGGCAGGTAGCTGGGACATTGCGATCCTCCTCGGTTGGAGGCGAATCTAGCGGGTTCCGGGCGAGTTGGGAACCCGGTCGACGCGAAGGCCGCGCTTGACTACGCTTCCGCGGAGACCTTGGAGGCGCTGCGAATGATTCGCCGAATCGATCACATCGGGCTAGTTTCGCCATCGTGGGAAGAAGCTCGGGCAGTCCTGCTGGAAAAGCTGGGCTTCCCGATCGCCGATTGGAAGGGAGCGGGTGAGACCGGCTCGTACTTCAAGCCCGAACGGACGATGAACTACTTCCTGCAAGTGGGTGAAGGCGACACGGTGATCGAGATCATCGTGCCGCAAGACGCGACGAGTGGCGCGGCGAAGTTCCTGGCCAAGCGGGGCCCTGGACTGCACCACATCGGCTACGCGGTCGACGACGTGGAAGAAGAGGCGGCGCGGCTGACCGACCAGGGCCTCCGGCGGGTGGACCTCGGCCCGCGAGCCGGCGCGGCGTTCTTTTACCCGCAGGGTGTCCACGGCGTCCTCACCGAGTTCGTGCCCTACCGGAACCCCGGCGCGCGCCTGCACACGTAGCCCAGGAGGCCCTTCTCTATGCTGACGAAGCTGACGTTTTGCCTTCGCCGAAAACCTGGATTGAGCTGGGACGAGTTCTCCCAGTACTGGCGGACGGTGCATGCGCCGCTGGTGCGGGAACGCGCCGAGCTCCTCGGGATCAAGCGGTATGTCCAGGTGCGAACGCTCCAAGACCGTGAGCTGCATGCCCGCATGCAAGCGAGGAACGGAGGCGCTCCGGAGCCGTTCGACGGCATCGCCGAGCTCTGGTTCAACCGGGCCGATCCCCGGGCCGGCAGCGAGGCCTCCCGGGCCGCCGCCGCCGAACTGCTCGAAGACGAGCGCAACTTCATCGACTTGCCGAACTCGCCGATGTGGTATGGCGAAGAGTGGGAAGTTGTGCCCGGGGATTAGCCCAGGTCTTCGATCCGGAACATCGGCGTGCGCGCGCAGACGCGAGTGATGTCGGCCTCACCGGGATTGGGCCACGGAATGCCGAAGTGGCTCTTCGTGACGCTGGCCCAACGCTCGAGGTAGGCGAGGAGTACCGGCGGTTTCTCGGCATCCGCGAGTTCGTGGACGACGCGGATGCGCCGTTTCTTCCGGCCAAGCCGCAGCTGTGCTTCGCCCGCGGCGCGAAGGTTGCGCGTCCAGTGCGTGTCTCCGCGTGGGGCAACGAGGTACTCGACGCCCTCGAATGTCATCGGGTTGACGGGTGTCGACATGTCCTTGCCCGACTTGCGGCCGCGGACGGTGAGCAGCTGCCCGCCCTGGGGGCTCAGGCCGAGCCGGATGACGACTCCAATCGAGGCGTTCATGACCCGGACCGGCAGGTTCGGTTTCTTGTACTCGGCAGCCACAGTGAACGCTCCTTCAGTGAAGTTGCGACGATAGCACAGGAGCCAGTGGCGTGCCGTGTTCGCCAGGCGCGGCCGCAAACGAAATCCGGACGGGACGGCGGAGCGCGCATGGAGCGCGCATGGAGCGCGAGGACTTACTCGCTCGGTGGGTGAGGGGCGAGGCCGGCATCGGGATAGGGCGGCAGTGTGGGCGGCGTCGCGATGGGCCAGGGGTTGGGATTCACCGTCGCAGTCGGCTGGGGCACGGGAGTAGGTGGCAGCGGGGTGGGTGTGGCAGATGGCTCGGAAGGGGGCGTGCCCTGCAAGGGAGTCGCCGGGGCAGCCGGTGAGGAGGTTGGCTCCGTGGTCGACGCGGGCGGTTCGGTCGCGGCGGACCGCCCTCCACTGCCGGCACTCGTGCTGCCCCCGGACGTGGAGCCGGCGGGGCGGGGTAAGGCAGCGACCTGCGATAGCGTGAGCCTGGGCGGCGCGGGTGTGGCAGAAGGCTTCGGACTGGCAGAAGGCGACTGGCTCGCGACGGGGGAAGGGGTGGTGGTCTTCGTCTTGCCGGAGTGGGCCACCTCTTTCGTCGCAGCGACCGTGGGCGACTCAGTGCCTTCCGGACGCGCGGCACTGCCCCCCGAACTGGTATAGGCGAGGACGCCAGCGCCAACGACGCCTGCAACGAGCACGAAGAGGCCCTTGTTCATCGAGCATCCACCGCTGTGAGGATCGGATGGCGAGGGCGAGCCGGGGGGCGGTCAGTCGGTAGCCGGCGCGTGACGAGCAGGTGAATCGGCGGCGGCGAGCGGCAGGGAGACGATGAAAGTCGCGCCCTCACCCGGAGGACTGGAGACCGCGATGGCGCCACCCATCCCCTCGACGAACTCCTTCGCCATGGCGAGTCCGAGCCCGGCGCCACCGCTGTCCCGGTTGCGAGACGCTTCGCCCCGGTAGAAGCGCTCGAAGACGTGGGGCATGTCCTCCAGGGCGATGCCAGCGCCGGTGTCGCTCACCGAAATGGTTCCCATCGTGCCGGAAGCGCCCACGACGACCCGCACCATGCCTCCTTCGGGGACGTGGCGGATGGCGTTGCGGACGAGGTTCTGGATGACGCGGGCCAGCCGTCCCGAGTCGGCCAACGCCAGCACGGCCTGGGGCGCTTCGAGAGCGACAGCGACCCGGGCGTCACGGCGGGCGAGTTCCACCAGGGGCGCGATGCTCTCACGGACGACCACGGCCAGGTCCACAGGGGCGATATCGAACCTGAGAGCACCGGCTTCGGCGCTCGCCAATTGGAACAGGTCGGAGACGAGAGACTCGAGCCGCGCAGTCTCACGAAGTGCCATTTCCACGCGCGGATTGGCGGGAGACTCGTCTTCGAGGGCTTCCACCTGGCCGCGGATGAGCGCGACGGGTGTCCGCAGCTCGTGAGAAACGTTGGCGACAAGCTGGCGATTCGCATCGAGGAGGGCGACGGCGCGGGCACGTTCAGCCTCGACGGAAGCCATGGTCTCTTGCAGACGTCCAGCCATGAGGTTGAAGCTCCCGGCGAGTGAGGCAACTTCGTCCTCGCCGCGGACCGGGACGCGCGACGCTAGCGAGCCGCCCGCGAGCGACTCGGCGGCGCCGGCCACATCCCGGATGCGGCCGCCGACGGAACGCGCGGCGGCCACCGCCAGCAAGACGGCGACGGCAAGGCCAGGAAATGCCGCGACAACGCTGCCCACCCAGACACTCATGACCACGGGCCGGACCTCGGCTCGAACGATGGCACGAGCGCCCTGTGGCGCCTGGATATCGGATTTCTCGACGATGACAACGGCTCTGACGGTCCCGACGGAATCGACGACCGGGTAGGCTCCCACGCCGGAGCCCCCATCGAGACGGGAGTTCCCGCGCAGACCCGTGCGCCCTTCACGAGCCTCTGCGACCACTGCTTCGAGCGCTGCCGGAGCGCCGGAGAACTCTCCCGCAACAACTTCCGGCACCTCCGAGTCCGGGGAGATGATGGCGATGCCGCTGACACCCTGGAGGAACTGCTTCGGCCGAACATCGAACTGGTCACGATCCGGGCCGCGGTAGAGCGGTACCTGGCCGGAGGCGAGCGCGGCGAGGACCGGCCCGAGGTCTTCCGTGCCGGTTCGGTCGCCGGGATTGATGAGGCCGGTACTGACGAGGAACGCGGCGACCACCCTGGCGTCGTCCGCGGGCTCCTCTTCCGCGTACCGCCTGGCCGATGCCCCGGCCGCGGCGAGAGCGCCGACGAGGATAAGGGCGGTCGCCAGCCCCGCGACGAGCGTGGCCAGGTTGTAGCCGGCCAACCTCCAGCGGAGGCTTCGCCTGGCCCGATTCCTGTAGGCGGTCACGGCCGGCCAGACCAGGAGGTAGCGCATCGAACGCAAGCGACGGCCAATCCACCCGAGCATCAGCCGGCCTTCACGCGGTAGCCCATGCCCCAGACGGTCTGAATGGTGGAATCGCCATCGCCCAGCTTCTTTCGAAGACGCTGGACGTGCGTGTCGACCGTCCGGGGACCGACTGCCTCGCTTTCGTCCCAGATGCGTTCGAGCAGGTATTCGCGGCTGAAGGCTCGACCGGGATTCGAACAGAGCAGCTCGACGAGGTCGAATTCGGTCGGTGTGAGTTCGAGGGTTGCGCCGCGGAAGTCCACGGTGCGGTCCGCACGGTGGACGACGAAGCCGCCATGGCGCAGGACCTCGGGTGACGCCGGCTCCGCGACCGGAAGGCGGGGCGTCCCCGCGCGCCGCAGTAGCGCCGCAACTCGGGCGCGGAGCACGCGGACGTGGGTTGGCTTGGAGAGATAGTCATCGGCCCCGGCCTCGAGGCCGTTCACGATGTCGATGTCCTGGCCGCGCGCCGTGAGCATGAGCACCGGCGCGAGGCTGAACGCGCGAATCTCCCGGAGCGCCGAAACACCGTCCAGCACCGGGAGCATCCAATCGAGCAGGATCAGGTCGACACCGCCGGCGCGGACCTCTTCAACGGCCGTCCGTCCGTCGAAAGCCTGGCGCGTCGCATAGCCTGCCCGGCCGAGCTGTTCAACGAGCAGGTCGTTCAAGTCGCGTTCGTCTTCTACGACCAGGATTGTTTGCACACTCGAATGGTCGGTGGCTGCGCCACTGAAACGCAATGGCAGCTGTGACAGTTTCGTGAACTCCGGGCGAGACGATGAGCCGGAGTCCGCGAACGAAGCGACGTTGCGGGCGGGAGGAGTGCTCCAAATGCAACTATTGATAGGCCCGATCGTGGGGTTGCTGTTGCTGGGCGTCGGGTTCGGTATCGTCGAACGGTTCTGGCCGTCCATCCGTGGGCAACGGCGCCTCCGGCGGGGATGGCGGACGGACCTCGCCTGGTTTGCCTGGCAGCCAACCCTTGGGAAGCTGCTTTCGGGAGTCGTGGTCTTTGTCGCGATCATGTCGCTCGGGGCGCTCGTGATGTCGCCCATCCCCACGGACGAACTTCGCGGAGTTAGCCCGCGCGAGACATGGGTGACGGGACTGCCGCTGGTCGCCCAGGTCGGGGGGATCCTGTTGCTGGGCGACTTCCTGGGTTACTGGCAGCATCGCGCCTTCCATACAGTAGGCACGCTCTGGAAGTTCCACTCGATCCATCATTCCTCGACGGACCTCGACTGGCTCTCCTCCGTCCGTGTCCACCCCATCAACGACATCGCCAGCAACGTTGTGGTCGCGTTGCCGCTGCTCTTCCTGGGGTTCAGCCCTGTGGCGTTCGCGGCATATGTACCGGTGCTGACGCTGTACGGGGTCATGCTGCATGCGAATGTTTCATGGACCTTCGGGCCGCTGCGGCAGGTGATCGCCAGCCCGACATACCACCGCTGGCACCATACGAGCGAAGTGCAGGGTCTGAACAAGAACTACGCCGGGCTATTCCCGTGGATCGATCGGCTTCACGGCACCCTGTACCTGCCGAAGGGCGTCCAGCCTATGCAATTCGGCGTGGCCGGCGAAGCCATCCCAACCGGCTTCTTCGGACAGATGAAGTACCCATTCCGGGGGGCAGGGAGCAGCTCCGAACCGGCCGAAGCCGCTTCCGCGCGTGCGTGACGCCGCACGAAGGGCAATGCGTGGCAACGACAACGAACCGGAGAACACGAAGCCCCTCCACGTGGAGGGGCTTTCGCATTGTGCCTGACAGCTAAGGGCTGGGGCCTTAGCGCTTGGTGAACTGCGGCGCCTTGCGGGCCCGCTTGAGTCCGGCCTTCTTGCGCTCCTTCATGCGGGAGTCGCGAGTGAGCAGGTTCTCGGGGCGCTTGAGCGCGGGCTTGACGTTGGGGTCGCTGGCGACGAGCGCCCGGGCGATACCCATCTGGATGGCGCCTGCCCAGCCGGAGATGCCGCCACCATCGCACTTCACCTGGGCGCTGAAGCGACCTTCCCGGCCGAGGCGGGTGAGTGGGGAGAGGACCTCGGCGCGGTGGGAATCGCGCGAGAACACTTCTTCGAGCGGTTTGCCATTGACGACGACCGCACCGTTGCCGGGGTAGAGGCGGACGCGCGCGACGGCGGTCTTGCGGCGGCCGGTGCCATAGAAGTACTGGTCAGCCATTGGTTACTCCTCAGTCCCTTCGGACTTTGCCGCGGCGCGGCGACGGGCCGGCTTTGGGGTTTCTTCGGTAGCCGTCTCAGCGGTGGCTTCGACGGCCTTGCGGCGCGGAGCCCGCTTCGGGGCTTCGACAGCTTCGGTAGCGACGGCTTCCACTTCCGTCTTTCGACGGGAGGCTCGCTTCGGCGCCTCGATTACTTCAGCGGCAGCAACGGCGGCGACGGGGGCCGCTTCTTCGATGGCCGGGGCAGCGGCGGTCGCGCCGCGCACGCGGGCCTTCGCCGCCCGGGCGGCACTGGCGGCCGGGCTGGGCTTCGGGGCCGCGGCAGCAGCCAGGTGCTGTTCCTGCGGGACCGAGAGCGGACGGAGGCGCTTCACTTTCGGGACCACGGTCGCGAGTTCCGACTGCGCTACGGTGCGCGCTTCTTGCGCCTTCACCGTGCCGGCCAGCTGCGACTGGTGCGGGTGGTTCAGTCCCTTGTAGACCTTCAGGTGCTTGAACATCTGCTTCCCGAGCGGACCCTTGGGGAGCATGCCCCAGATGGCCTGTTCGAGAACGCGTTCCGGGAACTTCTCGAACTGCTGGGTGTACGAGCGTGACTTGAGGCCACCGGGATAACCGGAGTGGCGGTAGTACGTCTTCTGGTTGGCCTTGTTGCCGGTGACACGAACCTGCGAGGCATTCACGACGATGACGAAGTCGCCGTCATCGAGGTGGGGTTCGTAGGTCGGCTTGTGTTTGCCCTTCAGGAGCGAGGCCACCTCGGTGGCAACGCGCCCGAGCGGCCGGCCAGCCGCATCGATCACATGCCAGTCCTTGTAGACCTCGGACTGTTTCATTCGCACTGTCGTGTTCATACCGTATATCCCTCGTCGTACCACACGCGCTGGAGACAGAGGCCATGGGCCGGGGCGACGTACGCCATCGAACCTGGCTCTGCCTGTTGGAGCAGGCGGACGATTTCCTCCACTGTTTCGGCGCCGCGCCCGACCCGGATGAGGCTGCCGGTAATCCGGCGGACCATCTGGGGCAGGAACGCGTCTGCCTCGATATCGAACAGGAGGGTGCTGCCTTCGCAGCGCCATCCCGCGGTGAACACGGTGCGCACCGGGGTGCGTTCCGGTTCGAGCGGCCCGGAGAAGGCACTGAAGTCCTTCTTCCCGGCCAGCGCTTGCGCCGCGGCCTGCATTGCCCGGACATCGAGGTTACCCTCGACGAACCAGGCGCCGCGGCGCGTGAGCGGTTCGCGCGCTTCGCCATTGGCGATGGTGTAACGGTACCAGCGTTTGCGCGCCCAGCGCCGCGGGTCAAACCCCGCTGGCACTGCGCACACTGCGCGGACCGATACATCTTCCGGCAGGTTGGCGTTGAGCGCCTTCCTGACGGTTTCCGCCGCGTGCCGGGTCTCGGCACTGAAGGCGGCTACCTGGCCGATGGCATGGACGCCCGAATCCGTGCGTCCCGCCAACTCAACGCGGGTGGGGGATCCGAAGAGCACCCCTGCCGCGGTTTCCAGCACTTGCTGGACGGTCCGCACGTTCGGCTGGATCTGGGACCCTGCGAACGCTGTACCGTCGTAACTGACCGTGGCCGCGAAACGCGTCGCGGACACGAAGGGCTATGCCTCCGAAGAGCCTTCGCTGTCTTCGGCGGCGGCTTCGCTGGTGGCTTCTTCCACCACCGCATCGGCTGCTGCTTCGACTTCAGCGACGGTTTCGGGGACTTCGACCTCGGCCTCAGCTTCAACAGCCGAGGCTTCGATTTCGGCGGCAACCGCGGCGGCAGCGGCGGCGCCGGCGGTGGGCCGGGCGGGGGCGCTCGGCGCGGCGGTCACACGCTGGGGGCGCGGAGTCGGCGGGGCATCGACGAAATCGACGAGTTCGATCGTGGCCATTTTCGCCCCATCACCCTTGCGGGGTTCGAGGCCGGTGATGCGCAGGTAGCCGCCGGGGCGGCTGGCCATGCGTGGGCCGAGGTCATCGAAGACCTTCTTGACGACGCCAGGATCGAAGACGAACTTCATCGCCTGGCGGCGGGCGTGGAGATCGCCGCGGCGCCCGAGCGTGATGATGCGCTCGGCCATCGGGCGGATTTCCTTCGCCTTCGCCTCGGTGGTGGTAATGCGCTCGTACTTCAACAGGTCGGTGACCAGGTTGCGGTAGAGCGAGAGGCGGTGGGCTGTGTCGCGGCCAAGGTGGCGGCCGGCTACGCGGTGTCGCATTGGGCTAGTCCTCGTCGTCGGCGCCGATAAGATCGTCGGCGCTCCCGTCTTTCAGGAGTGCTTCCTTCAACGCCTTACCGAGGGCGCTCAGGTTTTCTTCTTCTTCATCCTCATCCATGATCACGGAACTCGCGCGGCCCGTCCGGACGATGGGACGGCCCATGGGTCCGCCCGGGCGGCCGGTGGGCGCCTTCGCAACAGGCGAGTCGACGATGGGGACAAGGCCTTCGGCGGTACCATCGACATATCCAAGCTCGATCAGGCGATCGCGGAGTTCGTCGTAGGACTTCCGTCCGAAATTGCGGAGGGCGAGAAGTTCGTCCTCGGACTTCTCGAGGACCTGGCCGACGGTCATGAGCCCGCTGCGCTTGAGGCAGTTGTAGGCGCGCACGGAGAGGGCGAGGTCTTCGATTGGCGTGTTGTAGCGGTCGGGCGCCATGAGCAAGCCACTGGTAGAAGGCGTGCCAACGGAAACCGGTCCGCCATAGTGCATCGACACGTCTGGGCGGCCCATCTGGCTGAAGAGCGCGAACTGGTCCATCAGGATGTCGGCGCTCTGGCCAACGGCGTCGATCGGGCCGATGGTGCCATCGGTCCAGACTTCGAGGATCAGCCGGTCATAGTTGGTGGACTGGCCGACGCGCGTCTTCTCGACGCGGTAGTTCACCTTGCGGACCGGGGTGAAGATGGCATCGACGGGGATGACGCCGATGGGCAGGCCTTCGACCGAACCGGCGGGCACGTAGCCCTTGCCGAGTTCGGCGTGGAACTCGACGTTGAGTCGCGCTTTCGGGACATCGATCGTTGCGAGATGCAGTTCGGGGTTCACGATCTCGAAATCAGCAGGCACCTGGAGGTCGCCGGCGGTCACCTTGCAGGGACCTTCGATATCGAGCGCAAGCGTCCCGGAGCGGTTGCTCAGGGCGCGAATGCGGATTTCCTTGGCGTTTAGGAGGAACTCGGTGGTGTCCTCCTGGAGGCCGAGGATGGTTGAGAACTCGTGCTGCACCTGTTCGACGCGGACGGAGGTGATGGCGGCGCCTTCGAGCGAGCTGAGGAGGACGCGGCGAAGGGCGTTGCCAAGAGTAATGCCGTAGCCCGATTCGAGGGGCTCGGCGATGAGACGGGCAAATTTCTCCGTCTCTTCGTCGACAGTGAGCTGCGGGACGACGCTTTCAGTCGCCTGGCCGATCAACTCGAGGGAATCCATCATTGTCCTTGTAGTCCTCTACTCTCGCAGGTACTGGGCGCGGGGTTAGCGCGAGTAGTACTCGATGATGACGTTTTCGTTGAACTGGTGCGTTTCGCCGTGGGCGACGACTGGAGGGCCGGAAACCCGGCCGGAAAGGTTCGCAACATCGAGCGCGAGCCAGGTCGGCGGGTTCTTGGACTTCATCGTCTCCTGGACGATCTTGTAGTACTCGCTGCGGATGCCGCGAGGCGTGAAGGCGACGGTATCGCCTTCCTTCAGGTGGGCCGAAGGGACATCGAGCTTGCGGCCGTTCACGGCGATGAGGCCGTGGCGGACGATCTGGCGAGCCTGGTTTCGGGAATCGGCGAAGCCGATCCGGTAGATGATGTTATCGAGGCGGGTTTCGAGGAGGCGGACGAGGTTTTCGCCCGAGACTCCGGTTCCGCGGATAGCTTCCTTGTAGTAGCGCACGAACTGCTTCTCGAGCACGCCATAGGCGACGCGGGCGCGCTGCTTTTCGCGCAGCTGGAGGCCGCGGTCCGAGACCTTGCGGCGGCGGGCCGGGCGCGGTCCTGGCGGGTTCGGGCGGCGGTCAAAGCTGCACTTGGGCGTGAAGCAGCGATCACCCTTGAGGAAGAGCTTTTCGCCGTGACGGCGGCAAAGACGGCAGACGGGGCCGGTGTAACGTGCCATTGGCTGGAAGCGCTCCTATACCCGGCGCCGCTTGGGCGGGCGGCAACCGTTGTGGGGGATCGGCGTGACATCGCGGATCGCGGTCACGGTGAGGCCGCTCGCCTGGAGCGAGCGGATGGCGGCTTCGCGGCCGCTGCCGGCGCCGCGGACATAGACCTCGACGGATTGGAGGCCGTGTTCCATGGCGCGGCGGGCGGCGTTTTCGCCCGCGAGCTGGGCGGCGAAGGGTGTGCCCTTGCGGGAGCCCTTGAAGCCGGAGCCGCCGGAGCTGGCCCAGGCAATCACGTTCCCGTTGGGGTCGGTGAGCGTGACTAGCGTGTTGTTGAACGTGCTCTTGATGTAGGCCCGGCCGCGAGGGACGGACTTCCGCTCGCGCCGCTTCAGGCGGCGCGTTTTGTCGGCGGCTCCACGTTTTGCATCTGCCATTGGTGGGCTCCCTCTCCTACTTCTTTCCTGCGCGCTTCTTGCCGGCTACCGTCTTGCGGGCGCCGCGCTTCTGGCGCGCGTTGGTGCGCGTCCGCTGCCCGTGGACCGGGAGGTTCCGGCGGTGGCGCTGGCCGCGGTAGCAGTTGATCTCGACGAGCCGGGCGATGTTCTGGCGAACTTCGCGGCGGAGGTCACCTTCGACGGTGTAGTGCTTGTCGATGTATTCGCGGATCTTCAGGACGTCTTCGTCCGTCAGTTCACGGGCGCGCGTATCGGGGTTGATCCCGGTTTCACCGAGGATCGCCTTCGCGCGCGTCGGCCCAACCCCATAGATATAGGTGAGGGCGACTTCGATTCGCTTATCGTTGGGAATATCGACGCCGGAGATACGTGCCATGGCCTTACCCCTGCCGCTGCTTGTGCTTCGGATTTTCGCAAATCACCATCACGCGACCGTGCCGGCGGATGACCTTGCACTTGTCGCAGCGTGGCTTGACGGATGCTCGAACTTTCATCGTTTTCCTTTGATGGCGGCAGGGCCGGCCTACTTGAATCGGTAGGTAATACGCCCGCGAGAAAGGTCGTAGGGCGAGAGCTCTACGAGGACTCGGTCGCCGGGAAGCAATTTCACGAACTGGATGCGGATGTCTCCACCCAGGTGGGCGAGCACTTCGTGACCATCGGCCAGTTGCACTTTGAACATATTGTTCGGCAGCGGCTCAGTCACTTTTCCTTCCACTTCAATCGCTTCCTTTTTGGCCATATACCCTCGTTTCGCGGAGATGGAATTACGGGAGCGTGAGGACTTCGGCCTCACCTCCCGCCCGGATGGCTATAGTATGCTCGAAATGACAGCATAAGCTACCGTCTTTCGTGCTAACAGTCCAGCCATCCGGCCCTTCGAACACATCTGGCCCACCAACGTTGACCATCGGTTCCAGTGCCAGGACGAGCCCGGGCTGGAGCTTCGGCCCCTTGAATCGCTGGCGGAAGTTCTCGACATGGGGCTCTTCGTGCATATCACGCCCCACGCCATGTCCACCGTAGCCCTTGACGATCGAGAATCCGCTCTTGCGAATCGTGTCCTCGATGGCGCCACGGACGTCATTGAGGTGGGCGCCCGGCCTTGCGGCCTTGATGCCCGCCCAGAGGCTGGCTTCGGTCACCTCGATGAGTTGCTCGGCGATCGGGTTCACCTTGCCCACGGGCACGGTAATCGCCGAATCGCCGACGTAGCCGTTGTACGTCGCACCCAGGTCCAGGCTGACGATATCGCCTTCCTGGAGGATGCGGTTCCTGGGAATGCCGTGCACCAATTCATCGTTGATGCTGACGCAGATATTTGAAGGATAGGGCACTTTGCCCCCGGGCGCGTAGTTGAGGAAGGTTTCCTTGGCGCCAACGCGCTTGTATTCCTCCCGGACGAACTTCTCAATCTCCATCACGTTGAGGCCGGGCCGGATCATCTCCCGGAGATGGGCGAGGGTATTCGCCACGATGCGGCCAGCCTCGCGCATGACAAGAATCTCGTCGTCGGATTTGAGCTTGATGACCATACCTAGCGGATGGCCTCCAGGAGCGCCGACGTGACGGCGTCGAGCGGCTGCTCGCCGTTGATTTCCTTGAGCGTACCCGCCTTGCGGTAGTGCTCGATGAGCGCCGCCGGGGGCTTTTGCTTTTCGAGGCGGGAGGCGACCACTTCAGGGCGGTCGTCTTCGCGCTGGTAGAGCTCGCCGCCGCAGGCATCGCAGATTCCGTGCTTCTTCGGCGGGTCGTTCTTCTCGTGGTAGAGCTTGCCACAGGCGCGGCAGATCCAGCGGCCTCCGAGACGGGCCATAAGTTCCGCATCGCGGACCGAGATGAGGAGGGCGAAATCGACTTTTGCGCCGTTACCGCGCAGGGCCTCGTCGAGGGCTTCGGCCTGGACGACGTTGCGCGGGAAACCGTCGAACATGGCGCCGGCCTTCGCATCGGTCCGCGAAATGCGTTCCAGCAGCATCTTGATGGTGACTTCATCCGGGACGAGCTCGCCCTTCGCCATGTACTGGTTGGCGAGTTTGCCAAGCGCCGTCTCGTTCTTCACGTTCTCCCGAAACATGTCGCCCGTGGAGATGTGCAGAAGCTGAGTGGCGGCGGCGATGCGCTGCGCCTGCGTGCCTTTTCCGGCACCGGGGGGGCCAAGCAGAACGATGTACACGTTAGCGAATGAATCCTTCGTAGTTGCGCATCAGAAGCTGGGCTTCCAGTTGCTTCATGGTATCGAGGACGACCGCCACGACGATGAGGAAGCCCGTGGTGGAGACGGTGAGCGCCCGCACATCGGTGAGAAGACCGATGAAGAACGGCAGGATGGCGACGAACCCGAGGAAGAAGGCGCCGGCCCAGGTAATGCGCGTGACGACACGCTGCAGGTAGGCCTCGGTGGGTGCACCGGGGCGGATGCCGGGGATGAAGGCGCCCTGGCGCTGGAGGTTCTTCGCGATCTGCTGCTGCTGGTACTGCACCATCGTGTAGAAGAAGGTGAAGCCGACCACCATCGCGAAGAGGATGGCCCAGTACCAGCCGGTGCCGCCACCGCCGCGACCTCCCTGGAACTGCCTCACGAAGAACTCCGCGACGCTTTCGACCCAGCCGCCGGCGCTGGTGAAATACGAGGCGATGATTGGCGGAAGGATCATGATCGAGAAAGCGAAGATGAGGGGGATCATCCCGGCCATGTTCACCCGAAGAGGGATATGGCTCTGCCCCTGTTGCCGATACATACGCCCACCCCGGAACGCCGAGCGGGCGTATTGCACCGGCACCCGCCGCTGCGCTTCCTGGAAGAAGACGACGAGGTATATGAGCCCGAGAGCGAATGCGGCGAAGCCGATGATCGCGATGATCGACTGCGTGGAGAGGCTCGGGATCAGGGCGGGGAGTCGGGCGACGATGCCGCCGAAGATGATGACGGAGACGCCGTTGCCGATGCCGTTTTCGGTAATCAACTCACCGAGCCAGACGAGGAACATCGTGCCCGCGGCCAGGGTAAGGAGGGTCGAAAGCGTGCCGATCGGGTGGTTGATGATGCCGAAGTCCTGGACGACATCGCCGCCGCTCTGTCCGTTGATGAAGACGATCTGGCCATACCCCTGGACGAACGCCATGATCGGGGCCATCCAGTGCGTGTAGAGCTGCAGACGTCTGCGGCCCTGTTCGCCCTCTTCCGAGAGCGCGCGGAACGACGGCACCAACGGCGTGAGGATCTGGATGATGATCGAGGCGGTGATATAGGGGTAGACGCCCAGGGCTGCGACGCTCAGGTTCTGGAGCGCGCCACCGGAGAAGATGCTCAGGAAGTCGAGCAGGGCGTTGCCTTCGAATGCCGCTTCGAGGGCGTCGCGGTCCACGTTCGGGATCGGCACATGGGCCACGAAGCGGAAGACAACAAGCATCGCCAGCGTGAAGAGAAGCTTCCGCCGGACGTCTTCCTGACGGAAGGCGTCGACCATTGCCTGGAGGAGGCGCGGCCGCTGAGCCGGCTGAACTGCCATCGTCAGCTGTCCTTCACTTCTGCATCTTCGCCGGCAAGCACGATGCACGTGCCGCCAGCGGCTTCGATTTTGGCCTTCGCCGTTTCACTGAAACGGTGGGCACTGACGGTGAGCTTCGTGGCGAGGTCGCCGTTGCCGAGGACCTTCACCGGCTCGCGCAGGTGCTTGAGGATGCCGGCTTCGCGCAGGGACTCCGGGGTCACACTCGAGCCCGCATCGAAGCGGTCGAGGGCGGCCACGTTGACCGGCTGGAAGGGGACACGCCACTTGTTGTTGAACCCGCGAAGGACGTGGAACTTCCGGGACGTAGGGAACTGGCCGCCTTCGAACGCGTCGTAAGGGAGTCGCTTGCCGGAGCGCGACTTTTGACCCTTGAGGCCTTTGCCTGCGTAGGTGCCCTGGCCGGTGGCGTTGCCGCGGCCGATGCGCTTCTTGGAGTGGGTCGCGCCCTTGTCGGGGCGGAGTTCATGGGCGCCGATGGTCATTTCGGGCTACCTTCCTGGAGATCGACGAGGTGCTGGACCTTGTGCACCATGCCGCGGTGCGCGGGCGTGTCTTCGAGTTCCACGGACTGGTGGAGACGGCGCAGGCCGAGCCGGCGAATCGTGTCCTTCTGGTCCTTGTTGTAACCAATGGCGCTCTTGCACCAGGTGACAGTGATGGTGGCCATCTAGCTTTCACCCCGGGCGATAGCCAGGCGGCGAGCACGCGCGCCGGTCGGGTCCTGCAACGACGAGAGTCCTTCGATGGTGGCACGAGAGACGTTCACGGGGTTGCGGCTGCCGAAGGTCTTGGCGAGCACATCGGTGACACCGGCGGCTTCCATGATTGCGCGGACAGCACCGCCGGCAATGACGCCGGTACCGTGGCTGGCGGGCTTCATCATGACCTTGGCGGCGGAGAAGCGGTTCCAGACGGGGTGGGCGATAGTGCCGCCCTTCATGGGGATCTTGATCATGCCGCGGCGCGCCTGGGTGGAACCCTTGCGGATCGCCTCGGGCACCTCGTTGGCCTTACCGAGGCCGACTCCGACGCTGCCGTTGCCGTCTCCGACGACGACGAGGGCGCTGAAGCTGAAGCGGCGGCCACCCTTGACGACTTTGGCGACGCGGTTGATGTAGATGACCTTTTCGGTCAGCTCATCGCCGCCATCGCGGTCACGGTCGCGGCTGTCGCGGGGCCCGCGGTCACCACGGTCAGAACGGTTGCTTCCCATTTAGAACCCCAATCCAGCTTCGCGAGCGGCTTCGGCGAGAGCCTGAACGCGGCCGTGGTACTTGTAGCCGCCACGGTCGAAGACGACGAGTGAAACGCCATTGGCCTTCGCCCGTTCGGCGATGGTCTTACCGACGATGGCCGCGCGTTCGCTCTTGGTCTTGCCCTTGAGGTCGCCAACGAGTGCCTTGTCGGCATCGCTGGCGGCGGCCAGGGTGTGGCCTTTCAGGTCATCGATGACCTGGGCGTAAATGTGTTGTGAACTGCGGAATACGTTGAGGCGCGGGCGCACGTCGTTGCCGGAGACCGACTTGCGGACGCGGGCATGGCGGCGGGAACGCGCGAGGACAGACGTAGCCTTTGCCATTACTTGCCTACCTTCCCGGCTTTGCCAGCCTTGCGGCGGACACGCTCGCCGGAATAGCGGATGCCCTTGCCCTTGTACGGCTCGGGTGGACGCAGCTTGCGGATGTTGGCGGCCACCTGGCCGACCTTCTCTTTGTCGATGCCTTCCACGTTCACGCGGGGGCCTTCGACGGTGAACGAAATGCCCTCGGGGGGCGTAACCACTACGGGGTGGGAGAAGCCCAGGGCAAGCTGCAGGTTCGAGCCCTGCATCTGGGCGCGATAGCCGACACCCTGCACTTCGAGGACTTTGGTGAACCCGGTGGTGACACCGGTGACCATGTTGCTGAGGAGTGTGCGCGAAAGCCCATGGAGCGATCGCTGCTTGCCTTCATCGTTGGGCCTGGAAACGTTCATCACGCCCTCGTCCCGGCCGAGCGTGATGCTCAGCGGGAACTGGCGGAAGAGCTCGCCCTTCGGGCCCTTCACGGTGACAAAGTTGCCCTCGCCAACGGTGACGGTGACTTCGGCGGGGACAGGAACGGGTTGGCGGCCAATGCGCGACATCGTCTATTCCCCTACCACACGTAGCAGATGACCTCGCCGCCAACTTCGTTGCGGCGGGCCTCCTGCCCCGACATGACGCCCTTGGGCGTCGAAAGGATGGCCATACCCAGGCCACCGTAAACCCGAGGGATTTCGCGGCGCTGGACATAGACACGAAGGCCAGGCTTGCTGACACGCTTGAGCCCATTAAGCACGGGCTGCTTGCGGCCGCCGTAGCTCAAATCAACCTTCAAGTTGGGCTGCGGCTTGCCTTCTTCGCTGGCGACGGAGAAGTCCTTGATGAAGCCTTCTTCTTTCAGGACGTTCGCAATCGCGATTTTGATCTTCGAGGCCGGCATCAGCACGGAATCGTGGCGCGCCGAAGAGGCGTTCCGGATTCGCGTCAGCATGTCGGCGATTGGGTCACTTAGACTCATAACTCTTCCCCTCTAGCAGTTTGCTTGGCGCACTTACCAGCTGGATTTGGTGACGCCGGGAAGGAAGCCCTTGTGGGCAAGCTCCCGGAAGGTGATGCGGGAAAGGCCGAACCTGCGGATGTAGGCTTTCGGCCGCCCGGTGATCATGTCGCGGTTGTGAAGCCGCGTCGGGCTGGAGTTGAGGGGGAGCTTCATGAGCTCGCCCTGGAGGCGCATGACTTCCTGGGGGTTATCCCAGGACTTGCGGAGTTGTTCTTTCAGTTCGGCGCGCTTTCCGGCGTACTTCGCATGAAGTTCGCGCCGGCGCTGGTCGCGGCCAACGATGCCTTTGGATGCCATGAGCGCCTCCTCAGTTCTTCCTGAACGGCAGGCCCATCAGCTCCAGGAGCTTCCGGCCTTCTTCGTCTGTGCGGGCGGTAGTCACGATGGTGACCTGGAGTCCCCGGACCTTATCGACACGGTCGTATTCGATCTCGGGAAAGATGAGCTGTTCGCGGAGGCCGAGGCTGTAGTTGCCGCGGCCGTCGAATGCGTTCGGATTCAGCCCCTGGAAGTCCCGGATGCGGGGCAGGGCGGCACTAACGAGGCGATCCAGGAACTCCCACATGCGATCGCCCCGCAGGGTGGCGGCAACGCCGATGGGGTTGCCTTCGCGCAGGCGGAAGTTCGCGATGGAGCGTTTCGCGCGGGTGATGACCGGCTTCTGGCCGGTGATCGCGGTAATCTCGTCGGCGGCTTTATCGAGCGCGTTCGCATCCGTCAGGGCCTCGCCGAGGCCGATGTTGACGTTGATCTTCGTGATGCGGGGGATCTGCATCACGTTGCCATAGGCGAACTGCTCCTTGAGCGAGCCGGCAACGTCGGATTGGTAGAACTCCTTCATTCGCGGCGGCATTACTCGATGTCCTCTCCGCTGCGCTTGCCGACGCGCACCATCGAACCATCCTCGCGGCGGCGGAAGGCGACGCGCGTGGGCTGGTTGTTGTTGGGGTCGATCAGCATCACGTTGCTCATGTGAATTGGGGCTTCGCGTTCGATGATCTGCGAAGCCTGGCCCTGTTGGCGGGCGCGCTGGTGGCGCTTGATGATGTTCACGCCTTCAACCAGGACACGGTTGTCCTTGTTGATGACGGCGCGCACGGTGCCTTGCTTGCCGCGGTCCTTGCCGGCGAGCACGACGACTTTGTCACCACGCTTGATCTTCGCAGGCACTAGAGCACCTCCGGGGCGAGCGAGACGATCTTCATGAAGTTCCGGTCGCGAAGTTCGCGGGCGACCGGCCCGAAGATGCGCGTGCCGCGCGGGTTTTCGCCGTCGCTGGCGAGGAGGACGGCGGCGTTCTCATCGAAGCGGATGTACGAACCATCGGGACGGCCGTACTCCTTGGTGACGCGGACGACGACGGCCTTGACCACGTCACCCTTCTTCACGTTCGAGTTCGGCTGGGCCACCTTCACGCTGGCGACGATGATGTCGCCGGGGCGTGCATAACGGCGGCGGCTGCCTCCGAGCACGCGGATGCAAAGCAGCGAGCGCGCGCCGGAGTTGTCGGCCACCTTCAGCCGGCTTTCCTGTTGAATCACCCCTGCACCTCCGCCTTGGGAGCTACCTGGGTTTCCTTTTCGAAGTCCCGTCCGATGGTTTCGGGCGCCACATCGGCAACATCGCCGCGGGTGAGGACTTCGATGACGCGCCAGCGCTTGTCCTTGGACATCGGGCGGCATTCCTGGATGCGGACAAGGTCGCCGAGCTTGCAGCTGTCCTGGTCGTCGTGAGCCTTGTAACGCTCGGTCACGGTGACGACCTTGTGATAAAGGCGGTGCTTCTTCTTGCGCTCCACCGAAACCACGACCGTCTTCTGCATTTTGTCGCTAACGACGGTGCCCTGGATGACACGTTGGGTTCCCATGGCTACTCCTCACCCAGGATGGCTTCGATCTGGCGTTCGCGCTTGAGGGTGCGAAGGCGCGCGATCTTGCGCTTGGCGTTGCGCAGCTCACGGTAGTTCTGGAGCTGGCGGCTGGCGTGCTGGAAGCGGAGGGTGAACAAGGCGCGGTAGGCCTCATTGATCTCGTGGTCCAGCTTCGATTCGTCGAGTCGGCGGAGGTCTTCGGCGGTCTGGCGTGCCATTAGATAACTGCCTCCTCTCGGACGACGATTTTGGTTGGCACAGGCAGCTTGTGGGCAGCCAGGCGAAGGGCTTCGCGAGCGACGGCCTCGGGCACGCCGGCGATTTCGAACATGATCCGGTCCGGCTTGACGACGGCGACCCACTTATCAGGCGCGCCCTTGCCGGAACCCATGCGGGTCTCGGCCGGCTTCGCGGTCACGGGCTTGTCGGGGAAAATCCGGATCCAGACCTTGCCGCCGCGCTTCATTTCGTGAGTCATGGCGCGGCGGGCGCTCTCGATGTGGCGGGAATCGATCCATGCGGCGCCCATGGCCTGGAGGCCGAATTCGCCGAATGCGATGTAGTTTCCCGTGCCCGCGACGCCCTGGCGGCGGCCGCGGTGCTGCTTGCGGTGCTTAACGCGGCGAGGCTGAAGCATTAGCTGGCCCCCTCATCCGAGCCGCGGGCGGCAGCCTGCTGCTCCATGGAGATGGCGGTATGGGCGGGGCCTGCTTCTTCGGGCCGAACAGCAGGCGCGGCGACCACCGCAGCGACTGGTTCCGGCATTTCCTCTTCGATGCGCGGGAGGCCGCGCTGGGGGAGGATTTCGCCCTTGTAGATCCAGACCTTCACTCCGATCCGGCCGAAGGTGGTGTGTGCTTCGGCGAGTCCGTAGTCGATATCGGCGCGGAGCGTGTGGCGGGGCACGCGGCCCTGCGTCTCGTCCTCGCGCCGGGACATTTCAGAACCACCGAGGCGGCCGGCAATGGCCACGCGGCAACCCTGGGCGCCGCGTTGCATCGTCCGCTGGACCGACTGCTTGATCGCCCGGCGGAATGCCACCCGGCGTTCGAGCTGGTCGGCGACGGAACGCGCAACCAGGTAGGCGTCGAGTTCCGGCGTCCGGATCTCCTGGATGTTCACGCGGACGCGGCCGCCGGTGAAGCGCTCCAGCGAATTGCGGAGGTCTTCGACCTTGGCACCACCGCGGCCGATGACGATGCCCGGCTTGGCGGTGTGGATGGTGACCGTCACGAGGTTCGCGTTGCGGTCGATTTCCACCCGGCTAATCGAGGCATCCGGAAGTTCATGGAGGATGAACTCGCGGAGGTTGAGGTCCTGGTGGAGACGGGTCGTGTAGTCCTTCTCAGCGAACCACTTCGACTCCCAGTCGTAGATGATGCCGAGGCGGAAGCCGTGCGGATGTACTTTCTGTCCCATTTAGGCCTCCCGCTCGTCGAGGATGATCGTGATGTGGCTCGACCGTTTCAGGATGGGGCTAACGCGGCCGCGCGAACGCGGCCGGAAGCGCTTCTGAGTCGGGCCGTCATCGGCGAACGCGCGCTTGACGAACATGTTGTCGACATCGAGGTCGAAGTTGTTCTCGGCGTTGGAGGCGGCCGAAAGGACCACCTTTGAAACGGTGCGAGCGTGCGGCGACTGCACGTACCGCAGAAGCGCGAGCGCCTGGTCGACCGAGAGTCCGGTCAGGCGATCAAGAATCAGGCGGACTTTGCGCGGAGAGGCGCCCATGTTCTGGCAGCTGGCTCGAACTTCCATGGGTTAGCGCCTCACCTTGCTCTGGCGGTCGCTCTTGGCGACGTGCCCGCGGAAAGTCCGCGTGAGCGCGAATTCACCCAGCTTGTGGCCGACCATGTTTTCGGTGACGAACACCGGCACATGGCGGCGGCCATCGTGGACGGCGATCGTCAGCCCGATCATCTCGGGCAGGATCGTCGAAGCACGAGACCAGGTCTTGATGACCGAGCGGCTGGCCGCCCCGCGCATCGCCAAGACCTTCTTTTCGAGGGAAGGATGGATGAAGGGGCCCTTCTTGGTAGAACGTGACATGTCCTACTCCTCCTAGGTCCGGCGGCGGACAATGAGCTTGTCCGTGCGCTTGTTGTTCCGGGTGCGGTAGCCGAGAGTCGGCTTGCCCCAGGGTGTTTTCGGTCCCGGCATACCAACCGGGGCGCGGCCTTCGCCACCGCCGTGGGGATGGTCGCGAGGGTTCATGACGGCGCCGCGCACCTCGGGCCTGCGGCCACGGTGGCGCGAACGCCCGGCCTTGCCGAGTTTCACGAGCGAATGCTCGACGTTGCTGACCTGGCCGATGGTCGCGACGCATTCGATGCGGACGCGCCGCATTTCGCCGCTCGGCAGGCGGAGGAGTGCGTAATCGCCTTCCTTCGCCATCAGCTGGGCACTCACACCGGCGCTGCGGACCATCTGGCCGCCGCGGCCGGGCGTGAGTTCGATGTTGTGGACCTGCGTGCCCGTCGGCATGTTGGCCAGCGGGAGCGAGTTGCCCACGCGGACCTCGGCCTGGGGACCGCTGCTAATCACCGCACCGACGGCGAGGCCGTTGGGAGCGAGGATGTAGCGCTTCTCGCCATCCCGGTACTGGAGGAGAGCGATGCGCGCCGTGCGGTTCGGGTCGTATTCGATGGCGACGACCTTGGCCGGCACGCCCGGCTTGTTCCGCTTCCAGTCGATGATGCGGTAGAGACGGCGGGCGCCGCCACCGCGGTGACGGACGGTGATGCGGCCCTGGTTGTTGCGGCCGCCCGATTTGCCCTTGAGCGATTCGGTGAGGGCTTTTTCGGGCCGCTTCTTTGTGATCTCGCTGAACGTCTGCGAACTCGCGTTGCGGCGACCGGGGGATGTTGGCTTGTACTGCTTAATCGGCATTGCCTAAATCCCCTCGAAGAGTTCGATTTTGTCGCCCGAGACGAGGGTCACAATGGCCTTCTTCCAATCGGGGCGGTTCGTGACACGGCGGCCGAAGCGCTTCGGCTTGCCCTTCATCACCATGGTGTTGACTTCTGCGACGCGGACGTTGAAGGCGACCTGGACGGCTTCCTTGATCTGGTTCTTGTTCGCGCGAAGGTCGACTTCGAAGACGTACTTGTCGGCGCCCGTGAGGACGGTTGTCTTCTCGGTGATGATGGGCCGCAGGAGGACGGCGTAGGGATGAATTTCCTTCGGCATTAGACGACGGCCTCCTTCGCGCGGCCGCGCTGCGGCTTGAGGTTGGCGCCGCCCCAGAGGGATTCGCAGGCGCGAATCGCGTCTTCCGACATCACCAGGCGGTGCGCGTTAATCAAGTCGACAACGTTCAGGTTCTGGGCGGGGAGCGCCTTTGCTATGTCGATGTTGCGCGCCGACCGGGTGACTTCCGGCACGTGGGCGCCGGTAACGACGAGCGCCCGGCGTTCAACGCCGAGGGCGTTGAGCAGGTTCTGCATCGAGCGAGTCTTTGCATCGGGCGTGCTGAGCCCTTCGATCACCAGCAACGTGCCGCTGGCAGCGTGACTGGAGAGTGCGGAGCGGATCGCCAGCCGGCGCATGGTGCGCGGCAGGTCCTTGGCGAAGCTGTGCGGCTTCGGGCCGAACGCGACGCCACCACCAACGTGGTGGGAGGCACGGATCGAGCCCTGGCGAGAGCGGCCGAGGCCCTTCTGCTTCCGGATCTTGACTGTCGATCCTGCGACTTCGCCGCGGCTCTTGGTGCTGGCCTGGCCGGACCGGCGGTTGCCCATCTGGGCGACGTAGGCCTGATGCAACACCGAGCGGTTCGGTTCGATGCCGAAGACCTCGTCGGCGGCATCGATCTCGCGCAGCTCCTTGCCCGCGGTATCGAACACTTTCAGCTTCATTTCGATACCTTCTTCGTCTTGCGAATTCGGACGAGCGCGCCAACCGCGCCGGGGACGGAGCCGGCGACGAAGATGACGCCACGCTCGTCGTTCCGGGCTACGACTTCGAGGTTCCGCACCGTGACGCGGACATCGCCCATGTGGCCCGCCATGCGGGTGCCCTTGTAGACACGACCAGGGGTGGTGCCGGAGCCAATCGAGCCGGGAGCGCGATGGCGGTCGCTCTGGCCATGGGTCTTGGGCCCGCCGCTGAAGTTGTGGCGGCGGACGCCGCCCTGGAACCCACGGCCCTTCGACTTGCTGGTTACATCGACTTTTTCGCCCGTATCGAAGAGCTCGACGCCGATCTTGTCGCCAAGGGCGTAGGCGCTGTCCGAGGCGAACTCGGCGAGGTGGCGCAGCTTGAGGTTGCCGGCGGCCTTCAGGTGTCCGGCTTCCGGCTTGTTCAGGCGCTTGTCGTCCTGGAAGCCGATCTGCACAGAAGAGTAACCGTGCTTCTCGGGGGTGCGGATGTCGGTCACATAGCAGGGGCCGACTTCGACGGCAGTGACGCCGCGGAGGCGTCCCTTCTCATCGAACACCTGCGTGGTGCCGAGCTTGCGGCCGAGGATTCCTTCAATCGTCATGGCTACAGCTTGATCTCGATGTCGACGCCGCTGGGCAGCTGAAGCCGCATGAGCGTGTCCACCGTCTTGGAAGTCGGCTCCATGATGTCGATGAGCCGCTTGTGGGTCCGGATTTCGAATTGCTCGCGGGCATCCTTGTGGATGTGCGGGCCCTTCAACACCGTGAACTTGTCGATCGAGGTCGGGAGCGGCACAGGGCCGGCCACGGCCGCGCCGGTCCGTTCGGCTGCTTCGACAATCTGCCGAGCCGACTGATCCAGGAGGCGATGGTCGTACGCCTTGAGCTTTATCCGAATTTGCTGACGTGCCATGTGCGTTCCCCTCGGTTCGCGGAATCGCCTAAGCGAGAATCTTGGTGACGACGCCGGCGCCGACGGTGCGACCGCCTTCGCGGATAGCGAAGCGGAGGCCTTCTTCGATAGCCACCGGCTGAATCAGCTCGATGGTCATGGTGATGTTGTCGCCGGGCATCACCATCTCAACGCCTTCCGGCAGTCCGATGGCGCCCGTCACATCGGTGGTGCGCACGTAGAACTGCGGCCGGTAGCCGTTGAAGAACGGTGTGTGGCGTCCGCCCTCTTCTTTGGAGAGGACGTACACCTGTGCTTCGACCTTGGTGTGCGGTTTGATCGACCCCGGCTTCGCCAGGACCTGGCCGCGCTGCACGTCGTCGCGCTCGACGCCTCGCAGAAGGCAGCCGACGTTATCGCCCGCCTGGCCTTCATCGAGGAGCTTCTTGAACATCTCGACACCGGTCACCGTCGTCTTGCGCGTCTCGGTGATGCCGATGATCTCGATCTCTTCGCCCACCTTCACGATGCCGCGTTCGATCCGCCCGGTCACAACCGTGCCCCGGCCCTTGATCCCGAAGACATCTTCAACCGGCATCAGGAACGGCTTGTCGAGCGGCCGCTCCGGTGTCGGAATGTAGTCGTCCACCGCGTTCATCAGGTTCCAGATGCACGCGTATTCCGGTGCGTTCGGGTCGGTCGAAGCCGATTCCAGGGCCTTCAGCCCGGAACCGCGGATGATCGGGATGTCGTCCCCCGGGAACTCCTGGCTCGAGAGCAGTTCGCGCAGTTCGAGCTCCACCAGTTCGAGGAGTTCTTCGTCCTCCATCATGTCTACCTTGTTCAGGAAGACGACGAGGGCCGGCACTTCCACCTGGCGGGCGAGGAGGATGTGCTCGCGCGTCTGCGGCATCGGCCCATCCGGCGCCGCCACCACCAGGATGCCGCCGTCCATCTGGGCTGCTCCCGTGATCATGTTCTTGATGTAGTCCGCATGGCCCGGGCAGTCGACATGCGCGTAGTGGCGCTTGTCCGTCTCGTACTCCACGTGCGCAATGGCGATGGTGATGCCCCGGGCTCGCTCTTCCGGAGCGTTGTCGATCGAGTCGAACGCCCGGAACTCCGCTTCGCCCTTCAAGGCCAGCACCTTCGTGATCGCAGCCGTCAACGTCGTCTTCCCATGGTCTACGTGACCAATCGTCCCGACGTTTACGTGCGGCTTCGTCCTCTCAAATTTCGCCTTCGCCATTGATGGATTCCTTTCCTGGTGTGGAGCGTGTTCGCGGTTGGGTTACGCCGACTGCTTCGTGAGCTGGGCGGCGACGTTCTTGGGAACTTCTTCGTAGTGGTCGAATTCCATGCTGTAACTCGCGCGGCCCTGAGAAAGCGATCTCAGGTCTGTGGAGTAACCGAAGGTCTCGGCGAGCGGGACCATGGCGTGGACGATCTGGGTCTTGCCCATCGAATCCGTACCCATGATGATGCCGCGCCGCGAATTGATGTCGCCGACAACCGACCCGAAGTAATCCTCCGGGCAGCGCACCTCGACCTTCATGATCGGTTCGAGGATGACGATGCCGGCCCTGCGGGCCGCTTCCTTCACGCCGATGGAGCCGGCGTTCTTGAAGGCCATTTCCGAAGAGTCGACGGCATGGAAGCTGCCATCGATGAGACTGACCTTCACATCGAGGACTGGGTATCCGGCGAGGATGCCGCCCTGGAGGGCTTCCTTGGCGCCCTGGCCCACGGCCGGGATGTATTCCTTCGGGACCGAGCCGCCAACGATTTTGTTTTCGAAGACGTAGCCCATGCCGCGTTCGAGCGGTTCGACTTCGAGCTCGACAACGCCGTACTGCCCGCGGCCACCGCTCTGGCGCACGAAGCGGCCTTCGGCGCGAGCCTTCTGGGTGATAGCTTCGCGGTAGCTCACCTGGGGGCGGCCCACGTTGGCTTCCACTTTGTGCTCACGCTTCATGCGGTCGACGATGACTTCGAGGTGGAGCTCGCCCATTCCCGAGATAAGGGTCTGGCCGGCTTCTTCATCGAAGGTCCAGTGGAAGGTCGGGTCTTCCTCGGCCATCTTCCCGAGTGAGACGCCCAGCTTGTCCTGGTCTTCCTTGCTCTTGGGCTCCAGGGCCACGCGGATAACGGGCTCCGGGAAGGTGATGTTCTCGAGGATGACGGGATGGTCCTGTGCGCAGAGGGTATCGCCGGTGAACGTCTGCTTGAGGCCAACGACGGCTGCGATGCCGCCGGTGCCGATCTCGGCAATCTCCTCGCGCTGGTTCGCATGCATCAGGAGGAGGCGGCCAACGCGCTCGCGTTCGTCCTTGGTGGAGTTGTAGACGCCTTCGCCGGCCTTGAGGACGCCGCTGTAGACGCGGATGTAGGCGAGGCGGCCGACGAAGGGGTCAGTCACGATCTTGAAGGCGATGGCGCTCAGCGGCTCCTGATCGGAGACGCTTCGTTCGACTTCGCCGCCGCGCTTCGGGTCCGTGCCCTTCACCGGGGGGATGTCGATCGGGCTCGGAAGGTAATCGACGACCGCATCCAGCATGAGCTGGACGCCCTTGTTCTTCAGCGCCGAACCACAAAGCACCGGCACGGCGAGGCTCAGGAGCGTCGCCCGGCGGATAGCCGTCTTCAACTCGTGTATGCCGATGTCGTGGCCTTCGAGGTAGCTGATGGCGATCTGGTCATCGACGTTGCCGATGCCCTCGATGAGCTTGTCACGGGCTTCGGCGGCCGCCTGCTTCAGGTTTTCGGGGACATCGCGGCGCTCTGGCTTGTCGCCCTTGTCGCCACCGAACCACCACCAGCAGTTCTCGATGAGGTCGATGCAGCCATTGAACTCGCCTTCGGAGCCAACAGGGATCTGGATGGGGATGGGGTTGCCGCCGAGGCGGTCGATCATCATGTCCACAGTGCGCCAGAAGTCGGCGCCGGTCCGGTCCATCTTGTTTACAAAGGCGATGCGGGGGACGCCGTAGCGGTCGGCCTGGCGCCACACCGTCTCGGTCTGGGGTTCAACGCCGGCCACGGAATCGAAAACGACGACGCCGCCATCGAGGACGCGCAGGTTGCGCTCGACCTCGGCGGTGAAATCGACGTGGCCGGGAGTATCGATCAGGTTGAAGTGGTGGTCGTTCCATTCACAGGAGGTGGCGGCGGAGGTGATGGTGATTCCGCGCTCGCGCTCCTGCTCCATCCAGTCCATGGTCGCCGCACCCTCATGGACCTCGCCGATCTTGTACGTTTTCCCGGTGTAGAAGAGGACGCGTTCGGACACCGTCGTCTTGCCCGCGTCGATGTGGGCAATGATGCCGATGTTCCGGATGCGCTCGAGTTCAACAGTGCGGGGCATGAATTCTCCGAGGCCTTTCGCTTACCAGCGGTAATGGACGAAGGCGCGGTTGGCTTCGGCCATACGGTGGGTGTCGTCGCGGCGCTTGATGGCAGCACCGGTGTTATTTGCAGCGTCGAGGAACTCGCTGGCGAGTTTCTCGCTCATGGAGCGGCCGTTGCGGCTGCGAGCGGCGGTGAGGAGCCAGCGCATGGAAAGCGCAAGCCGACGGTCGGCGCGGATCTCGACCGGAACCTGGTAGGTGGCGCCACCAACGCGGCGGGGCTTCACTTCGAGCACGGGCGTGGTGTTGCGCACGGCCTGCTGGAAGACGTCCAGAGGGTCGCGGCCCGTCTGCGTCTGGATGCGATCGAACGCGCCATATACCACGCGTTCGGCGGTGCTCTTCTTGCCCCGTGTCATCACCTTGTTGATGAGGACCTGCACGGTGGACGAGTTGAAGCGCGCATCGGGCAGGGTCGGGCGCCGTTCTGGACGGTTACGTCGGGCCATTGTCGAAGACTCCTGTCAGGCCTTACTTCTTGCGGCCGGCCGCTTGGGCGTTCTTGCGGGTGCCGTACTTGGAACGGCCCTGCTTGCGGTTGTTCACGCCGGTCGCATCGAGGGCGCCACGGACGATGTGATAGCGGACGCCCGGGAGGTCTTTCACGCGGCCGCCGCGGACGAGCACAACGGAGTGCTCCTGGAGGCTGTGACCCTCGCCGGGGATGTAGGCGGTGACTTCGATGCCGTTGGAAAGGCGGACGCGGGCGACCTTGCGGAGGGCCGAGTTCGGCTTCTTCGGCGTCTGGGTGCGCACCTGGGTGCAAACGCCCCGCTTCTGGGGGGAACCCGACTTCCCGCCGACCTTGGTAAGCCGGTTGGAATGCGAGTTGAAGCTGAAGAGCAGGGCAGGCGCGCCAGACTTCTTCGTCTTCGGCGTGCGTCCCTTGCGGACGAGCTGGTTGATGGTCGGCATCGCTGCTCCCCTGCACTGGGCTTTTTCGGGCGGCCTGTATTCAGCAACCGCGGTTGTTTGGCCGATTTGGCCTTCTTCTTCTGGGCACGAAAACAGGCCGAAAAGCCTGTTCGTGAACAGCGCCCCGGCACCGTCATGGGCCAGAGCCGTCTTCAAGCACTCAGCTTCGCGACCTGCGCAAACTCGTAAAGTTCGCCAGTCAATAAGCGCCGAATGAGAAGAGTATCACAGCGATAAGTGCTGTCAACTTCGGGACAGCCTCAACCGGTGGCTCCGCTGCCGCCTAGAATAGTGGTTCATGGATTCGATTTCGAGCGACGAAGCCCGCCGGATAGCCCTCGCCGCGCAGGGGTTCGGCCTCCCCCGTCCGCGAAGACCGGGCGCGGATGACATGCGCAGGACAATCGACCGGCTTCGCCTGATCCAGATCGATTCGGTGAACGTGCTGGTGCGCGCCCACTACATGCCGTTTTTCTCGCGGTTGGGGCCGTACCGGCGGGAGATGCTCGACGAGCTCGCGTACCGTGACCGTTATGTCTTCGAGCAGTGGGCGCACGAGGCCTGCTTCATCCCGCTGGCCGACTACTCCCTGCTGCGCCATCGGATGGATCGCGGGCGGCGCTGGCACAGCCGCCACCTGACGGCGGAGCGCCAGGCGTACTTCGCATCCGTCCTGGAGAAGGTGCGCGAGGAGGGACCCGCACAGGCGGGTGAGCTCGAGGGGAAGCGCGGCAGCAAGGGGTGGTGGGAGTGGAGCCACGCGAAGGTCGCGCTCGAATACCAGTTCGCCCACGGGCGGCTCGCTGTGAAGGAACGGCGGAACTTCGCGCGAATCTACGACGTGGCGGACCGCGTCTTCGACCCCCAAGTGCTGGAAACCCCCGGACACGCGGAAGCAGACGCCCATCGCGAAATGGTGGGCCAGTCGCTCGCGGCGCTTGGTGTCGCGACGGCGCACGACGTCGCGGATTACTACCGTTTGAAGACTGCCGAAGTGAAGCCGCGGATCGCAGAACTCGTTTCAGCGGGGATGGCCCGTCCGGTGCGTGTGGAAGGCTGGAAGGACGAGGCGTACCTGGCGCCCGGCGTCGCTGCCGCACCGAACCTGAGCGCGAGCGCCTTGCTCAGTCCGTTCGACAACCTGGTCTGGGACCGGGCGAGGACGGAGCGATTGTTCGGATTTCGGTACCGCATCGAGATCTACACGCCGGAGCCGAAACGCGTGTACGGGTACTACGTGCTGCCATTCATGAATGACAACCACCTCGCGGCTCGAGTCGACCTCAAGGCAGACCGCAAGACGCGGACCCTGCTCGTGCCGGCTGCCCACCTGGAACCCGGCGCACCGGCCGGGAAAACGGCGACCGCACTGGCGAGGGAACTCCGGGCGATGGCGCGGTGGCTCGGCCTGGAGCGGATCGCGGCCGGCGAGCGAGGCAACCTGTCGGCACGATTAATGCGGCACTTCGCGCACTAATTCGGGTCCCGATTGGACTCATACCGGGCTGCACCAAACGGTCACCGAATCATCCGGAGGGGCACCCTTCGCCACGAGTTGAAGTGTCCGTTAGTTAGGGTAGGCGGCCTCCTGACCAAGGGTTCGCCAAGCGACATTGTCCTCCCCGTCGCAAGGGGCGCCCCATCCCAATGGGGCGCCCCACCCCCATACAGGCGGTCCCCGGCCCGGGCGGCGCCGGACTCCTTGCTTCGTGGCCTCCTTTCGCCTTTCGATATGGCTGATACCATGGATTTCGGTGGCAGGAGCGCTCGCGGGACAGGAGCACATGTGACGCAGGAAGAATATTCGGCCGTATGCCCGTACCTCGGCCTTGCCGATGACGCGGATTCACACGCGACCTACGCGACGGAAGCGCATCGCTGTTACCGGCTGCCGAACCCAACCCGGATTGCGACGCCGCACCAGGAGAAGCATTGCCTGGGCGCGAACCATGTGACCTGCCCGGTCTACCTTGGCGAAGGCGTGCCGGCGCGGCCAGCACCCGGGGCGGCCGCCGCCGCTCCAGTCGCGGCGAGCACGAGCCAGGCCCCCGCGGGAGCGACCGAGGCACCCGTACGCGCGCCACGCCCCGGCCAGAAGCAGCGCCCCCAGGGCGAATCTCGACCGAAGCGACCCGCGAATGCCGGCACCCTTGGGCCACGGCCACGCACGGGCGGCATCAGCATGCCGGTGATGACGGCCGGACTCTTCGCCCTGGCGCTCGTCATCGTGGCGATCGCATTCGCCATCCAGAACCTCGTCGATGACGGGGACGACGGGGGACTCTCGCCCGCCGACACCGTCGCGACGGCCGCCGCGGTCGACAAGACGCGCACGGCCCAGGCCGCCGGCGGCCAGCCGACGCAGCCAGCGAACGGGACGCAAGCGCCCGGCGGCAGCCAGACAGCGACCGGTACCCGGACTCCGGGTACCGCAGGCCCAACCGCGACGGGAACGCGGACCTCGGGGACTGGTACCCCAGGAGCGGGCGGAAAGACCTACGTCGTAAAATCCGGCGACTTCTGCGGCACGATTGCCGAGGCGAACGGCGTGTCTCTCGCGGCGCTGCTGCAAGCCAACAACATGACCGAGGCCGATTGCGCGACGCTCCAGATTGGCAAGGAGCTCAAGATCCCGTAGGCGGGTCCTCGCCGAGCTGCATGGCAAGTTCGGCGTGGTGTTCGGCCACCCAGGTGGTCCGTGCCTGCCAGTGGGCCGGATGGCTCTGCCACCCGTGTTCCCGCTCCTCAATCCACTTCCAATCGGCCCAGCACAACAGCGCCATGTCCAGATCCCGCCAGGCGAGCCGGCGGATCTCCTTCATCACCGGTGTGCGGTCCCGCTTCCGTTTCTCGAACTTGTCGGCCAGCAGGATGACCTTGGCGATCATGGGCATGTGCGCTGCGCCGAGGGTGTGGTCGCGCACCGCCGAGAGCGCCTCGTCATCGATCACGCCGAACCGCTGCCGGAGGGTTACCGCCGCGATAGGCCCGTGCAGGAGCACCGGGTCGGCCCTGTCGGCCGCTTCGATGGACAGTCCTGCCTCGGTTGCCAGCCTGATTTGCTGATCCGGGGCGAAGGACCGGAAGAGGTCATGTCCCCACGCGGCGAGCGTCACCCGGTCGCAGTCCAGGTCGTAGCGGTCGGCCAGGTCCAGGGCTTCGACAAGCACGCGTTGGACGTGACGGACGAGGCCTTCCGGCCGGGACTTGAACTCCGCCTGGATGGCGGCAATCTGCTCGCGGACGGAGGCAACCATTAGCCTTCGGGGCCGAGCATGCGGCCGCCGAGCAGATGCAGATGGAGGTGATGGACCGTCATCCCGGCGGCATCGCCCACGTTGAAGGCGAGGCGGTAACCGCTCTCCCAGACTCCTTCGACGCGCGCCACGTCTTTCGCGAGCATGAACACTCCGGCCAGCATCTCGGTGTGGTTCCACTCGAACTCGCGGGCACTGTCGACGTGAACCTTCGGGATGATGAGGCAGTGGATTGGTGCGCGGGGATTGATGTCGCGGATAGCAAAGGCGTGCTCGTTCTGGGCAACCTTCTCCACCTGGATTTCTCCACGGCTCATCCGGCAAAAGAGGCAGTCCTGCATCTGCATGGTGGGATTGTCGACGTGCTCCGGGCTCTATGTAAAACGGTAAATGGTCTGGTGCAGCAAGCGTTACAGACGGTTTACAGTTCGGCCATGAGCGAACAACGCATCAGCGTACTTTCTCACTTCTGGGCGCCGCTGTGCGCGATCGGGAGCCGCGGGCCGAAGGGGCCAAACGCGCAAATTTGCGTTTCGGTCTTCGGCGCTTCGATTGTGCCCGAGCGGCCGCGGCTGCTGGTGGTGCTTTCGAAGACGAATTACACGACTGAACTGGTGGCCGCATCCGGGACGTTCGCCGTCACGGTCCTGGCGGAGGCCCAGGCGGGACTGCTGGAACCGCTCGGGCTTCACAGCGGACGGGAGGTATCGAAGCTGGCCGGGATCGCACACACGCTGACGGCAATGGGCGACCCTGCATTCGGCGGAGCGGGGAACATCGCCTGCGAAGTGCTTCGGAGCTTCGACTTCGGCGATTCGAGAGCGTTCCTGGCCGCCGTAAGGGACCGGACCGAGACGGCAGAGCCACCCCTCAGCTGGCAGACGGCGAAGGGCATCGTGGGGGAGGAGTTCCTCGCGCGGTGGGCAGCGAAGAGCGTTCGCGAACAGGCGGCAGCCCGGGAGGCGATGGCCTGGCGGGAGTGACGGGCCCGCCGCACGGGCAAGGCGGGGGGGGGTGGGGGGGGGGGGGGGGGGCCCGGGGGGGCCGGGCGGGCGGGGGGGGGGGGCCAGGGACCCCCCCCCCCCCCCCCCCCCCCCCCGCGACGCTCGTTGATACGACAGGCCAGGCGATCGGCACGGTGCAGCTACACCAGGACGCGGCGGGCGTCGTCCTCGTCCGCGTCGATGCGGCAGGCATTCCCGCGGGTGCGCACGGCATCCACATCCACCAGACAGGGAAGTGCGAAGGTCCAGCGTTTGCATCGGCCGGCGGGCACTTCAACCCGACGAACAAGAAGCATGGGCTCGATTCTGTGGACGGCGCGCATGGCGGCGACCTCACGCAGATCCCGGCCGCGTTCGATGGAAGCGGTACGCACCAGGCAACCACAAACCGGATCTCGCTCACAGGCGGTCCGCTCAGCATCAATGACGCCGATGGCTCGTCGCTCGTGGTCCACGCCGGCGCCGACGACCAGGTGACTGATCCGACGGGCAATTCCGGCGGGCGTATCGCCTGTGCGGTTATTGCGACGGGGACCGCGCCGTTGCCGCCGAATACCGGTACGGGACTCGAAGCCAGCACGGGCAGCACGCTCCCCGCCATCGCAGGGGTGGCAACGATCGCTGCCGCACTTGGGCTCGCGGCGACGGGCCTCGCGAGGCGCAGGCGAGCTTCCGTCTAACCCGCTCGCTTCATCGACCGTGTGAACGAGGCACGAACCTCAATCGAGAATCCCTCTCCAGGACCGCGGAGAGGGATTCTTCGTCCCCGAGGTCTGCGTCGCGTCGAGGATGACACCGCGGATGAAGCCTTCCTTGGCGGCGTTGTAGGCAGGCGGGTCCTGGCCGACTTCATCGAGAATCCGGCGTTTGAGCGCTTCGTAGTCCCCGGCCGTCGCCGGATTGGCGCGCAGGTAGTCGCGAAAGAGCAGGTGTTCGGACCAGAATTCGCCGCCGAGCACGCACACATGGGCGTTGACCCGCGGCGGCCCCTGCTTGCGGTTGTACAGCGTGCCGGGGACCGTCTCGCCGCGGTATTCGTAACCGAGAGGTGCAAGCAGCGCGACGTAGCGCGGGTAGGCCGCTTCTTCTTCTACGCCGACCATGACATCGACGATCGGCTTCGCGCCGAGGCCGGGCACGGCGGTGCTGCCGATGTGCTCCACCTGTCCGGGCGGCAGCCCCAGCGCCGCTGCGATGAGGGCACGCTCTGACTCGAAGATCGGGGCCCAATCCGGATCGTGCGGGACGATGCGGTAACTGGGGTGGGCGCCTGTCATGAATGCCCTGCCGACATGTGTTCCGGGCATGGTACGGCCTCTTCTTGCGTGATGGTGCGAAGTTCGCCTGCTACCATCGGCGCCACAACTCCCAAAGGCACAACGCATGACTTCGACAGAGGCTTTTACGACTACCGTCCAGACATCCGCGGGTTCCCTCCGCGGCGAGATTCAGGGCGGGATCCAGACGTTCAGGGGCATCCCGTATGGGGCGCCCACGGGTGGCGCGAACCGTTTCATGGCCCCGCGCAAGCCGGAGCCGTGGGCGGGCGTCCGCGATGCTCTTACCTACGGCCCGATCGCGCCGCAACTGAGCCGCGATGGAGCAGGCTCCGCCAACCCGATCGACGATGCCCGAGGGAACGAGGGCGAAGACTGCCTCGTCCTGAACGTGTTCACGCCTGGCACCGGTGACGGCAGCCGGCGACCGGTGATGTTCTGGTGCCACGGCGGCGGGTTCATCAGCGGCTCGGGCGGCGCCGCCTACGATGGTTCGAACCTTGCCCGCCGCGGCGACGTGGTGGTGGTCTCCATCAACCACCGCCTGAATGCCCTCGGTTTCCTCCATCTCGGGGAGATCGGCGGGCCGGAGTTCGCCTCTTCCGGAAACGCCGGCATGCTCGACATCGTCGCCGCGCTCGAATGGGTGCGCGACAACATCGCCGCGTTCGGCGGGGATCCCGGCAATGTGACGGTTTTCGGGGAATCCGGCGGCGGCAGGAAGACAGCGGTGCTGATGGCCATGCCCGCAGCCAAGGGCCTCTTCCACCGCGCGATCATCCAGAGCGGCCCAGAACTCCGGGTCAACGAAGCCGCCTACGCTACCCAGCTCGCCGAGGCGGTGCTTTCGGAACTCGGGGTGAAGCCGGGCAACCTCGAAGAGATCCAGCGACTGCCACTCGGCCGAATCATGGCCGCGCAATCGGCGGCTGCGGCGAAGATGCCGTCGTCGAATGCGCGGGGCGGATTCCGGCCGGTCATGGACGGCGCGGTCCTGCCCTCTCACCCGTTCACGCCTGCCGCGCCCGGACTCTCCGCCGACGTGCCTCTGATGGTTGGCTTCAACCGGACCGAGGCGACACTGTTCCTCGCGAATGACAAAGAGGCGTTCGAGCTCGACGAAACCGGTCTCCAGAAGCGGGTGTCGCGCCTCCTTCGCGAACGATCCGAAGAAGTGATCCAGGAGATGCGCGCGCTCTACCCGGACGCTTCGCCTTCGGACCTTTACATCGCCATCCATACGGGGTTCCTGCGATACCCGATCGATTCCATCCGGATAGCGGAACGAAAGGCTGCCCAGGGAGGAGCGCCCGCGTATCACTACACGTTCGAGTGGGAGTCGCCGGCCCGCTGGGGGAAGCTGAAGACGCCACACGCGCTGGAGATCCCCTTCGTCTTCGACAACGTCGCGCTGGGCACGTGGGCGACATTCACGCGGGCCACACCGGAGGCGCACACGCTGGCGGCGAAGGTCAGCGCCACGTGGGCTGCGTTCGCACGCACCGGCGACCCGAACAGCGGCGACCTCCCCCGCTGGGAGCCTTACTCGGCCACCGAACGGAAGACGATGCTGATCGACAATGAGAGCCGGCTGGCGTCCGACCCGCGGCCGGAAGAGCGCCAACTGTGGGAACAGCTTTACAAGGGGTAGTGCGACGAGCGCCGGCAGCGGCCTCTCAAAGCACCGCGTAGACCTTGTACGAAACGGTGCCGGGCTGGTCGATCCAGCCGACGCCCACGGCGAGGATGCGGTTCAGCCAGCGGTACTGTTCGGCGCCTGTCTCGAACCGGGGCGTGGTCCGGAAGTACATACCGTCGGCAGGAGTCTCAGCGAGAGGTCCGAGCGAATCCTGGTGGAGGAGCCCCGGATAGAACGCGTAGATGTCCGCGCCGTCTTCGGTGCGAATTACTGCACGGACATCGAGGACGTTCACCTTGTCGGCACGGGCGACCATAAAATCGGCCCCGAACGGCATGACCTTGCCGCGGAGGCGCGGTCCATCGACGGTCCCGCCAGTGACGGGATAGATCGTGCGCATTCCGCCGCCGAAATCGCCGACCTGGTAGGCATTCACCGCATCTACCGTCGCGTGGAGGTCAAAGAGCCACTCCGTCCTGAGTTCGCCTTTCATTGATTCGTCCTTCCCTTCCGTTCGAGCTGTTCGCGGGGGTTCTGACTTGATAAACGCTGTGTTGCTGTGTTTTCCGACGGTTCAGAGTGTCGTGAGGGACCGGGGGTAGACCCCCCGTTCATCGAAGGGCTGGATGTCGCGGTGGAACATGACCACCCGCCAGCCGGATTCGTCCCTGGACATCACCTGGGAGAAGCGCACGCGGGCCTGTTCCGGGGCGAAGCCTTTTTGCTGGAAGGTCTCGACGTAGGTACCCCAGGCGAGGCCGAGCTCCCCGGCGACATCGGTCTCCAGGATCTCCAGCTCCATGCGGCGACTCTCAAAAGTTTCGAAGAAACGGGCCGACCATCGCTTGAACTCGGCGTCGTCCGATGTCGTTACGGCACGCGGGGCGCGGGTCCGGTAACCGTAACCGACTCCGCCTCCCTCCATGGCCCAGACCCGGGCGACATCGCGGGCGTTGAACGCCTCGACCCATCCATGCATCGCCTGAGCGACCTCTTCCCTGGTGATTGCCATGCTTCAAATCTCCTCGGGGGTTGTGTTCAATCGGGTTGCCAGGCGACGCCCGCAAGAGGCCCGGTTGTATCGGAGGGCATCCGTCCACCGGCCTGTCAGGGCGAACTTCCACTTCCCGGCGGTCGCCAGACAGCGGCGCGATCCTAGCATCCACGGCAGTCATTCGGGCGCGGGCCGCACGAGGCCGGCGACTTGCACGGTGTGGAAGAGCGGGGAGACGACGGACCGCCGCCGGGTGCGGGCCTTTTAGAAGCCCGGGCAGTTCCGCCCGCTCGGGCAGGCGTACTTCATCAGCGCCCCGCCAGCTTCGCGCGCTCGACTCTCCAGTCGTTCGAACTCTGCGGCCTTGCCTCCGACGACGATATCCACGGCCTTCGTGGCGCGCTCGTGGAGGGCATCGTGGGCTTCCTTCGCGAGTTCTTCGGCTTCGCTGTTGGGAGCTGAGTCCTCCAGCTCTCCGAACTCCTCGTCGACGTACTCGCCCCACGCCTTCGCGGCCGTGTTCCAAGAAGTGAACTCGGGCAACTTCTTTTCGCAGGCGGTATCGCCGGACTTGCACTTCGCCTTCGCCGCACTGCTCCATGCGTCTCCGGCGTCCACATAGGCGCCGTATCGCTCCGCCTCGCCGGCGAGTGTCCGCGATGCGGTTTCCTTCCAGGCGGTAAGGTCGGCCTTCGGCGCCGAGTCACTGTCGTCATCGCCTCCACATCCCACCAGACCGATGAGTGCGATGGCCGCAAGGCCGAACAATGACACGCGCATGGCACTTCCCTCTCCAGAATTGTCGGCGCTGCGCCGTCCCACCTGCAGCCCGGCACGAAGAGCTGGTCGCCGTCCTGTGCCTGACCGGCGGCCTCTCGCCCGCAAACAACGGTGGTAGGAACTACAGCTAGGCGAACAGGACGTGCGTCTTCAAGAAGGCTTCGACTGACTTGTAGAACGCGTCGATTGTCTCCTGCTTGCGCCAGCCGTGACCTTCTCCGGGGTAGAGGTGGTACTCGTGCGGGACCCCGCGAGCCTTGAGCGAGGACACAATGCTATCGCTCTGCTCGCGCGGGACCACCCGGTCTATCTCTCCCTGGAAGACGGCGATGGGGTCGACGATCTTGCCGGCGTGGAAGATAGGGGAACGCTCGCGGTAGACGGCCGCAGCTTCGGGCAGCGGGCCGAGCATCGAATCGAGGTAGCGGGCTTCGAACTTATGCGTATCGGCGGCGAGAGTGAACATGTTGGCGACGCCGAACATGCAGATTCCCGCCTTGTAGAAGCCCGGGACCTCCACCAGCGACTGGAGGACGGTGTAGCCGCCGGCACTTCCACCCATGATGACGAGGCGAGAGGGGTCGGCCATTCCACGGTCGGCGAGGGCATCGGCGCCGAACTTCGCATCCTGGACATCGTAGATGCCCCAGCTTTCGCGCAGCTTCAGCATGTAGTCACGGCCGTAGCCGGTGCTCCCACGGTAGTTCGGGAAGAGCACGGCGTAGCCGCGTGTGGCGAAGTACTGGGCCTGGGCGGCCCACCCGGCGACCACCTGGCTGGTGGGCCCTCCGTGGATGATGACGATGAGGGGCGGCGCGCCGGTCCCCTCGAAGCCTTCGCTCGCCGGGGGATAGTAGAGCCCATGCGCATGTTCCCCATCGAAGGACTTCCAGGAGACCGGTTCGGGGGTGGAGAGGGCTGAAGCGGGGACGGTCTCGGTATCGGAGCGGCGGATGATTGCGTGGGCAGGCGGCTTGCCCGCGAGATCGAAGACGACGACACGGCCGGGCTGCTTCCCGCCCGCTACGAGCAGCGCGACCTTTTCGCCGGTGGGTGCAGCCGCGGGCGTGCTCAGGGCTGTGTAGCCCGGATGGAGCTGGCCGAGATCCGTGGCCTCGCCGGAGGGCGAGATGGCTACCAGTGTCCCGTACCCGGCTCGCTGGCGGACTCCGAGAACGGTGCCCGAGGGGGTCTGAGCGAAGGTCCTCATGCCATGGCTCCAGGCGGGCGTGCCGTGTTCGAACTCCCCGGTTGTGAGTTGGGCCACCTTCCCCCCGGCCAGGTCCTTCCGGTAGATGTGGCCCCACCCGGTCTCGTCCGAGACGTAAAGGACGGAGTTGCCGTCAGTCGAGAACATCCCCTGGAAGACAGAAACCTGGGAGTTGCCGGCGACGACCTCGGTTGCGGCGACGACGGGTAGCCCGTCTTCGGGGAAAGCGAGCGTCGCAACGCGGAGCTCGGTACCGTCCCAGGGCATGTTGGGGTGATCCCATTCGACCCAGCAGAGACGGTCGCCGGCGGGGTGCCAGGCAGGCTGCATGTAAAAGTCGCGGCCCTCTCCAATACGCTGGGGCCAGCGCTTGCCCTGGGAATCGACGATGGCGACGGCGTCGACATCTTCATAATTGTGGATATAGGCGACCCAGCGGCCGTCGGGGGAGACGACCGGCGTCGAAGCAGCGCCGAAGGCGGGGGTAATCGGCCGGGCTCGGCCGCCAGCGATTTCCTGGCGGTAGATGCGCTGGTCCGCCTGTCCGATGAAGTAGGCAGCGCCATGAGAAAGGGTGAAATCCCCGCCGCCGTACCCAACGAAGGCTCGGACGGAGATATCGGAAGTGAGGTCGCGCGTTGAACTGTCCTGGGCGCCCTGGACGACGATGACTCCCTTGTCCGAGCGGCCTTCGACCCAGGCAAGAGTCTGGCCATCGCTATCCCAGCAGGGTTCGGAAAGACGAATGCCTGCGGCGATGGCCGAGGAGGTGATGGGACTGGGCCAGAGGCCGAACATGCGTTGTTGTCGGGACATAGGAGTACTCCAGGTTCGGTATGCAGCGCGCGAGTATGCGCTCGGAAGCCGGACGACCGGCGCCCGGCCCGAAGATACTCGCAGAGGGCCGGAGCCTGCCGCAACGGAGCGGAGGAGTCGGCCGCCGGCGAAGTCCGGGCTACCCGCCCGCGGCGTGCTGGACGTTCCTACAGAGTCGCCAGGAACTTCTCGACTTCTGCATTGAAGGCGGCCGGCTGGTCTAAGTTCGCTGCGTGGCCGGCCGCCGGGATCGTCACCTTCTTCGAGCCAGGGATCTTCTTCGCCATGTAGTCAGTCGCGCCGAGGAATGGCTGATCGTCCTCGCCAACGAGGACCAGCGTCGGCACGGCGATGCCTTCGAGCGATTCGATGATGCGGGAGTCGAACTGGGCGAGCATCCCGCGGGCGGCGTGGGCCAAGCCCTGGGCCGAACGGTGCTGCGAGACACGCACCTCGGCGCTCGCGCCCAGCGCATCGAGGCCCCGTGTTTCGAAGGTGTGGGCCCGCTTCATTGCGGTGACGTTCCAGCCCTCACGGCCGACGGGGTTCTTATAGCCGGGGCCTGTATCGAACAGCATCAGCGCCCGGACCATCGACGGGTGGGCGAGGTTGAAAGCGAGCGACATGTAGCCGCCGAGCGAGAGCCCACCGATGACGGCATTTTCGATCCCGAGGTGCTGGAGGATGGCGGCCATGTCATCGACGGTCGCGGCTTCGGAGTAGGCCGTCGGTTCGTCCGGAGAATCTGACTGACCATGGCCGCGCATGTCCCAGGTGATGATGCGGTAGCGATCCTGGAGGGCTTCCACCTGGCCGGTCCACATGCGGGTCGTGGAGCTGTAGCCGTGGCTGAGGAGGATGGCCGGTCCGGTGCCATGATCTTCGTAGTAGATGTTCACGCCGTCACGGTTGATGGTGGGCAAGGGCAGGTCCTCCGCTGGGTTGTAAGGCGGGATTCTACGTGCTTACCGGGACTGAAACAGGCGCAGGCTGCAGGGGCTGGTGAACCGAAGCCCGAGCGGTACGGCTGAGAGCTAAAGCGCGGAGGTTGCCGTGGGAGGATTTTCGCGAGAACGTGAACCTCATCGGAAGGTGCCCTGCCAATGCGACTGCTTCGCCTGACGAACAGCAACGACTACAACGACGAGATCCCGGAGCTCCTGCGCGGGGAGGCCATCACGCGGCGGCTGGTGGCAGAGGCAATCGGCGAAGAGGTGGAGACGGTTTCCCGTGCGTTTTGGCCGAGCTCGAAGCTCCCGGCGAAGGTCGCCGGATGGCTCGATGAGTACGAACCGGACATGGTCTTTATCCGCTGCGCCGCCTACTGGGTCTCGTTCGAGTCGGTGCCGCTGCGCATCGACCGCACGCTGGGGCGGCTGGGACGGTGGCCGGCGGCCGTGGGCAAACGGCTGGGCAGCGAGCCAACGGTCGCCTCAAACCGGGCGGCAGTCTGGGTCCGGCGCAGGCTCGTGCGGGCCATCGGGGGCGACACGTACTTCACTCCTGGCGAGGCAACCAGGCACGTCGAAGCTGTCCTCCGGGTCATCCTGGCGAAGGAATCGACGATCGCCGTCGTCCGGGGCCCGGGCCATGCCCACAACACCGCAGGTACGGCGCGCGGCCAGCGACGGGCACTGGCGCGGAACGGTGAATTCGACGAACAACTTGCCGCACTGTGCGCCAGGTTGCGGGTGACCTACGTATCAGCCAGGCCAGCTGCAGCGGTGGCGGAGTCGCTGGGGCGCGATGACGTACACAGTACGGCCGCCGGCCAGAGGGCTTTCGCCGAACTCGAGTCGCCGGTGATCGCGAAGGCATGGGAAGACGCGAGACGGGTGTGAGAGCGGGCCTCGCCTACCGCTTCCGGGCGATAGCGTCTTTCGCAGCCGCCGCCAGGCGGCCGGGGGTGAGTTCGAAGTAGCCGAGCAGCTCGTCCCACTTGCCGCTGGTCCCGTACCGGTCCACGCCGACAAACGCAACGGGCGTCGGGAGTGTCTCGGCGAGGACGCGTGCGACCTGAGTGCCAAGGCCGCCATGCGTCTGGTGCTCTTCGGCGGTGACGATGGCGCCAGTTTCGCGCGCGGCGGCGAGGACGGCATCGCGATCGATCGGTTTGATCGTCGCCATATCGATAACGCGGGCGGAGATCCCATCGGCAGCGAGCTGGGCGGCCGCATCGAGGGCGATGCCGACGAGGATGCCGCAGGCGATCAGGGTCACGTCGCTACCTGGCCGGAGGACGTTGGCCCTGCCGATTTCGAAGCGAAACGAGCGATCGTAGATGGCAGCGACCTTCGGGCGGCCGGTACGCACGTAGGACGGGCGCGTTGTCTTTCCCACGGCAATGATCGCCTGGCGGGCGGACTCGAAGTCTGCTGGGACGATCACGTCAAACGGGATGAGCGACGTCATGAGGGCGAGGTCTTCAATCGCCTGGGCGCTGGCGCCGTCTTCGCCGACCGTGACGCCACCGTGGCTGGCGACGCAGTTCACATTCAGCCCGCCCTTCGGCTGGGCAACGGACGTCCGGATCTGGTCGAAACACCGGCCGGGGAGGAACGAGGCGAAACTGGCGATGAAGGCGGTCTTGCCGGTTGCCGCGTATCCGGCGCCGATGCCGACCATGTTCGCTTCCGCAATGCCGACGGAGTGCCAGCGCTCGGGGTATTTCTCGCCGAACTGGTATCCCATGGTTGATGCCGAGAGATCGGCGTCGAGGGCGACGACATCGATGCCCTGTTCAACGAGTTCGGAGAGGGCGACCGGGTAGGCTTCGCGCGTGGCCGCAGCTGGAGCGGTGGGAGCGGTCACTTCAGGCCTCCGGCGATCTCTTCGAGGGCTTGAGCGAGCTGGTCCTTCGTCGGCGCCTTGCCGTGGAAACTCGGGTTGTTTTCCATATAGCTGACGCCTTTGCCCTTCACCGTGTAGGCCACGACGACGCGCGGTTTCTCATGCGGTCGCTCGGCCTCCGAAAGTGCCTGGTCGACGGCGGCCATGTCGTGGCCATCGCACTCGATGACGTGCCAGCCGAAGCCGCGCCACATTTCGGGCGGATGGATTTTCATGATGTTGTCGCCGAAGCCGTCGTTCTGGATCCCGTTCCGGTCGACCATGGCGATGATGCGGTCGCCGAGATCGAAGTGGGGGACGGCCATCGCGGCTTCCCAGACCTGGCCCTCGTTGAGCTCCCCATCGCCCATCATGACCCAGCAACGGAAGTCGCGCCGGTCGAGCCGGCCGGAGAGCGCGTGGCCGATGGCGAACGAGAGGCCCTGGCCGAGGGAGCCACTCGACATCTCGATCCCGGGCGCCGCGGACATCGACGGGTGGCCCTGGAGGGGGCTGCCGAGAGTGCGGAACTTCGCGAGGAGCTCGGTGCTGAAGTAGCCGCGCTCGGCGAGCAGGCTGTAGTAGAAGGGCGTCGCGTGGCCCTTCGAGAGGATGAAGCGATCACGGTCCGGCCAGCCGGGATTGGCCGGGTCACAGCGGAGGTGGTTCCAGAACAGGGAGACGCCGAGTTCGACGGCCGAGAGTGAGCCGCCCGGGTGTCCGCTCTGGGCCTGGTAGACCATTTCGACGATGTGGGCGCGGAGGCGTTTCGCCACATCCTTGAGCTCGGCGACGGAAACGGGTGCGAGTGTGGTGGGCATCGTGGGTAAGAATAGAGTGGGCCCGAATCCTGCGCGATTGGATCAGCCATGCGGGACGCGGGATTCACACTTGTCCGCCGTTATGATCAGCGACCGGAGCGGTTTCCCCGTGTCCGTCAGAGAGGAGCGAAAGGCCCATTCAGATGGGGAGTCAGTGGGTCTGGAAGCAAGCCTGGATGCTGAGCGCGGCTTCGGGCGAGCCGGTCAATTCGCCGACAGCTTCGGCAACGTCTTCGCCCCGGATGAAGCGGAAGAAACCCTGGGTGTTGGTCTTCAGGTGGACGTCCGCGCCGGGGGCGCCGTGACGGCGGGGGTGAAGGTGGCCATCGTGGATATCCAGGGTCCAGGTATTGCAATCGCTGCAGTCGGAGATTTCGACAGTCATGCGGGCGGCGAGGTCTGCGGCTGTCTCGGGCCGGAACGAGAACGTCGGGATCACGCGCATCGCGAAATCGTGGCTTACCGAATGGCCGATCTTGTCTTCGGTGAGCGGCTCCGCGAAACAACGGCCCCAGTCCAACAAAGCCAAAAGGACGGGCCTGACGGCCCATCCTTTATCGGTAAGGGTGTACTCCACGCGAGGGGGGAGACCCTTGAAGTAGCTACGGTTGACGAGTCCTTCGGCTTCGAGGCGCTTGAGCCGATCGGAGAGAACGTTGGGCGACATGCCGGAACAACTCTCGAGGATGTCGTTATACCGTTGGAGACCGGCCATGAGGTCGCGGAGGATGAGCAGGGTCCAGCGATCGCCGAGGACGTCCAGGGTTTGGGCGATGACGCACGGGAGGTTGTACGTCTTCCTGGCTGGGTCAAGGTCGCTGCGCTGGGCCATGGGCTGGCTCCCGTATTGATAGTGTTAAGAAGCTGCAGGACGCTAGTACCAAGACTATTGACACGATAGCGCCGGATGCTATTATTTCGCTACGGCCCGCCACTAGCGAAAAGCTAGTGCCGCAGGTCACTGAAAACAAGCGTAGATGACTTCGCGAAGGCGAGTCAACAAACGGAAAGGATGGTCACCAACCATGGCACTCGCCACCAGCACCGCAACTTCTCCGGCGGCCTCCACGGAACAGCACTTTCACCGCTGGCGAATCGATGAGCCGAACGGCCAGTTGAGCATTGGAACCTGCAAGACGTGCGGCGCCACGAAGGAATTCAAGAACTGGCTGAGCGACGGCGACTTCATCACGAATGAAGAGCATCGCATCGCCGCCGCCGCCTAATTCAGCCTCTTTCCTGGGGCGGCCCCTCTCCACCGCTTCCAGGGCATCCCCCATACCGCCGCCACCGTCCCACAGGTGGCGGCGGTTTTGCGTGTGCGGCCGGGGCGGTCAGACGGGGAGCGCAGGGGCAACCGCGTCCCAGAGGTCGAGTGTCGGCTGATACTCGTCGTTCGTTTCGCCGAGCGTGACGACCACCATTTCATGGTCGGGAATGACCATGATGAGCTTGCCGCGCGCGCCCTGGGCGGTGTAGACGTTTTCCGGGGCCCCGGGAATGCGCTTGCCATCGCGCGCGGTGGGCGGACTCTTGGGGTCTCGCCAGGTCCCTCCGCCCTTGTTGAGCCACCAGAGATAGCCGTAGGCGGTGTTCGCTTCAGGGAATGGAGGCTCAAGGGCCGCATCGACGAAAGACTCGTCCAGGAGTTGTTCCTGGCGCCACTTCCCCTTTCGCAACCAGAGCAGCCCGAGGCGGGCGAGGTCCCGGTGGGTCGCCCGGAGCACTGGGAGTGGGCCTCGGTTGCCGATCTGCATCCAGCCCTTCTCGTTGCGCGGCCAATCGAGGGTGAGTCCCAGCGGAGCCGCGAGATCCTCATCGAAGAACCTTGCAGGAGACTTGCCGGTCGCCAGCCAGAGGATGTTCGGCAGGCTGTTCAGGATCGGCCCGCTGGTATAGCGGTAGGTGTTCGCCTCCGGCGACCCACCGGCCGTCATCGCGAGGACATGCTCGATGGTCGCGCCTTCCTTGATGTGCGGATGGTGCACCGGGAGCCAGTCACTCACCTTCTCTTTCACGTCCAGGAGGCCGCGCTTCTGAGCGATTCCCACGAGCGTGGCGCCGAACCCCTTGGTAATCGAGAAGACCGGGCGCCTGGTCGCCTCATCGCCCTCGTAGTACGTCTCGTGGACGATGACGCCATCCTTGACCACCAGGAATCCGTACCGCTTGTCGATCTTGCCGACGGCAGCCGCGGCCCTCTGGAGCAGGCCCGGATCGAGACCGTGAGCCGCCGGGGCCTCCGTGGCCCACTGGGCGCCGGGGAATACGAGCGTCATGTGTTCGCCTTCGCGGACGTGGAGAGTCGTGGCTCGCCCGCGAGCGAACTGTACCGGGACACTGCGGGGGCCTGCCAGCGCGGCCGGGCGCTAAGCAGCCACCACGCTGGTCTTCGCGACGATGTCGCCGATGCGCTTGTTATCAGGCCGCACGGCGGCGCAGATGAATCCGACGAGGTAGAAGATGGGCAACCCATCGACGATACGGAGGACGTTGCGCAGGATGACTGCACCGATGGTGAGCGGTCCAGAATCGCTGACGACCTTGAGTCCCATCGCCTTCTTGCCGGGTGTCGCGCCCAGGTAGAACTCGGCGGCGATGTAGTAACCGATGACGAGCAGGAAGTAGACGAGGGCGGGGAGGCCATCGAGATTGGCGGAGAACGAGGCGCCGTCCGATGTGTCGGACTCGGCGTCTCCGAAGACGGCAGACATCAGGAAGAAGACGACTGCCAGGATGACGATATCGATGATGGCGGCGACGACGCGTTTGCCGAGCATCTAACCCTCCCGCGGAGCCCCGCGCTGGCCGGCACGATACGGAGAGCGGCCGAATCAGACCAGTCCTTTCGCCTTGAGACCCTCCAACTCGGCGGGCTGCATCCCGAGCAGGCCGAGGAGGATCTCCTCGTTGTGTTCGCCGAGGAGCGGTGCGCGGTGGGCGACGCGTCCTGGCGTGGCGGTGAGGACGGGGACGACGCCGGGCTGGAGAAGGTGGCCATAGTCGGCTGATTCCACGGAGAGGACCTGGTGACGGTCGGCGAAGTGCGGGTCGCCGACGATGTCCTCCATGAGGTAGACCTTCGTCGCGGGCACTCCGAACTGATCGAGGGTGGCCTGGCATTCGGCGAGCGGGCGCTGGCCCACCCATTCCCCGAGGATGGCGTGGATGGCAGCGTGGTTCTGCATCAGGTTCGTCCGGGGGCGAATCGCGGGTCATGCACGAGTTCGGGCTGCCCGATCGCTTCGCAGAGCTTGCTGAACGCACGCGGAGTGGTCGCGTTGATGACGAGGAAGTGGCCATCGGAGGTTTCGAACTGCTCGGCGGGGACGACGCCGGGCATGTAGTTGCCGGAGCGCTCGCGGTCCTTGCCCTGGAGCCCGTAGCTGGCGATGTGGGTGCCGCTCATGCGCCAGACCGCTTCGTAGAGCGCCATGTCGACGTCCTGGCCCTTGCCGGTCTGGTCGCGCGCGCGGAGGGCGAGCATCGCCCCGAAGGCGGCGAACATGCCGGCGCCATAGTCCGCGACGAAGTACGCCGGGCGCACGGGCGGACGGTCGGGATAGCCAGTCAGGCCGGTGATGCCGGCGAAGGCCAGGGCGACGCGGTCGAAGCCGGCGCGGTCCTTGTAGGGCCCGGTCTGTCCGTAGCCGCTGATGCGCACGGTGACGAGTCCGGGGTTCGTTTCGCGGAGGGTATCGGGGGCGAAGCCCCACTTCTCGAGTGCGCCCGGGCGGTTGTTATCGACCAGTACATCGGCCCTGTCGGCGAGGCGGCGGAAGACGGCGGCGCCTTCCGGCCTGGTGATGTCGAGGGTGATCGCTTTCTGTCCGCGGTTGTCCTGGGCGAAGGAGACGCTGCCGCGGTTCGATTCGCCGGTGACGGGTGGTTCGATCTTGATTACTTCGGCCCCGAATTCGGCGAAGAGGGTGGAACAGAACGGCGCGGCGAGGATCTGGCCGGTGGTGATGACGCGGATCCCGGTGAGGGGCAGGATGGGTTCGGGTGTGGTCATAGTGGCGGAAATGATACGGCCGGCGGAGGTTGGCCGTTGGTGGGCAGTGGTTGGTAAGCGTGCGCCGTCGGAGGATCCGCGGCGTGGATGAGACGTTCTATGAGCGGGTGTACGGCTACGTGACGCAGGTACCCGCGGGACGTGTGGTCACCTACGGGCAGGTCGCGCTCGAACTCGGGGCCCCGGCAGCGGCCCGGGCGGTTGGCTACGCCCTCCACAACCTCCCCGGCACGAGCGGCGTGCCCTGGTGGCGGGTGGTGAATGTGCGCGGCGGCATTAGTCATGGCAACCGCGGTCCGGCTGCGGACTTCCAACGTCAACGGCTGGAGACAGAGGGAGTGCGGTTCGACCTGGAGGGGAAGATCCGGTTGCGGGAGTACCGGTGGGTGGGGGAGTAGGTGGCAACCGCCATTCGAACCTTGCCCGAGTCTGTCACCGACTGGAACTCGAACTCCACCACGTATTCGTATGATGATGCGGGCAGGATGACGAGCACCACGCTTCCCTCCGGCACCGGCATTGTCTCGAGCTACGTCGACGGCCTGGGCTCGACGATGGCGGTCGTCGACAGCTCCGGCAACAGCCAGAAGTCCTACACCTACGATGTCTACGGCGAAGCCACGCCGAGCGGTGGGCTGGCGAGTGAGTTCGACTTCGCCGGCCAGCAGACCGACGGCACGGGCCTGCAGTACCTGCGGGCCCGGTACTACGACCCCGAGACCGGGGTGTTCCTGAGCCGCGATCCGCTCGCCCTTGATCAATCCTGGACCGAGTCCAATTTCGGCTACGCCGCCGCTGCGCCCTCCAACTTCGGAGACCCGAGCGGTCTCACGCACTTCGCGGAAGAATCCAGTGGTGGGAAGCAGCCGGGTCCTGGCGCAGGCGCCGGTGGAAAGGGCTCGGTGGCCGCGCCGAGAGTGCCTGTCAATGACCCACACCGGCTGATCCATATCTTCCAACCCAAGCACAAACGGACCCGCATTAAACTCAGTCAGGAGAAGATAATCGAGCTCTTAGAACGAACCGCGAAGAATCCCGGGAACAAGATTCGTAGCCGAGGGAGCGGGCATGGAGACGGCGAATTTGTCGAAGAATTCATTGGGGAATACAACGGCGTTAGATTCCAGGTCAACACCTATGAGAATCAGGCCACGGGACAGTGGATTGTCACTGATGCATGGGTGCTCCCGTAATGGGCGACTCATCCTCAACCTACGCGCTTTTTCGCAGCTTGGTGGAGCATGGCGACCTCGTCGGAGCGCGCGAATTCGCCCACCAGAGGAGCCGCGAGGCATTGGACGGAACCGAAGTAGCGTACTGGCTCCTCCAAGGAGCGTTCGCATGGTTCTTGGACAAAGCGGAGTGGGGCTTCGGGGGCCTAGAAGCATTTCGTACCGCGCAACTTGCGGCCCCTCACGACTCGTTCGCCCTGTTCTGGTTCGCCTACGCGGAGTGGGCATTAAAAGGCTGGACTCCCGCTTCCGTCGGTCAGTTCCGCGAAGCCGAACGGGGACTTGTGAGGCCATACGCGGCACTCGTTCTCGGCCGAAGGCACTACGGTCTGAAGGAATTCGGAATCGCAGACTCGAAGTTCAAAGAAGTCCTAGCCCTAGTTCCGAACTTTTGGGCGCCGCGTTCGACCTGATGCGAACGTGCTGCGGTCAGGGGACGTGCCACGGGCAGTAGCAGCCGCGAACGTGATCCTCGCGGTTTCGCCGTTCGAGGGAGACGCGGTTCGGCGTTATGAACGGGTACGTGAACGACGTCTTCACGATGAGTTCGCAACGGCTGGATATCTGTAACGAGGCCGCACAACTCCTGGCCATCCCCTGCCGAGACTGGCCCAAGTTGACCTGAGTCTGACGGCTCACCCGAGTCTAACCATGCAGAATGGTCTCAACTCCTCCAGGAGTTCAATCCTCGAACCAGGTGACCTACGGCTACGACAACGCGAACCGACTCACATCTGTCACCGACTGGAACTCGAATTCCACCACGTATTCGTATGATGATGCAGGCAGGATGACGAGCACCACGCTTCCTTCCGGCACAGGCATTGTTTCGAGTCCGGCGCGGCTGGGCGGGCGCGGGGGCCGGCCCCCCGCCCGCCCGCTACGTCGACGGCCTGGGCTCGACGATGGCGATCGTCGACAGCTCGGGCAACAGCCAGAAGTCCTACACCTACGATGTCTACGGCGAAGCGACGCCGAGCGGTGGCCTGAGCAATCGTCCCGTGGAGCACCCAGAGTCGTGACACGTCCCTCTGCCCGCTAATCGAACCAGCGCATCTCGCCGGGGGCGAGGTCGACTTCCCAGGCCTGGCCGCGGTTCTGGATCGCGATGACTCGCGGCAGAGCCGCGTCGTTGCGAACCTGGAGGCGGCCCGAGACCTGACGGGCAAAGAGGTCCTTCCGGGTGAGGCCGGCCGAGTCGCCGACGACGCGGGGGGGGTCTTGCCGGGGGCCGAGACCTGCCAGAGCGTGCCTTCGTGGGCACGCAGGAAGACATCGCCCATCGGGAGCAGGCGGGCGTTCCAGACATCGAATGCGACCTCGCCGGGGCGGAGGATTTCGGTCCAGGGCACCCACTCGGCGGTGTCGTCCCAGTTCAGGACGCCGATCAGCGAACGGCCCTCACCGAGGTCGGCTCGCCAGACGCGCGGGACCGGACCATCGGAGGGGTCGACCGGGCGGGCCGCGACTCCGGCCGGCGGGAAGAGGGCAAGTGCCATCTCGCGCCGCTGTGGGTTGAGCTTCGGCAGGTCGTCGCTGGCGACGACCATTCCACCGCTGAGGGCGATGCCAGTGGCAAGAAAGCGAGTCTCGGCCTCATCGAGCGACGTGTCGGTATCGCGCACGATGAGGCAGTCCGGGTCGTTCGCCCACCAGCGCATGTGCATCCAATTCCGCTGCAGGGTGAGGCGCATGGCATGCTTCACCGAGGGGTGCGGGCCATCGGCCCAGACCTCTTTCACGTCCGGGCCGACGCGCATCGCATCGACGAGGCCGACGGCGGGAGCGAAATGGCAGGTGCAGCCGAGGATGAATGTCTCGTCACCGGCCTCTTCGCGAATGATCTCGAGCCCGCGGCGAAGGTTGGCCGGGGCAGTCGTGCCGGGTGTGTGATAGCGGACCAGCGTGGATGACACGGCGGCGAAGCTCAGAGCGTCGAGCTTGAGGTACCCGTAGCCCCAGTCGCGCACGGTGGTGCGAATGGTGTTGCGCAGCCAGGCTTCGGCCTCGGGGTGCGTGCAATCGAGGACAGCGCACCGGCCGAGCCATGTCTGCACGTACAGCATCTGCCCGTCGAGCGTCTTCAGCACCATGTCCGGGTGTTCGCGCAAGGCGGCGGAGTGCTCGTTGAGGACGAAGGGTGCGAGCCAGAGCCCGGGCGTGTAGCCGGCGGCGCGGACCTCGTCCGCGAGGGCCTTCATGCCGGAAGGGAACTTCTCGTTCGGAATGAGCCAGTCGCCGGTGTGCGACTGGAAGCCGTCGTCGATCTGGACGAATTCGGCAGGGTGCATCTCGCGCACCATGTCCGAGAGGTTGGCGAGCACATCGGCCTCGCTGACGCGGTTGTAGAAGTAGTACCAGCTGCACCAGCCGGTCGGGACACGGGCGGGCACGCGGGCCTGCATCGCTTCGGCCACCTCATCGGCGTACCGCTCCACCAGGTCGAGGGCGTTGCCCCCGGCGATGAAGAGGAGCGGGGGCAAGACCAGCCGCTCGCCGGGGGCGAGTTCCACGGCTTCGAGATCGAATCGGAGGGCGATGCCCTGGATGCGCGTCTCAGCGGCGTCGAGGGTGTATTCGATCGAAAAGAAGAAGCGGTCGCCGCGGAGCGAGCCTACGAGGAGCACAGATGGCTGCTGCGAAAGGATCGAGAGCGCACCGACTTCGCGAGAGACGTAGGTACGGGTCTCGCCCGCATCGCGGAGGAAGCGACCGTCGTAGCCGGGCGGTGAGTCTTCACCGAAGTTCCGGACGAGCGCGTCCATCTGCATATAGCGGCCGTGGAGCCAGGCCCAGTTGCCAGTCGCGGGCGCATCGAGTTCGCCCGCGACGCCGACCTCGCCAGGCACGACCGCAACGCCGGAGTTGTTGACCACGGTGAGTTGCAGCCGCCCGGTGGCCGCATCGAACGCCGTCTCGAGGGTGAGACCGGGGGGCAGGTCAATCGGATTCAGCCAGAGGTCCCAGGGAAGGTTCAACATGCAGGGACAGGGTACAGGCTGCAGGGGCAACGGACGCTCTATCCGCCGAAGTGCAGCCGTGCCGCGGCCAGGCTCTCGGGCGTGCCCGCATCGAACCACGGCCCTGCGATGGGCACGGCACGGATTCGGCCGCCCGCCGCGATGAACGCCGCAATTGCGCCCGGGAGTTCGTACTCACCGCGTGACGAAGGCTGCAGGGCCGCAACGAAACCCCATATCTCCGGCGGCAGGACGGAGAGCCCGGCGTTGTTCCAGCGGGTGTTCGACGTTCCTTTCGGAGGCTTCTCGACGATCCGGGTGACCGCCCAGTCATCATCGACCTCCACCGCGGCTCCGGCGTGGGGGTCATCGACCTCGTTCACGGCCAGGGAGGCTCCCGTAGGACCGGCCGCAGCGATGACGCGGTCGTAGTTCGCGGCATCGACGACGATGTCGCCCCAGCCCACGAAGAAAGACGAGTCGCCGACATCGGACCGGGCGAGAGCCAGTGCCCGCGCGGTGCCATCGAGCACCGCCTGGCGGACATAGCGGATGTGGACACCCCAGCGACGGCCGTCGCCGGTGGCCTGTTCGAGGGATTCGGCGGCGTGGCCGGAAACAATCGTGAATCGATCGACTCCGGCATTCGCGAGGCCGCCGATGATCCGGTGCAGCATCGGTTGGCCGCCGACTTCGAGCATGGCCTTCGGGAAGTCCTGTGTGAGTGGGCCAAGCCGGGCGCCCCGCCCTGCAGCGAGCAAGACGGCGGAGGTGACCGCGTTCATGCGAACGAGAGCCCGTCCGAGGCTGTCACTTCGAATGCCGGCCCGCCGGTGGCGGCGACCGCGGCTTCGACCACCGCCTGTACCTTTGCCGGCGGACAGGCGGCGACGGCGTAACCGCCGAAACCGGCGCCGGTCAGCCGTGCGCCGAACGCCCCGGACTTGCGCATCGCCGCGGCCACCTTGTCCAGCGCCGGAGTGCTGCAGCGACAGTCGTTGCGGAGACTGTCGTGGGATTCGTTCAAGAGCCTGCCAAACGTCTTGAGGTCTCCCGCGGCGAGGGCTACTTCAGCAGCATCGACCCGCTCGGCCTCGGAAAGCACGTGCTGCGCATACCGCTTCACCGGCACCTTGCGGGCGGAATCGAAATGGCTGGTGGCGAACTGGATGACGCGTTCGACGTTCGCCTCGACGGCGTTCGCGGCGTTCCGGGGAGCCATCTGGTCGGGCAACTCGACAACCATCACGCCGGCGGCGTCGATGCCGGCCACGTTGCCGAGGAGTGGCGTGCCTTCGAGCTCCACGCCCAGCATGTCCGCCAGCATGAGGGCGGCGATGCGGGTGCCGACCACGCGCTCGTTGTAGGCATCACGCACGGAGCCGCCCTTCGGGGCATCCTGGCCGGAATATGCAACAACGAACGCGAGGCCTTCGGGCAGCGGCACGTAGCGGACCGCCGGTGGGAGGAACTCGATGCGAAGGGCGTTGCCGGCTCGGCCGAGGGCGATCGCCTGCTGGTCCATACCGCCGGTCTCTGCGCCGGCATGGCGCTCGGCCGTGGTCGCGAGCCGCGCCGCCTCGACAGGTTCGAGGGGGCTGCCCCAGGCTGCCGCGAGTGCCGAGATCACTCCAACGGTGAGTGCGCTCGAGGAACTGAGCCCACCGCCGGCCGGCAGGTCGCCATCGATGAACAGGTTCGCGCCCCTTCCGGGAGCCACGGCCGCAAGTTCATGGAGGGCACCGGAGAGGTACTGATGCCACGGCTCGGACTGGTGACGAGGCGCCGACCGGGCGATCTCCGCCTGCGACGGGAACGCCGTCGAAGTCGCTCGCAGGACACCGTCGGCGGTGGGCGCCGCTGCGATGAATGTGGCCCTGTCGATGGCGATTGGGAGCACCGGCAGGCCGCAGTAGTCTGTGTGCTCACCGATCAGGTTTACCCTGCCGGGCGCACGCACGACGACCGAGGGTTCGCCGCCGAAACGGCCACCGAAACCTGCGCGGATGCTTTCTGCGGAAACCACATTCCTCAGAGTAGCAGCGCCGCCAGTACGAACGCGCCGCGCGATCGCGGTGGTGCCGCCGGGGCGTGCTGTAGAATCGCGGCATGCCTCGAACTGAGCCCCGGCTCCCAGGCTTGGGCGACTCCTACTTGGGCGGAGAGCCGGTGCGGGCGCAGCGAGCGCAGCCGTGACCGGGCCTTCGAGGCCCGCGTCCTCTTCACGCGACAACCGGCCGACCACGCCTTCCGGGCCAGCGACATCCACGCAGACATCACCGCCAGATCACTCGCCCCGATGAGCGTGCGCGCTGTCCTCTTCGACGTCGGCGGCCCGATTGATACCGAGGTGCTCCACGAGGCCCTGGTCGATGCGCACCTGATCCGCGCGCTGCTCTCCGTCGGTGTGAACGCGAGCGAACCGGCCTTCGAGGCCGCGAACACCTGGGCCGTCCAGTCCTACGCCCCGGATGCGTACGCGGCCATACTCTGGCGGCTCTGCCGGGGAGACCGGTTGCGCGCCCGTGAGGCCCAGCGGCTGTTTGCGGAGTCGTCGGTGGAGCGTCGCGAAACCAGGGGTGGGCTCGAGCTTCGACCAGGTATCGAGGCGCTGCTGACGAGCCTTCACCAGCGAGGAGTGCTTCTTGGGCTGGCCGCCAACCAACCGGCCCAGGCCCTCGACGACCTGGATCGCCTGGGACTCGGCCGGTACTTCTCCCACCGCGAAGTCAGTGGTCACCACGGTTACCGGAAGCCGGATACGCGGCTGTTTCTTCGGGCGTGCGAAGACCTGGACGTTGCCCCGGAGCAGTGCATCATGGTTGGCGACCGGATCGACAACGACATCTTCCCGGCCCGTGCACTGGGCATGGCGACGGTCCTCTTCCGCACCGGGAGGCATATGGAACAGCAACCCCGGTCGCTCCAGGAGGTCCCGGACGCGGAGGTCCACTCTGTTTCGGAGCTGGTGACGGCGCTCGACCAGCTCATCGCCAGCCACTGAGCGGCCGCTAGACACCCGGGCGATGAAACGTCCGGTAGGGCGAGACGACGCGGAAGCCCATGCGTGCGTAGATGGGCTGGCCCATCTCCGAGGACTGGAGAGCCGCCATGTCGCAGCCGTAGGCGGCGCCGCGTTCGATGCCGTGCCAGGTCATCGCTTCGCCGAAGCCGCGCTTTCGGAACTCCTGCGCCGTCGCGACGTTGTGGATGCCGGCCACGCGGCCCCCGAACGCCAGGGTCGAACTCGCGGCGGGCTGGCCATCCGCGTACCCGACGTAGCTCTCGACCTCCGGGGCGCGCGTGAGGTCCGCCGTCACGAAAGCCTCGACCATCGCCATTGGAATCTCGTAGCCGGCGGAGATCACGGCACGGAAGTCATGAAGCGCCGGGCCGCTATCGACGAGGCGGATATCGAGGCCGGCGGGCGGCGCCGGGACGCTCATGCTGGTAGAAGCCATACCCGGGACGGTATCGCTGTAAGGCATGCCAAGGCGTTCGCAGGCTGCTTCGCTCGCGCGGTCAAGACCCTCGCGGATGCGCACGATGAAGGGTTCGCGACGTGAATCGAAGAATGCCATGGCCGAAGCGATCTGGTCCTCCGGGGCGCTGAGCGGGCGCGTCACGAATGCGAGGTTCATGAACGCAACCGGCAGGCCACTGGAAACGCAGAGCAGGCCAGAGGACTCGCGCACCGCCCCTCCGGCGGCGCACCTGCCAAAGGCACGCCAGGCCTGGAAGTAACTCTCGTCGGCACGGTCCACGATATTCATGGCTAGCCCTTCGCGTAGTCCCAGGAGATTACCTTCTTGGGCACGATGTGGATGAAGGCCGAGCCCGGCCGAGCCTCCGCCGGGAGCTGATCGGCGGGAGTGCCGCGGCGGCGCATGGACTCCCGAAGGAGGGGAAGCTGGCGGGCCGGGTCGAGAATGACATCGGCCTCGCCCTGGATGCAGACGCCCTTGATGTCCTGCATGGTGCTGCCGGCTTCGAGCATGAGCGAGACCTTCGGGTTGCGTCCGATGTTCTTCAACTTCTGGGTGCCGGCGCGGCATCCGATGTAGATGTCGCCACCGACGCGGAAGTAGCCGATCGGGACGGAGTGGGGAAAGCCGTCTGCGCTCATGGTTGTGAGAGCGATCCAGCCGGGACGGCTATCGAGAAAGGCGTTTACCTCGTCCTGGGTCATCTTCCCTGGCATGTGTGCCTCCGTTGCGTTGTGGGCGAATTGGAAACGACCCTATCCACCGTGTCCAGTAGACTCCCGCGACACGAACCAGGATCGGGAGAATACGATGGCGAACTACGTACGTTTCGAACGCAAGGACGGATCGCGAGGGGCTGGACAGGTTGAGGGCCAGAGCATCCGCGTCATCGAGGAGCCATTCTGGGCGAGCGCGACGGCCACGGGCGAGCGGCTCGCTCTCGAGGCTGTGCGGCTCCTCCCACCCTGCGAGCCGCGCTCGATCGTCTGCGTCGGCCTGAACTATTCGAGCCACCTGAACGGGAGGCCGGTGCCCGATCCGCCGACGCTCTTCTTCAAGCCGCTTTCGAGCATCGCCGGCCCCGGCGACGACATCCTGTTGCCGACGGGAGCGACGCACGTCGAACCGGAGGGCGAAATCGTCATCGTTATCGGACGGAAGCTGAAGAACGCTACGCGCGAAGAAGCCCTCGGCGGGATCTTCGGCTACACGGCCGGGAACGACGTGAGCGAACGCGCCTGGCAACGTTCGGACGGCCAATGGTGGCGGGCGAAGGGCAGTGACACGTTCGGGATCTTCGGGCCGACGATCGTGACCGGGATCGAGTACCCGACGCTCGAAGTGGTCACCCGGGTAAATGGCATCCAGGTGCAGCACGGCGGAGCGACCGAACTGATCCGGGATATCCCCGAGATCGTCCGGTACGTGAGCAGTGTGATGACGCTGCTGCCCGGCGACATTATCTACACGGGGACGCCGGGCGAACCGCCGCGGATCAACACTGGCGACAGCGTCGAGATCGAGGTAACCGGGGCGGGCGTGCTCAGGAACGGTGTTATGTAGAGGCGCGCCACCGGGACTCCATGTACGTCTCCGGTCAGGCCCAATCGAGGTAAGCGGCCGAAACCCAGCCAGATGTGCCGGCCGGCGTCCTGATGAAGAGCCAGGTTGCGTCGCGTCGCTGTTGGGCGCTCCGCAGGCCTTCTTCGAATTTCAGGTCGGTTGCGAGCTCGACGACATCGCCATCGCGAAGCAGCGCCAGGACGGATGTACCCCGGGAAGGGCCGGCACGGACGTTCAGGCCATCGCCGGTACGAGCGACAACGAAGCGAAAGCTCGCTGGGGGGGCGCCGGATACGCGCTTCAGGTTCAACAAGATCGGCGGTGACGCTCCCCCATGGCCGCCGTGGGGGAGTGCGAACACCATGTCCCCCGGCCCGGCCGCCCAGGGATCGAGGTGGTCGGGGCCATCAGGGGTCGCGACGTTGGCACTGAGCCACTGGCCGGTGCGGCGGATGTAGACCTGCAGGCGACCAAAAGCGATGAGGTTGGCATCAAATGGGCAGGGCGAGGGCGAGCGCATCGCGTTTCTGCGGAACCAGGGGACCGACTCGCCGGGGACGGCTGGCAGTGGGATGCGAGTCACGGTGCGGCCATCGGCCGAGATGATCGCGTATTCGTAGGCGTCCGATGCGTCTCCCTCAGGTTCGGGCCCGCGTACCATGGCGACGAATCCAGAGCCATCCGCGAGCCATGGGTTGGCCGGCGTCCCGTCGGCGTAGCCGATCGACGCGGAGAGCATGGACCATTCCGGGTCGGCTTGGCCGGAGCCGAACGACGACACGGCGGTCCAGTACTCCCGGGCGCTATCGACACCCTGCATGGGGACATACTTCAGGGTCACTTCGGAGACGCGCCGGAGGCCATCCCGCGAGTAGGCCGTCGTCCAATCCAGTTCCTGGACGCGTGACATGCCGTCCTCGGCCCACGCGCCGTCCCAGTTGAACAGTTGGCCGAAGGGCAGGGGCTCGGCGCCCGGGTACTGCCAGCGCCCAAGAAAGCCATCGAACCCGCCATCGAGGCGATCCAGGCGGAGCGGGCGGGCCGTCACACCTCCATGGGGCTCGATCTTCTGGCTGCTCTGGACGATCGCGCCTCGTACGAGGTCTATGAGGTGGAGCTGGGGGTCGGTTGAATCAGTGCCGGACCAGATAGCGAGACGCGTGGCATCGCGGGAGAGCAGCGAAGGGAGGCCGAAGCCCGAAGCAGGGAGCTGGAACGCCCCGGTCGGGCCAGACTCGAGGGGTGACCCCGGCCGAAGCGCGAAGATGTGGAACCGGCCTGTGCCGCGCCGTTCCATGAGCTCCTCGAAGACCAGCGTCCGGTTGGGGGCTTCTCCGCCTCCGGCCACCAGTCGGAGGCTTTCGAGCGGCCACGACCAGCTCGACTGGAGGATGAGGGGATCGGCAAGGTAGCCGCGGCCGGAGCCATGTTGAGCCCAGACCAAGGTTCCGCCCGGGCCGGTTTCATACAACACGAACCCCGAAGCCCCTTCGGCCCGCGGCTCCGTTTCGAGGAAGCGGAGCCCGGAGACCTGGCCAGCTTTCAGGGAGAGCGAGAAGAGCCCGTGTGGCCAGTCGATCGGGGCGCCGTTGACCCACGTCGCTGTCCCGTAGGTCTCGCCCAGGCCACCTTCACGACGGATGGGAAGGCCGCCGAAGGCGGCGGGAGTTGCGCTTCCAGCAGGGGCCGCAGTGCCTGATTCGCTGGCGCCGGGATCACGTCCGCCGCTAGAGCCGCGCCGAGCGACGGCCACCGCCGCTGCCCCGCCGGCAATAGCGAGCGTGGCAATCCCACCTGCCAGCACTACCCGGCGCGTGTGCTTCGGCGGCCTCCGGCCGGGTTCGCCCGTTTCCGCGCCAATGACGTATTCGTCCTCGCTCCCGTTTCGGACCTGGGTGGCCGCAGTTACAGCGGGGAGTTCGGCGGCGGCGCGCAGTCCCGCCCGGCCGTCGACCCCGAGCCGTCTGCACACGTGCTGGATGCGTTCGTCTGCCTGGCCCACGGGCACACCGAGCCGGACCGCTATTTCGGCGAGCGGCATCGGCTGGATGGCAAGGTCATAGATGCGCCGGTCCAGCTCGCCGAGTGTGTCGGGGGTGACCCACTCCTGCATAACGCTTGAGCTCCCGGGCGAAGATACCCTGCGATCCAGAACGCCGGGAGGGCGGCTTCGGTTCCGCGCTATCGAAGAAGCGGCCGAATCCCGCAGCGGCCGGTCACGGTGTCGCTGCACGCAGCGGGCGCAGCATGCATGCCAAGGAGCCGCCGGCCGGAAGCTTCGCGAGCGTTGAGGTAGGCGCCGAACGCGTAGAAGTCGGCGTCGCTCAAATCCTCGCTGCGCCAGATTCGCTGGACGCAGGAGGTGGCGACCGTTTCGACGAGGGAGCGGTACCTGCGAGGACCGTGGCTTCCCAAGTTGTAGGGCCGTAACGAAGAAGGCTCCGCGTTACGGCGAGTCTCGGGTTACGAGGTTAGTCCCAGCGGGCGGGGAGCTTCAGGTACTCCAAGTTCTCGTCGCCGACTTCCCTGCGGATGACATCCCAGAAGTCCAGGTCCCATTCGCCGACGAACGTGTAGGAAGCACCCTGTTTGCCGGCCCTGGCGGTGCGGCCGATGCGGTGGATGTACTCCTCCGCGTTTTGGGGCACGTCGTAATTGATCACGTTCTCGATATCGGGGATGTCGAGACCACGGGCCGCGACGTTCGTTGCCACGAGGAAATCGAGGGTCCCGGAGCGGAAATCCTGGATGACGCGGTCGCGCTGGCCCTGGCGAAGGTCGCCGTGAATGGCTCTGGCCTGGACGCCCGCGGCTACGAGCTGGTCGGTGAGGCGATCCACACCGATCTTCGTGTTACGGAAGATGAGCGTGCGCCCGAGCCCGTGCTGTTCGTAGATGTACCGCAGGGCGAGGTACTTCTCGCGTTCCGAGACTTCGCAATAGAACTGGCGGACGCCGGCGGCGGTACGCTGTTCGGGTTCGATCTCCACGGTCTCGGCGCGGCGCATGTGGCGATGTGTCAGCCGAGCAATGCTCATGGGCATCGTGGCGCTGAAGAGGGCGGTCTGGCGCTGCTTGGGCACGGTGCGAAGGATGTAGTCGATGTCGCGGGCGAAGCCGATATCGAGCATCGCGTCGGCCTCATCGAGGACGACGAAGTGAACACGTTCCAGCCGGAGGGTGCCCCGCTTGAGGTGGTCGATGACGCGGCCCGGCGTACCGACGACAACATGGCAGCCTTTTTCGAGCGCCATCAGGTCGGACCTCACACGGCTGCCGCCGACGAGGCCCTGCGTGGTGAACCCGTAGAACTTGCCGAGGTGTTCGATGACATCTTTCACCTGGTTCGCGAGCTCACGCGTCGGCACCATCACTACGGCCTGGACTTCGTTGCGGGATGGGTCGATGGAGCGGGCCAGCGGGATGCCGAAGGCGATGGTCTTGCCGGTGCCTGTCTGGGCGAGGCCGATGAGGTCTTCGCCATTCAGGAGACGTGGGAGGGCTGCCTCCTGGATCGGTGTCGGGTCGGTGTAGCCCAGGGCGGCAATCGCCTCGAGGGCGGTGTCGCCGACTCCGAGGCTGGCAAATGCTTCGGAGATTGGGGCCTTCGTGGGCGGCAGGTTGGTGCGCGGCCGGGGCGCCGAATCGAGGGTCTCGGGACCGGCGCCGCTACCGCGCCGTCCACGGTTCCGGCGCCGCTTTGGGGTCAGTGGATCGTGCGCGGAGGGGTGGACCGGCTGGTCGTGGTGGGCGTGCAGGTGTGGCGCGGCAGGCCTATGCGCGGCAGGTTCAAGGACGGCCGCGGGTGCGGCGGTAGTGGGCGCATCAGTGGCAGCGGCGCCCTTTCGCTTACGGGTGAGGAAGGACAGCAGGGGGCTCAGGTTCCTTTCGGTGGCGCACAGGTGGTGCGCCGAACTGGCCGCTGCGCCGAGCCCTCACAGGCGCGCTGACCGGGCGATAACAGATACACACTCGAGCGAGGAGGCGACAAACGAACAGTACGACAGACGTATGGGAGCGTTCAGAGGGCTCTCGGTCACCATCAACTCTGCTGGTGAGCATAACACAGATGGTTACCGGAGATCAGGCTGACGGACGAGGCCTCAAACCCCTCGAGCACCGTGGAAGATCGCGATTATTTCGATGCGCTCGTGGGAGAGTCGATACCAGATGCGGTAGTCCCCCCTCGATTACTTCGCGAATGGCATCGACGTCGTACTCGGGAACCTTCCGCCCCTTCCGAGGGTTCAGTGGTAGCGTCTTGATGCGCGCGTTAATCTCGAACCGGGTTCGGCGTGCGGCCGGGGAGTACTGACCCAGGTAGGCGGAGATGGCCTTGAGAGACTCTCGCGCCTCCCGCGAGACAATGACCCTCAATCGTCCCACTCCTCCATCTCAGCTTCGAGTTCCTCAAGAGTGACGAACCGACCGGCCTCGATATCGGCCAGGCCCCGATCAACCGCGGCCCTCTCTGCTGGAGTGAGCCGCCGGTTCGCGGGGCGCGGCTCAAGGATCGGAGCAAGCCAGGGAAGCTTGTCTTCCGCCTCTTCCTCGGTCAGCCGGGAAACGTACTCCAGTAACTGCTGCTTCGCGGTCATGCCTCAAGTATAACGCAGGCCGAAGTGCGCCTAAGGCTTCACCTGGCTCATCAGCGAGAGCAGGTTCCCTTCGGGGTCCTTGAAAAACGCCATCCATTCCTCGGTCCCGTCGGGGTGAGTGAAGATCCGGTGCGGCTCACCTTCGAAGCCGACTCCCTTCCCGCGCAGGGTCGTGACCGAGCCGTGGATGTCATCCACCTTGAAGTAGAGCACGGAGTTGCCGTTGCCCTGGGCCTCGGGGAGCGCATCGACCATAAGGCGGGTGCCGGCGCAGTCGAAGAAGGCGAGCTGTCCGGCGGTGAAGAGGTGGATCATCCCGAGTTTGTCGCGGAAGAAGGCGACGGCTGGTTCCAGGTCTTTCACGGTGTGGGCGACCTGACCGATCTGGGCGAGGGCGACGGGGATTGGCGCGGCGGGCATAGGGGTCCTCCCGGGATAATGGGGCGCGGGATGCCGTCCCACGTCCGGAGGGAACGGCTGTCCGGCAGGCTGAGATTCGCCCCGGTAGATCGCGATGCGGAACTCCACCTGGTTCGACCAGCTGCCGGGCGGCGGCATGCGCGAATTGTAGGCAACGGCGGGAGAAATTCCTTCTCCTGCCGGTTCGATTCGCCGAGGTCCGGCGCACTCCCTACAATCCGGCCCACCCGGAGGTTGCCCCAGTGACTGACTACCCGCCCGTCATCAACGAAGATTCGGGCGGCCGCAATCGTGTCGCTGCGGAAAAGGGGTTGAATGCCGCGCTACACTGGCGCGACGCGAAGTTCGGGGATGGCCGCGCCTGTGTGAACGGCCCGGAGATTCGCGATGCTGACGGCGGGCTGATATGACGATCAAGGCAACATCCATCTTCTCGATCATGGTCATCTGGGCGGCGAGCATCGCCGCGGTGGTATCCGAAAACGATGCCTGGTGGATCCTGATCTTCGCGGCGCTGGCCACGGGGGCAGTGGGGGCTTCGGCCTGGCGGAGGCTCGGCATATCGCGGTTGCTCGCCATTGCCGGCACATGGGCGGGCATGGCGCTGGCGGCCGGCAGCACCAGCGACGCCGCCTGGACGAGCATCTTCGCGTTCCTCACGACCGGCGCCGTCGTCTATAGCACGATGAAGCGCGACGCCTGGGTGCTGGGCCTGGGGATCTCGGCGGCGTGGCTGGCCGTCGGAATATCCGTCATCGCCCAGGGTGAGGGCGCGAGCTGGATGTGTGTCTTCGCCTTCCTCACCGCCGGTGCAGTCGCGAACAGCCACAACCCGTTTTCGCGCGGGATCGCAGCGATCGTCTGGTGGGCCGCGGCGGGGGCAATTGTCGTTCTCACGGGGGCAGGGATGGCATGGCTCGGCGTCATCGCTTTTCTACTCACGTCGCTTTCGCTCGGGTTCGGGGGCTTCCGCTTCCCACGAGGCCTCGAATGGGACCTTTGGGACCGCGACGACGACAACGAACGTGTAAAGATCGTGCGCTAAGATCCGGGAGATGAGTTCCCGACCGCAGACCGCCGACCTGTATGAAGAAGACGACGAGCCGGACCTCGGTCCCGATGAACGCGACCTGGACCTGATGGATGGCAGCTGGGAGCGGGAGTATTACTCGGGCAGGATGAAGACCCGCAACTGGAACGCGATAGGCGCCGGCATCGGCATCCTCATCCTCGCCGCGATCCTGGTCCCCATCGTCCTCGGGCTCTTCGACTGATGGGAGCCCTCTCCGCGAAAGTCGTCGCGCTCGTCTGCCGGGGAAGCGAAGAGGACCGGGCGATCGCGGTTGCGCTGGCGGAAGCCGGGGCGGACCTCGCACTCGGCACCGTCTCGGTCGCCCAGGTCGAGGAGTTCTCGACCGCGTCGATCGCGAACGAAGTCTGGGCGATCGGGCGCGAACAGTTCAACTCCGTCCTCGATGCCTCCGACCCGGCCGCTGCGGCGGCTTTCGCGGCGGAAGTCTGTGATCGCCTCGGCCGTTGCGACGCAGTGGTGATCGCCCCGGGCCCGGCGCCCAGGATCCAGGTCGATGAACTTTCGCGTGACGAGTGGGATTCGATCGTTGCGGGAGGGCTGACTGCGCCGCTGGTTGCGGCGATCGCGTTTTCCCAGGTCATCGAACGCGGCGGGGGCGGCGCTATCGCAGTTGTGATCGATGGTGCGCCCCACGGAGACGTCGCCGGGGCCATGATGGCGGAGGGCCTGCGAGCGATGGCGGCGAACATGGGCATCGCGTGGGGTGGTCGCAAGCTCCGCGCGATCGTCCTCAGCCGCGACGGCGCCCCGGAACACGTGGTCTCCGCCCTGGGCTGACCGATTCCTCCACGGCGCTTCACCTCTTCTCCCCTGAATCAGGCTGCTGCAATGGCATGACCTCGTCCCTTTCCATCTTGAATGGAATCGGACGGGCTTTCCGCGGGACGGGCCTGAGCATGTTTCGGCGCGGCGAGGCTGAGCCAAACGGACTCCGAGTTGACGTTAGAACCTTTGGTATCATGAAACTTCAGTTCTGTATTGATTTTCTTAAAATTGCTATTGACTTCTTGGTGAAAGGGGTCGATTATCTCATCAGGCCATGTGCCAACCGGGCCAACCGGCCCGAAAGGAGACCAGAAATGGATATCAACACCCGGTTCATCGAGGACCACAGCCGGTATTTCATCGAGAGCCGCCGCGAATCGTGCCGGCCCTACCGGTACGGGAACGGATCGCCCGCTGCCTCTATGATCGCGACGGCCGCCGCAGGCGTCCGCCGTGCCGCAGCCACCGTCGAACGTTGGGCCCGCGGGACGAACGTCACCGTCGCCGAATACCGCCTACCGCGCGCCAACTCCGCCCGGTAGGCAGGAGGAACCCGAATGGCCCGCTTCGTGGGTGCGTGTCCCAGCTGTGATAGCGCTCTGGTCGTCCGCCGGCTGGAATGCCCCTCGTGCGGAGTCGGGGTCGATGGACGGTTCGATGCCGGCCCCCTTGCAAGGCTCAACCGGGAGCAACTCTCGTTCGTTGAGACCTTTCTGCGGGCCCGGGGGAAGATCAAAGACGTCGAAGAGGAACTCGGGATTTCCTACCCGACCGTCGTCGCCCGCCTGAACGATGTGCTGATCGCACTCGGTTTCGAAGCTGGCGAGGACCCACGCGACGGCGAACGCCGGCAGCGCGTGCTCGACGAGCTTTCCGCAGGCCGCCTGAGCGCCGCGGAGGCGGCCGAACAGCTTCGGAGCCTGGGGGCGCGCGATGGCTGACGGACGCGACGACATCCACGCCGCGCTGGAAGAAGCCGACCGGCTCCGGCGCCAGGCGAAACTGGAAGCCGACCATGTCCGGCGCGAGGCGAAGGCCGAAGCCGACCGGCTCCGGCGCGAGGCGAAGGCCGAAGCCGACCGCATGCGCGACGACGCCCGGCGCGGGCGCGACGAAGCGAGAAGGCTGCGCGACCAGGTCCGCGAAGAATCGAGGCGCGAAGCTCACCGCAGCCGCGGCCCACAGGTAGGCCGTTTCGGGAGCAACGAAGACGACGCAGAGGGCGTCCGGACCGAGCAGGCCCTCTCGCTCGAAGGCATCCGCCAGGTCCAGGTCGACCAGACGGCCGGCAAGCTCACTATCCGCGCGTGCAAAGAGGGAGAGGCCCCGGGCGTCGTCTCGATCGGTAACAAGAGCACGCCCGAAGTCGACGTCCACCGGAGCGGGGACCGGCTCGTCATCGAGGTCCGGCTGACGAAGGGATGGCTCTTCCGCCGCCGCCAGGGCGCCTCCACGATCATCCGCCTCGGCGAAGGCTCGTTCGAACAGGTCCGAATCGACAACGGCTACGGTGAGACGGAAGTGCAGGGAATCAGCGCAGCAGACCTGCGAGTCCATGTGGGAGCGGGGACCGTGCAGTGCCTCCTCACCTCCGGGTCCCTCGATGTGAGCGTGGGAGCGGGCAAGGTTTCGGTGCTTTCTCACAGCGGCCTCGCCCGCTGCGATTCGGGGACGGGCGACGTGCTGATGGACATCGCCGAGCTGGCAGCGGGCGAGTACAAGGTGGATGTTGGCCTGGGGCGCGCCGAAGTGCGGCTCCCGGCCGGTGGCGAAGTGACAATCAAGGCGTCGAGCGGAATCGGCAAGTCTCGCGTGGAGTACCCGAGCGCCCCCGAACCGGCGATGACCTCTGTCCGCGTTACCTCCGGGATCGGCGAGTGCATCGTGAAGGCTCGGGATGCTGGGGCCGGAGCACCATCCCGTAGCGCGGCCTTCACCGCCCAGCCCAAACCGCAGCGGCCGGGCCGCGCCGCCGCAGCCTCTCGCCGGCGGGAAGGCGAAGAGATGCGCGTGCTCCAGATGCTCGAGCAGGGCAAGATCACGCCCCAGGACGCCGCCGACCTGATCGCGGCACTCCAGGGTTCCTCGGCGCCGATCTTTGATGAGCCGGACGACGAACCGGGCGTCTACCAGAGCTAGTTCGCCCTTCGCCCCAAGTACCCCAGTTTGCCCGCGGATTCGTGCAGCCCTTCGCGGAAGGCGGGATGAGCGATCTCGATGAGCATCGAGGCGCGTTCGCGGATGGTCTTGCCGAAAAGGTTGCGCGCACCGAATTCCGTCACCACCCAGTGCACATCGCCGCGGGTGGTCACCACACCTGACCCGGAAATCAAGTCGGGGCAGATGCGGGAGAGCGTGCCGCCCTTCGCCGTCGAGGGCAGCGCAATGATCGGGAGGCCGCCCCTGGAGCGGGCGGCGCCGCGGATGAAGTCGACCTGGCCGCCGATGCCGCTATAGAACCGCGGGCCAATCGAATCGGCGACGACCTGGCCGGTGAGATCGACGCTCAGCGCTGAGTTGATGGCGACCATGCGGTCGTGGGCAGCGATCACGTCGACGTTGTTGGTGTAGTCCACCGGGCGCAGGGCGATGCGTTCATTGCGGTCGAGGTAGCCGTAGAGCTCGCGGTTGCCGACGACGAAGGCGCTGACGGTCTTGCCGGCGTTGATGGTCTTCCGCGCGCCGTTGACGACCCCGCTCCTGAGGAGTGGCAGGAGCGCCTCGGTAAACATCTCGGTGTGCACGCCGAGGTCGCGGTGGCCCGTGAGGGCGTTGAGCACCGCGGCGGGGATGGCGCCGATCCCCATCTGGAGCGTGGCGCCATCTTCGATGAGGCCGGCTACGTGGCCACCGATGGCCGTCGCTTCCGGGCCTGGGGCTTCGTGCTCGGACTCAGGCAATGGTTCATCGATCTCGATGGCGAGGTCGATGTCATCCAGACTGAGGCTATGCCCCGAGGTGCGAGGCATCTGGCGGTTGACCTGGGCGACCACGGTCTTCGCATGGCTTGCAGCGGCGAGGGCACAATCAACCGAGACACCGAGCGAGCAGCGTCCATGCTCGTCCGGGGGCGTGACCTGGATGAAGGCGACATCGAGCGGAAGCGGCCCGCCTGGCGCGAAGAGCGATGGTATTTCGCTGAGGAAGACCGGGGTGTAGTCGGCGCGGCCCTCCTCGATGGCCCGGCGGACGTTCGGGCCGATGAAGAGGGCGTTGTGGCGAAAACGCCCTTCCATCTCCGGCGCGACGTACGGGGCAGGCCCATTCGTATGCATGTGGACGACTTCCACGCCCCGGAGGTCGTCGCGCAGCACAACCATCCCATCGATGAGCACGTGTGGCGTTGCCGAGCCGCCATGGACGTATAAGCGGTCGCCACTCTTAAGGGTGGCGACCGCTTCATCGAGAGTCACTATGCGCATGCGAGAAGCATGGCGGAGACGGCACGCCCGGCACAACCGCCGGTGCGGGGCCTAGCTACTGAATCCGGCTGATGACGAGCGAAGCGATGCCAAGGAAGAAGACGAAGCCCATCACATCGGTTATGGCTGTCACGAAGATGTTCGCGGCGAGCGCGGGGTCCACTTTGACCGCCTTGAGGCCGAGGGGGATGAGGACGCCGGCGAGGGTCGCGGCGCAGATGTTCAGGAAGAGCGCGCAGCCCAGCACGAGGGAGAGTGTTTCGTTCCGCTGCCAGATATAGGCGCCGAGCGCGGCCACCAGGCCGATGGCGAGGCCGTTCGCCATGGCAACCAGGATCTCCTTGCGGCAGGCCCGGAAGACATCGCTCACGTCGAGGTCCCCAAGGGCGATGCTTCGGACGGCGATGGTCGCCGTCTGAGTGCCGGCGTTGCCGCCCATGCCCGCGACGACCGGCATGAAGTACGCGAGCACGGCTGCCTTGCTGAGGGCGCTATCGAACAGTCCGACGACCACCGCGGCGAGGAACGCCGTCAGGACGTTGCCCATCATCCACGGCAGGCGGCGCCGGACACTCGTCCGCACAGGGCTGAAGACGCGCTCGTCCTCGCCGACCCCGGCCATCCGGTACATGTCCTCGGTCGCCTCTTCCTGGAGGACGTCGATGAGGTCGTCGGCGGTCATGATGCCTTCGAGGCGGCCGTCTTCATCGACCACGGGGAGTGCCATCAGGTTGTACTTCTGGAGGACCCGGGCGGCTTCTTCCTGGTCGGTCCCGGTGGCCACAGCGTGGACGTCTCGCTGGGTGATCTCGCCCAGCCTGGTTTCGGGCGCCGAGACGAGCAGGTCGCGGATGGAAACAACGCCCTGGAGCCGCCCGGCCCGGTCGAGGACGTAGAGGTAGTAGGCGCGCTCCGCGGAGGGCCGAAGGACACGAAGGTAGTCGATCGCCTGGAGGACCGTGATGTCGTCGTTCAGGGCGACGAAGCCGCGGCTCATGAGGCCGCCGGCCGACTCGTCGCCGTAGGCCATCAGTTCGGCGACTTCTTCGCCGCGATCCAGGGCGGCGAGCGTCTCGACCTGCTCGGCGGGCTCGAGCTGCTGGATGACGTCGGCGGCGACGTCGTCTTCGACTTCTTCGAGGACGGCGGGGAGATCTTCCACGCCGACGCCGCGGATCAGGTCGCGGAGTTCGTCATCCTCTACGTATTCAAAGAGCTGGCCGACGACATCGGAAGGGGAGGCGGCCGAGAAGGTCGCGGCGGGTTTCCTCGGAGAGGTCGAGGACGAGTTCGGCGAGGTCGGCGGGGTGGAGGGAAGTTACGAGCGCGACAAGTTTCGCCCACTCGCCAGAGGCAGCGAGTGCACGAGCGTCTTCCAGGACTTCGCGGGCAGCGACGTCTTCTGGCACTGCACGGCCCTTCGTTGGTGAGGTTCCAGGCACGCGGGGTTGCGCACGTTTGGAACGTACGTCCGGGGTCATGAAGGGTCAATCACCGGTTGTTAACGTGGGCGGCGAATCTGAAAGAAGAAAATGTGCAAACGCTTGTGCGGATGATCTATACTCTGTTCCAGCGCCCGCCTGCAGCGGGCCGGGAGGTGTGCGGATGCGACGAAATCGAATCATCGCGACGGTCGCGGCAGGGCTCGGGGTCATCAGTCTTATCCCCGTTGCCACTGCACTCGGCGACGATTCCAGCGAGCCCCAGGGCCGCTCTATAGAAGCCGTAACGGCGCTGGGGTCGAGCTTCACCTACCAGGGCCGGCTCACCGACGCCGGCAGCCCCGCGAACGGTACCTACGACCTTCGCTTCATCCTCTACGATGCCGATACGGCCGGCGCTTCTGTCGGCACCACCCAGACGAAGGACGACGTTACCGTCACGAACGGACTCTTCGGAGTCGAGCTCGATTTCGGTGCGGGTGCGTGGAACGGCGATGCCCGATGGGTAGAGATCGCCGTCCGGCCCGGGGCGAGCGCGGGCACGTACACGGTGCTCTCGCCACGTCAGCCGATTAGCCCGACACCGTACGCGCTCTTCGCGAAGGCGGCGGCGGGTATCGCTGTCCCGTTTGCTGCCTCGGGGAGCCTCGCCGGGGCGCCCGCCTCGACGACCGGGCTCTTCACCGTTACTCAGACCGGCACGGGTATCGCCATCGCCGGCAACCGGACCAGCACCGATGTCTCGGAATACCCGGGCGTGCTGGGGACGAACAACGGCGGCGGGGCTGGTGTCCAGGGTGAATCAACGGCGGCCGACGGCGTGGGCGTGCGGGGATATGCGATTGGCGCCGGGGGCACCGGCGGCTACTTCTACGGCGAGACTGGCCTTGAGATAGACGGGGCGATCAAGGTCTCGGGCGCGAACCCTGCGGCGTTCGTGCACATCGTCGACACGGCTGGCCCAGATAGGAACACCTGCCCCGGGGACGGGGGCGTCCATAAGGCGAACGCCGCGACCTACCTCCCGGTGACCGACCCCACCGCCATCGTGCTGATCACGCCCATCAACGTGATCGAGGGCGTGGCGCTCACGTGGTACCCCGCCGTTGCACCCGCGTGGTGCCCTGGCGTCACGGATCGCTGGGTCATTTTCTCGACCTCCGGGCTTGAGGATTCCATTTCCGCGGGCGCTAAGTTCAACGTCCTGGTGATCTCGAAGTGAGCGGGCGGAGGCGCGGTCTCGCACTCGGAGCGGGCGGCGTCGCCGCGCTCGCCCTGGGCGCGGCCGCCTTCGCCCAGACATCCGGGGGTGTGTACGACCTCTCCTGGCGGGCGATCGCGGGCGGGGGCAAGGCGACTGGCGACGCCTACACGGTCCACTCCGCCATCGGGCAACCGCTGGCAAAGACCTCTTCGGAGGGGAACTACCAGGTGAGCAGTGGATTCCTCGGCGGCGGCGCCGAGAAGTACAAGCGCTTCCTGCCGGTACTGGCGCGCGACTGACACCGCGAACGGCCGAACAACGAAGAAGCCGCCTTTGGGAGAGGCGGCTTCTTTGTGTGTTGGGAAATGGGGCGAGCGGCGGGGTTCGAACCCGCGATCTTCTGGGCCACAACCAGACGCGTTAACCACTACGCTACGCCCGCCACGGCGAACGACCAGAATACCAGAACGCCGGATCTACGGGCGAGCCAGCGGCTCAGTACTTGGAGATGTTGATTTCCTGCATGTGGCCCGTGACGGTGTAGATCACACGCTCGCAGATGTTCGTGCAGCGGTCGGCGATGCGCTCGAGGTTGTGGGCGCACCAGATGAGGTGTGTGTTCCGCTGGATCGTCGCCGGGTCGGCGATCATCGCGGCGATGCAGTCCTCGTAGACGCTGTCCTGCAGGCGGTCGACTTCGTCGTCTGCATCGCAGATCTGGCGGGCCATATCCACGTCGTGGTCGATGAACGCCTTCAGGCTGTTGCGAAGCATGGCCACGGCGCGGTCGGCCATTGCCGGGAGGTAGCCCAGCCTGCGGGGGAGGGGCTCATCTCCGAGAAGCAGGTTAATCCGTGCTATGCCTTCGGCGTGGTCGGCCATCCGTTCGAGGTCCGTAATGATGTAGAGGATGCTGGCCAGGGAGCGGAGGTCGGTCGCCATCGGCTGCTGGGATGCGATGACGAAGGTGGTGCGGTCTTCGATCTCGAAGCGCTTGGCGTTGACCTTCTTGTCGTCCTCGATGATCCGGCGCGACCAGGTGGAATCGCCGTCGCGAAGCGATTCCATGGCATCCATGATGGCCTTTTCGGTCATCGAGCCGAGCACGAGTACGTCATCCTGGAGCTGCTGGAGCTCTGAGTTGAAGAGGTCGCGCGTCATTGGTGGGGCCTCCCTCTCAACCCTTAGCCGAAGCGTCCGCTGATGTAGTCCTCGGTGCGCTTGTCACGCGGAGTGGTGAAGAGTTCCTGAGTTGGGCCGTATTCTATCAACTGCCCGGTCGTTTTTTCATCCGTGAGCATGAAGGCGGTGTAATCGGAGACGCGGGCGGCCTGTTGCATGTTGTGGGTGACGATGACGATGGTGTAGTCCTTCACCAGCTCCCGCATCAAGTCTTCGATTTTGAGGGTCGCGATCGGGTCGAGGGCCGAGCATGGCTCGTCCATGAGGATGACATCCGGCTGGTTGGCGATTGCCCGGGCGATGCAGAGCCGTTGCTGCTGGCCACCGGAGAGGGCGAGGCCGCTCTTCTTCAGGTTGTCCTTCACTTCGTCCCAGAGCGCGGCCCGCTTGAGCGATTCCTCCGCGAGCTGTTGGAAGTTGCCCTTGTAGCCGTTCACTTTCGCGCCGAAGACGACGTTGTCGTAGATGGACTTCGGGAAGGGATTCGGCTTCTGGAAGACCATGCCGATGCGGCGGCGCACTTCCACGGGATCGATCCCGGGCCCATAGAGGTCTACCCCGTGGTAGCGGATTCGGCCCTTCGTGGTGACGTTGGGGATCAGGTCGTTCATGCGGTTGATGGAGCGCAGGAGCGTGCTCTTGCCGCAGCCGCTCGGCCCGATGAGGGCTGTGACCTGCTTCACGGGGATCTTCATGGAGACGTTGGTGAGCGCCTGCTTGGAGCCGTACCAGAGGTTGAGGTCCTCGACGGAGAGGGCGATGTCACCGGTGGGCTCGGCAATCACGTTGGCTGGGCGCTCCGAAGCCAGGGTTGCCCGCAGTGTAGTCTCAGCGGGGACCTGGCGGGTATCGGCCGGTCGAAGGTCAATCGAGTTCGTCATTTCGTGCTCCCGGTTACTTGCGGCGGAACCGCTCGCGGATGAGGACCGCGACAAGGTTGAGGCCGATGACCATGACCATCAGGACGATGATCCCGGCAGAAGCGTTGGCCCGGAAAGCTTCTTGCGGGCGGGTGGTCCAGTTGTAGATCTGGATGGCGACGGTGGTGAAGTCTTCGTTGACGCTCTTGTTATCGAAGGCGATGAAGGCGAAGGCGCCGATCATGATGAGTGCTGCTGTTTCGCCGGCTGCGCGCGAGATGGCCAAGATCGTGCCGGTCATGATTCCGGGCAGGGCCCCGGGGAGGGTGTGGTGGCGGACCGTCTGGAGGCGCGTGGCGCCGAGGGCGAGGGAACCATCGCGAATGCTCGGGGGGACCTGCCGGATGGCCTCGACAGAAGCGATGACCGTCATCGGCAAGATCATCAAGGCGAGGGTGAGGGAACCGGCGAGGATGGTGGTGCCCAGCGCGGGGAAGAGGGTGACCCCCTGGAGCTCGACCCCACGGACGAAGACGGTGAGCCCGAGGATGCCGTAGATGATCGATGGGACGCCGGCAAGGTTCGCGATGTTCAGGCGGACGACCGAGGTGAAGCGGCCCTTGGGTGCGAACTCCTCCAGGAAGACGGCGGTGCCGATGGCGACCGGGATGGCGAGAATGATGGTTGTCCCCATCACCCAGACGGTGCCGAGGAGGGATGAACGCAGCCCGGCTTCCTCGGCCTTGCGGGACGGGTAGCTCGTGATGAACTGCCAGTCCAACACGGGAAGACCCCTGACCATCGTGTCGACTGCGAGGACCGCCAGGACACCGATGCCGGTGACCGTGGCGAGGAGCAGTACGTAGCGAGAGAGGCGCGAGAACGCCTGTCGCCGGGCGACACGGCCCTGGGCGCGGAGCGAGATCTGGTCGGACTGCGGAGGCGCCAGTGCCATTATTCGTAGGCCTCCCGGAAGCGATTGACGATCCAGGTCGCGATGACATTCAGCGCAAACGTGAACACGAAGAGGGTGGAAGCGACGGCGAACAACGAGGTGTAGTTGATGGTCCCGCGGGCGGCATCGCCGAGTCCGACCTGGAGCATGTAGCCAGTCATGGTCTGGATGCCTTCAAGCGGCATCAGGGTGAGGTTGGGAGTCGACCCGGCGGCGAGCGCGACGATCATCGTTTCGCCGATGACGCGGGCAATGGCGAGGAGAACAGCGGCGATAACACCGGAGAGGGCGGCCGGGAGGACGACCTTGATGGCCACCTCCAGGCGGGTGGCGCCGAGGCCGTAGGCGCCTTCGCGCAACTCCCTCGGCACGTTCGCCATCGCGTCTTCGGAGACGGAGGCGATGGTCGGCAGGATCATCACCGCCATCATGAGCGAGGCAGAAAGCGAGTTGAAGATCGGCACGCGATCCGCTCCGAAAATGGGCCGGAGGACGTATTCCGTGACGACCGTGAGCGCGAAGAACGCATAGACGACGGTGGGCACGCCGGCGAGCACTTCGAGGATCGGCTTGAGGATCGAACGGGTGCGCGGGTGGGCGTATTCGCTCAGGTAGATGGCGGCCGCCAGGCCGAGGGGGAGAGCGAACACCATGGACCAGAGGACAACGTTCGCCGTGCCGGCCACCAGCTCCCAGATCCCGAACGATTCGGTGCCGGGGATGAGGGCCTGCCAGCGCGTCTCCAGGAAGAACTCGGCCGGTGAGACTTCCCGGAAGAAGTCGATGGTCTCCCCGAAGAGCGTGGTGACGATGAGGACCGTCGTGATCAGGGAGATCGTGCCACACAACCAGAGCAGAGCCACGACGGCGAGTTCGCCCGGGCGTTTGAAGGTGGAGTGCTGCATCTGCTTCTGGAGCAGGGCCGCATCGTGACCCATCGGCGCAGTGGTCGGTTCCGAAGCCATTCGTCCTCCGACGAGGGACTCTCTACTGCCAATCTCAGTGTTTCCGCGTCCGGCAGTCTAGCGGATGGCCCAAGGGGCCGGGATATGCTCCCGGCCGGGCAGGATTTGGCTCCTGGCCCGGCCGGGGTTGATGGTCGAATCGCCGGAGCGAGGGTTACTTGGGAAGGTAGGCGGCGAGCTTGTCCTGCTGCGTCTTCAACAGCGCGTCGGGCAGGCTCACGTAGCCGACTTCCTTCGAAAGCTTCTGCGTGTTCTTCAGGTAGAAGTCGAGGAAGCCGAGGACGGCCTGCTTCTCCTTCAGGATTGCGGCTGCGGTGTACACGAACAGCGGGCGGCTGAGTGGGGTGTACGTGCCGTTGAGGGCCGTATCAAAGGACGGGGCGACGCAACCCTTGCCGCCATCGACTTCGACGGCCTTGAGCTTCTTGCCTTCGCCCAGGTAGTAGGCGAGGCCGAAGTAGCCGATGGCGTTCTTGTCGCCTTCGATGCCGCGGACGAGGACGTTGTCGTCTTCCGAGGAGGTGCCGTCGGAGCGGTGGGACGGTTCCTTGCTGGCTTCGCCCCGGAGCTTGAGTGCTTCCTTGAAGTAGTCAAAGGTTCCGGAATCGGCGCCCGGGTAGTAGAACTTGATGTTCTCGGCGGGCCAGCTCGGGTCGAGGTCGCTCCACTTGGTGGCGCCTCCGGCCTGGAAGGCCTTCGTCAACTGCGCCGTGGTCATGCACTTCGCCCAGGTGTTCTGGGGGCTGATGACGACGGTCAGTGCGTCGATGGCGACCTGCAGCTCGACGAGGTCTGCGTTCGGGATGCCGGCTGCGGCGCAGGCGTCCTTTTCCTTCTGGTTGATGGGGCGGGACGCGTCGGAGACGTCGATCTCCTTGCGGCAGAACTTCTCGAAGCCACCGCCAGTGCCGGAGAGCGCAACTTTGGCCTGGACGCCCTTCGCCACCTTCGTGAACTCCTCGGCGACGGCCTCGGAGATCGGGAAGACGGTGGACGAACCATCGACCTTCACGTCGCCGGAGAGCTTGGTGTAGTCGAGGCCGCCGGCTTTGGTCGCCGTCGCGGCGGTTGTGGCCGCGCTGGTGGCGCCAGGCGTTTCGCCGCCATCGTCGTCGTCGTCATCGTCGCCACCGCAGGCCGCGGCACCCAGGGCGACGGAAGATACCAGCGCGCCGAAGAGCAGCGCCCATCTTGTCTTCTTCATCGTTCGTAACATGTACAGGTTTCTGACTCCCAGTGTTTGAAGTTGTCGAGCTTCTACACCCTGAGGCTATGGCTGAACCGTTAATGCGGGATTAACGCCATGGGCCGGTTGAGGGAGCACGATGCCCGAGCCAGCTTCGGCGGGTCAGCCGCAAGGCGAGGGCCGACCGGCAAGGCAGCGGCAAGGGATTGCGGAGGTTTTACACGCAGTTTGCAGAGCCCCCGTGAAGTAGTTACCTCGGCCGCCGAACATACGCATAGCGGCGGCCCGGAAAACGGCCCCGGGCAGCCAGCCACCCTCTGGTGGTCGAGGGCTCCAGGCTCGCCAACCCCGTCCCGGTCTTGCCGGGTGGCAGGCCCGGAGCCCTCGGCGCATACTGAAATTCTGAGTGCTCCCGCCGCGAGAGGATCGATTGGCACAAAAAATCCTCCTCGTTGATGACGAGGCGAACATCCGCGACCTGAACGCCATGTACCTTGAGAAGGAAGGCTTCGCGGTCGAACACGCCACGAACGGCCAGGATGCGCTCGCACGCTTCGAACAAGCGCAGCCCCAGCTCGTCGTCCTGGACGTGATGATGCCCGGGATGGACGGGTTCGAAGTCTGCCGCGAGCTCCGTCGCGAGAGCGACGTCCCGATCCTGATGCTCACCGCCCGCAGCGAGGATGTCGACAAGATCGTCGGCCTGGAGCTGGGCGCGGACGACTACATGACCAAACCGTTCAACCCTCGAGAGCTCGTCGCCCGGGTGAAGCGCATCCTCCACCGGGTGGAGGGCGGACGAAAGCCCCAGAACGCTATCAGCGTCTCGAACCTTTCAGTCGACAAGGCGCGCCGCGAGGCGAGGGTTGATGGCGACGAACTCACGCTCCGGACGAAAGAGTTCGACCTCCTCGTGGCCTTCGTCGAGAACCCGGGGATTGCGCTGACGAGAGACCAGCTGCTCGGCTCGGTCTGGGGGTACGATTTCGCCGGTGAGACACGCACGGTGGACGTCCACGTGCAACACCTGCGCTCGAAGCTGAACAATGCGAAGGTACAGATAGAGACCCTGCGGGGGGTGGGGTACAAGCTGATCGAGGCGCCCGCCTAGCCGCGCACGGGGAGGTGCGCTGACGCTCGCCCACTGGTCGAGGATGGCTAATCCCGAGGTTGCACGGCAGCGCGCATCCTCGCCGTGCCGTGTCCGCGGTGCCGGGGCGCTCCGTGGATAGCCTCCAGGTCCGCCTGCTTGTCACCTACTTCTTCGTCATCGCGGTGACGCTGGGCCTGGCCTCGCTCAGCCTGCTGCTCCAGTTGGGGGAATACCGCGACTCGATCTCGTACGGGAACCTGGAGGACATGGGGCGGCTGGTGAACTCGCAGGCGAGCCTCCAGATCCAGCTCTCCGCGGACTCGGCCTTGCCGGGCGATCAGCCCTCGGGCTCCACGGGCGACGACAGTGGCAAGAAACTCCTGGCCGACCTGAACAACTACTTCAACAACAGTGACTCCGGCCGGCTGAGCCGCGAGACGACGGTTGCTGTGATCGATGCGAGCGGCCGCGTCCTGCCCGGTTTCGCGACTAGCTCGACGAGCCTCGATGGCTCAGTCGTCCGCGACCTGGCCGTGCAGCCGCCCGACGACGCGCTGAACGACCCTCGCCGCTGCCGCCTGGATCGGCCCGATGGCCCCGACATCCTGTGCGTGAGTACCACACTCGGGGCGGATGCCCTGGCCGCGCTGGAAGGCACGAACGCATCCGCAATCATCGTCGCCCGGCCCGCTGCGAGCCTGGGCGAAATCGTCGGCGACCTCTTCCCCCGACTGGTCTTCTCGGGCCTCATCGGGGTGGCGGCAGCGCTGGTGCTCGGGTTCGCGCTCAGCCAGAGCGTCGCGGCGCCGCTACGAAACATCGCGCGGGCGGCGCGGAGCGTGTCTCGCGGGAACTATCGTCAGCGGGTCCCTGCCACTGGTCCGAGGGAAGTCCGGGACCTTGCCGCGAACTTCAACCGCATGACCGAGGAGGTCCAGCGCTCGCAACAGACGCTGCGCGACTTCCTGGCCAACATCTCGCACGAACTGAAGACTCCGCTCACCTCGATCAGGGGGTTCAGCGAGGCCATGCTCGACGGGACGATCGATGACCAGGTTGGTATCGAGCGTTCGGCCAAGATCATCAGCGACGAATCGAACCGCGTCCTGCGGCTGGTGCAGGAACTCCTGGACCTCTCCCGGATCGAGAGCGGCCAGGTCTCGATGCAGCAGGACGAGATCGACCTGAACGAACTGTTCGGCCATGTCGGCGAGGTCTTCGCGTTGCGGAGCGAAGAGAGCGGGGTCTCCCTGGACGCTTCGATCCAGGGGCAAGCCCACATCCGCGGGGACTTCGACCGCCTGGAACAGGTGATGAACAACCTGCTGGACAACGCGTTCCGGCACACGCCCGAAGGCGGAACGGTCCGGGTCGCCTGCCGCGACCTTCAGCCGGGGACGCTCCAGGTCACGGTGGCCGACACTGGCCCCGGGATCCCGCTGAACGACCTGCCCCACCTTTTCGAGCGGTTCTACAGGGGCGACAACCAGAACGGCGCGCGCCAGGGTTATGGGCTGGGACTGGCTATCTCGCGCGAAATTGTCCGCGCCCACGGAGGAGAGATCTGGGCGACGAGCGAGCCGGGGCGAGGCACGACATTCGTCTTCACCCTCCCGACGGGGGGCCGGGCGACGCCACCACGCCAGCGGGGCTAACGCAGCAGGAATCCCGGGTAGCCGTCGCGGGCGACCTCGTCGCAGCGCTGCCGGTGAGCGGGTGCACCACCGGCGTAGAGCAACACCCGGCGCTGGTCGTGCCCCGGCTGGTTCCGGTTCACTCCGGTAAACCACGAGTTGACCTTGCTGAAGAGCATTCGTCCAGCGGCGGCGTGGACGTGTTCGGTCCATTCGTCCGCAGCCGTTTCCGATGCCTCGATCCGCGTAATGCCGCGTTCCTTCGCATACGCGAGGAGGCCGGACACCCAATCGACGTTCTGTTCGATGCAGCGAGGGATGTTGCAGAAGGTCGCCGAGTTGTGTGGGCCCACCAGCGTGAACAGGTTCGGAAAGCCCGGGACCTGCAGGCCCAGGTAAGTCCGTGGCCCATCGGCCCAGGCTTCCTTCAGGGTTCGGCTGGCGGCGCCGCGGAACTCGATCCGGTCGAAGGCCCCGGTGACGGCATCGAAGCCGGTCGCGAACACGATCAGGTCAAACGCGAAGTCCTCGGCGGCGGTCTGGATGCCATCCGGCGTAATCCGCTGGATCGGCGAGTCACGGAGGTCGACAAGCCGGACATTCTCCTGGTTGTAGACCTCGTAATAGTTCGTTTCGAGCGGTACCCGGCGCGTGCCGAAGCCGTGGTCCGTGGGGATCAGCTTCTCCGCAAGCGCCGGATCGTTCACCCGCTCGCGGATCTTCCGGGCGACGAAGTTGCTCAACAGGCGGTTCGCTTCTTCGCTGACGAGCACGTCCCGGAAGTTCGCCATCCAGATGCCGAAGCCTGGTTCGGCGTAGAGCTGCTCCCAAACGGCTTCGCGCTCTTCGGGAGAGAGGTCCAGTGCGTTTCGGCGGTCGGAGTCGTGGAGGAATTGTCCGAACGTCTCGCGGCAGCGAGCGAAAATCTCCGGGTAGGTCGCGTGGATCCGCCTTTGTGACTCGGCGTCGATCGGCGAGTTGTGCAGGGGAGCGCACCAGTTCGGCGTTCGCTGAAAGACGGTGAGGTGGGCGGCCACCTTCGCCATTTCCTGGATGACCTGAACACCGCTCGCCCCCGTCCCGATGACCGCGACGCGCTTGCCTGCGTATTCCACCGGCTCCCTGGGCCACAGGCCGGTATGGATGGCGGGCCCGCGGAAGCTCTGGATCCCTTCGATTGCCGGCAAGACCGGCGTTGAGAGTGCACCGATGGCCGTGATCACGATGCGGCTCCTGGCGCTCCGGCCATCCGCCAGCAGCACCTCCCAGAGATTGGCTTGCTCGTCGTAGGTGGCGCTCTCCACCCTGCTACCGAACTGGATATCGCGGCGGAGATCGAGTTTGGCGGCGACGAACTCCAGGTAGCGAAGCGTTTCCGGCTGGGCAGCGAAGTGTTCGCTCCAATCCCATTCACGGAGGATGTCATCGGAGAACGAGTAGCCGTAGCTATAACTTTCCGAGTCGAACCGGCAGCCGGGATAGCGGTTCCAATACCAGGTCCCGCCGAGGTCGTCGCCCGCCTCGAACACGCGGGCCGAGAGGCCCAGGCCACGGAGCCGGTGGAGCTGGTACATCCCGGAGATGCCAGCCCCGATGATGATCGCGTCGTACTGGGCGATTTCCATGCTAGTTCCCGCGGGTGGGCCCGCTCGCAGGGGCCCGTCCGGTCGTTTCTACACGCTCCGGCCGAAGAGTGCTCGCTCCGGCCTCGTCAGAAGTTCCAGCGCGGTCCGAGCAAGACGCTCAAGCGCCGGGCGATGGCGTCCATGGTGTAGCCGCTGGCCATGCCCGTGAAGCGTCCGGCCCAGCCGGCCATGACTACCGCCATGCGGTAGAGTCCGGTCGCTTCATAGAACTCCAGGTCCCGGAGGGGGACGCCGGTCACCTCCTGGTAGGCGTCCGAGAGGAGCGTGCGACCGTCCGGCCCGGGGACGCCGCCGAAGACCGTGTGGAGCGCTGAATAGAACCCCAAATCCGAGCGCGGATCGCCGATCGCCGCCACCTCCCAATCGAGTACGGCTGCCACCTGGTCGCCCCGGAAGAGGTAGTTCCCCGGGTTCGGGTCGCCGTGCAGCAGCGCCATCCGCGCATCGGCCGGCTCGTTCGCTTTCAGCCATTCGCCGAGGGCGATGAGGAGCGGGGCGCGAGAAATACGGAGTCGCTCGGCACGGAGCCGCCAGGCACCGAGGGCACTTTCGAGAGGGGAGGTCACCGAGGGCGTGGGAAGGAGGAAATCCAGCCCCGCGGCCCGCCAGTCTATGGAGTGGATGGCGGCAAGCTGGCGGGCTGCAGCGCGGAGCCGGACCGAGGGGGCGTACCAGAACAGCGGCAGGGTTTCGCCGGAGACCCGCTCCATCAGGAAGAACGGCGCACCGATCACCGAAGCGTCCGGTTCGTACCAGAGCACGGCGGGGACGGGGACCGGGCTGCATGCCAGGGCCCGCATCACGCGGTACTGCTGCTCGACATCGTACGGCGCGAGGATGCCGTCGGGGCGTTCGGGGCGAAGCACGAGGGGGACATCGAAAGTGAAACCGTCACAGGACACGCGCAGGTCGAGGCTTACCGTGTCGTTGCTGGCGCCTGCCGGCATGCCGCGGACGTTGGCGACTTCAATCCGATCGGCACCGTGCAGCTGGCCAACGGCGTAGGCAGCGAGCCGCTCGCGCCAGTCCATCAGGCCAACTCGGCGATCGACCGCTCCAGCAGGTCCGCCAGGTGGTCCCACTCGTACCATGGCTGGCTGTCATTGAAGCGGAGCCAGCCGTGATAGATGACCCCAAGTTCGAACAGCCAGCGGGCGCGGAAATAGGCCATGCCGGTGACCGACCTGCCCGCCGCGACTCCATAGGCCTGGACGAACGGTTGGGCTTCGGCCGGACCGAATGGCGCGCCCTTGAGATGCGAAAGGGAAACGAGCTGGCCGATATCGCTCCGCGGGTCCGAGATGCGAGCCTGTTCCCAATCCACAACGGCCACGACTTCTTCGCCCAGGAAGAGGTAGTTGAAGATGTTGATATCGCCCTGGCAGAGTGCCAGGCGGCCGCTATCCGGTGCGGTCGCACGCAGGCGTTCGAGCGCGGCGACGAGGAGCGGATGCTTTTCACAGCCGAAGGCGGGCATGCGCTTGGCGATGATGTCGAGTTCTCTCAAGATCCCGGCTCGCGGCGACTCCGGGACTCCGAGGAACCCCATTCCGTTCGATTGCCAATCGACGCGGTGTATCTCTACGACCGCCCTGGTGAAAGCTGAGAAGCTCGGAGACGCAGCAATCCCCATGTGGGGAGCATCGACCCACTCCAGGACGATGAACGGCGCGCCGAGGGCGGTTCCGCCGGGCTCGGAGGCGATCAAGCGAGGTACCGGCACTCCGGTGGCGGCAAGGGCCCTGATGACCCGGCCCTCACGCACGACATCGTAGGGCTCGAAGATCCCTCGTTCCCGCTGCATGCGGAGGCAAACCGCCGGGGCACTCCCCCCGAGGAGGTCCACCTTGCAGGTGATGTTCGAGGCGCCGCCATCGACGGGAGTAATCGAAAGCACCCGCGCATTGGAGAACCCTTCGAGTCGGTTCAGCCAGGGTTCGAACTGCTCCGGCAACGGCGCCATCGGCGCATTCTCCGGGCGCGCCCGCGGAATGTCGAACGCACGCCACGACAGCAGGTGGCCGTACAATCCCCGTGTGGAGTACCCCGAAGCGCTCGACTTTCTGCTTTCCCTGAATGACATGGAACGCGGCTTCCAGGCCTCGGCCAACCCGACGATGAACCTCGAGTCGATGCGTTCGCTGCTCTCGCGGCTGAACGACCCGCACCGCGGCCGCCCGACGGTCCACGTCACGGGTTCGAAGGGCAAGGGCACAACGGCGTCGATGATTGCGGGAATCCTCGAACGCGCGGGCAACAAGACCGCCCTGTTCACCAGCCCGCACCTTCACTCGTTCACCGAGCGAATCGCGATAAACGGCGAGGCAATTTCGCCAGCGGAGTTTGCGGCCGGCATCGGCGCGATCAAGCCCGCGGTCGATGCCGAGCGTGAGAGCGTCCACGGCGATGTGAGCACGTTCGGTGTGCTCACCGCCCTCTTCTTCTGGCTCGTCCGGTCCCAGGTACCGCGGGTCGACTGGCAGGTGGTGGAAGTTGGCCTCGGCGGGAGCTTCGATGTCACGAACGTCATCGACCCTCCGGAAGTCGCCGTGATCACACCGATCTCGCTTGAACACACGGCGATCCTCGGAAATACCCCCCGGGAGATCGCCAGGGATAAGTCCGGGATTATCAAACCTGGCACGACCGTGGTGGTTGCGCCACAGCAGGACCCTGCCGTGCTCGAGGTCGTCGGCGAGCGCTGCACGGAAGTCGGCGCCCAACTCCTGGACGTGGCGACGCTCTACCAGTACGAAGTCCTGGAGAAGTTCCCGTACGGACAAAGCTTCCGGCTGATTGGGCCGAATGGCGAGCGGAAGATGCGGACGCCGATGCTGGGCGGGCACATGCTCCAAAACGCGGCGACGGCCGTGGCCACCGCGGAAGCGCTGCGCAGCCGTGGCTTCGCTCTATCCGAACAGGCGATCGTAGATGGTGTTGCGTTCACCCGGGTGCCCGGGCGCCTGGAAGTGATGGGACAGAAGCCGCTCATCGTGGCGGACGGGGCGCACAACGGAGAGAGCGCGGCCGCCCTGGCGGTTGCCCTGCGCGAGTACTTCGAGTGGAAACGTTGCTTCCTGGTGCTGGGATGCAACCGCGACAAAGACATCCGAGAGATCGGCATGAAGCTATCGAAGCTTGCGGAATTGATCATTTGCACCGGATTCGACAATCCGCGGGCGATGGACCCCTATCAGATGGTCCAGGAGGTTGGCTTCCTTGGGCCTGCGGCAGTTGCAGAAGACACCGTCGCAGCTGCGATCGATGCAGCGCTGTCGCACGCCAGGGCGGAAGATCTGATCTGCGTCACGGGATCGTTATATGTGGTAGCTGAGGCACGGGAGTACCTGCTCGGCGAAAGCGTCATCCGGCGGTAAGTTGACCTTCTCCGTAAGTACTCTCAGGATCCGGGGCTAACGGCGATCGAGCCACGACCGCCAGGAGGGAACTTTTTTTGAGCCAGTATTGGGATTCCTATCGGAAAAGGACGCTTAGCCGCAGGCGTGTACTCGCCGGCAGCTCCATTGCCGCCGCCGGCGTGGCCGGAATGGCCCTCGCGGGATGCGGCGACGACGATGACGACGACGGAGGATCGGGCAACAACGGCGGCCAGAACCTGACGCCCGTCATCCCGACTCAGACCACGGAACAGCCGGTCAAGGGCGGCACACTGCGCGGCCTGGCCACCATCGGTTCGATCCTGGACCCGCACCGCACAAACACGCCACACGAATCGGTCACCCTCTGGGGCGCCGTCGGCAACACGCTGGTGCGCTTCAGCACGAAGAACCAGGGCAGCGTCGAGGGAGACCTCGCGACCGGACTCCCGGAAATCCCCGCAGACGGCCTGACGCTGACCTTCAAGATTCGCCCGGAAGCGAAGTGGCAGAACAAGGCCCCCGTGAACGGACGCGCTGTCACCGCCGAAGACGTGAAGATGAGCTTCGACCGCATCAAAGACCCGGCGACAGTTTCACCTCGCGCCGGGAACTTCGGCGCGATCGACTCGGTCACCGTGATCGATGCACAGACCGTGCAGTTCAAGCTGAAGACGCCACAGGCGGACCTGATGGCCGCCATGAGCGACCAGTACAACTTCATCATCCCGAAGGAAATCGCCTCGCGCGGGCCGGACGCCATCAAGACGGCGGCCGACGTGATCGGTTCGGGGCCGTACGAGCTCGTCGAGTTCGTGGCCGCCCAGAAGTCGGCGCTGAAGCGGCGGGCCGACGGGTACTGGCGCCAGAACACATCGTGGCTGGACGGAGCTGAGTACATCCACCAGACCGACCCGCAGCAGGCGCTCAACGCGCTGCGCGCCAACCAGACCGACGTCATCGGAACGACAGCGGACCTCGCCAAGACGATTGAAAACGACAAGAACTTCGTGATCACCAAGGCGCCGACGACGACGCGCGAGTGCCTCCTCATCAACCACGGCAAGGACCGCTATAAGGACCCGAGGGTGCGCCTGGCCTTGCAGCGGGCGATCAACCGGAAGCAGGTCTATGACACGGTGTTCGGCGGCGTCGGCTGGGTCGGTGGGCCGATGACACCGGCGGCGCCGGTCTGGGTGCTCCCGGATGCCGAACTGGCCAAGCTTCCCGGATTCGGGAAGCGTGAGGACGAGATCAAGGAAGCGAAGGCGCTCCTCGCAGCTGCGGGACTCGCCAACGGTTTCGAAGAGACGGTCATCACGGTGACGGCGTTCGACACGGAAAAGATCCACGACGTCGTGGTCTCGAACCTGAAGGACATCGGCGTCACGGTGAAGACCGAGAACGTCGGCACGGACTTCGCGGCCAACTTCCTTCCTCGGGAAGTGGGGCGCCAGTACGACCTCGCGACGACGCTCTTCCTTTCCGGCGGGTATCCGGACGCGCAGTTGCTCCTGTACCACCACTCGGACACGAAGACGAAGGGCACCCGGAACTACGGCGACTACTCGCTCGCAGGGCTGGATGCCAAGCTCGAAAAGCAGTCCACGATCTACGACGAGAAGACCCGTCTCGCACTCGTCCAGGAGATCCAGCGCGACATCATCAACGCGCCAGGACCTATCTGGTTCGGTTCCCGGGGCGTCCTCACGGTGTGGGCCAGCAGGGTGAAGAACCCGGCTTCGTTCCCGTTTGCCGCGGGCTACTACGGGTCGGAGAACATCTGGCTCAAGGCGTAGCGTTCCACCGGAACAACCTGCGGGGAGTGTGAAGTTCACACTCCCCGCTGCCTTCCAACCCCTGGCGGGAGCAACGGCCATGTATCAATTCGTGCTGCGCCGCGCAGTCCTATCGATCCCGACGCTCATCATCGTCTCGTTCCTCATCTTTGGGATGATCCGCCTGAACCCGGATTCAGTCGTGGCTGCACGGCTGGGCGAGGGCTACACACCGGAGCAGGCGGAGCTGATCAAGGACGAATACGGCTTGAACAACCCGATCGCGACGGAATACGTCGCCTGGCTCGGGCGCGTCGTTCGGGGGGACTGGGGCGAGTCCGCGTACACGTCGAAGTCAGTGCTTTCCGAGATGGGCCCGAAGATCGGGGTCACGCTCGAACTCGCGTTCCTCGCCATCGTCTTCGCGGTGATCGTCGGTGTGCCGGTCGGCGTGTACTCCGCCATGCGGCAGGATCGGTGGCCCGACTATGTGCTTCGTTCGTTCGCCATCTTCGGTCTTTCCGTGCCAGGGTTCCTGATCGCGACGGTCGTCCTCGCCCTGCTCGCCAAGCAGTTCCAGTGGATCCCGCCGATCCGCTACCACGGACTAATCGACGATCCCCTCAAGAACCTGCAGCAGATGTGGATGCCGGCCGTCATCGTGTCGCTCGCCACCTCTGCCCAGGTGATGCGGTTCGCCAGGACGATGATGCTCGATGTCCTCCGCCAGGATTACATCCGGACGGCATGGTCCAAGGGCCTCCGCGAGCGCGCGATCATCACGCAGCACGCACTCAAGAACGCGATGCTCCCGGTGATTACGGTTATCGGGCTGACGCTGGCGACGCTCATCGGGGGCACCGTCACATTCGAGCAGATCTTCGGCATCCCCGGGCTCGGGCGGCATCTCATCCTGGCGGTGGCGCAGAAGGACTTCGCAGTCGTGCAGGGCGTGGCACTGTTCTTCTCGATCGCCGTCGTCACCGTCAACCTCATCGTGGACGTGAGCTACACCGTCCTCGACCCCCGCGCGAGGACTTAACCAATGGCAGAAGCAGCAGCAGGCCAGGTTTCCCTCGGCAGACCAGCAAGCAACTCCGCGCTCGTCCGCCTCGTTGGATTCTTCCGGACCCTCGCGAAGCGAAAGCCACTCGGGTTCGTTAGCTTCCTGATCCTCGTGTTCCTGTTCGTCGTCGCCCTCTTCCCGCAGCTGTTCGCGACACACGGACCGGCCGACACGGGAGTGGGCGAGCGGCTCCAGAACTACTGCCTCGGGCCGAAGGACACCTTCCTCTGCCCGACGAAGGTCGAGACGAGCCAGATCACCGGGAACCGGACGGTCGAAGGGTCGCTGTCCTCCCCGTTTGGGACGGACCAGCTGCAGCGGGACGTCTACAGCCGTCTTGTCTACGGGGCTCGCTGGGCGATCTACATCGGCCTTATCGCTGTCGCGATCAGCTCATCCATCTCGCTTCTAATCGGCGTCACCTGCGGCTACTTTGGTGGCAAATATGACGCCGTGGTCCAGCGATTCGTGGACGCGATCATGGCCCTGCCGGCCCTCGTCGTCCTCCTCGCGCTCCCGCAGATGATCGGGAGGTGGGACCTGGACGGCCCGCTCCCCCTGGATGACTCCCAAATCACGTTCTTCAAGCTCGCTTTGGTCCTCGGGTTCCTCGGGGGCGCAGGCGGTTCCCGGGTCATCCGCTCGTCTGTTCTCGGCGTCCGGGCGGCCCAGTACCTGGAAGCCGCGCGTGTCATCGGCTGCACCGACCGGCGGATCATGCTGCGGCATGTGATCCCCAACATATTCGGCCCACTGATCGTCCAGGCGACGATCGGGCTCGGCGGCATCATCCTCGCCGAGGCGGCGCTCAGCTTCCTCGGCTTCGGCGTCGTCGACCCGAACAAGCCGACCTGGGGCCAGATGCTGAACCTGGGCAACCTGATCTCCTCGGTGCACGTCCAGTCGGTCGTCTGGCCGGGTGTCTGCATCGCCCTCGCGGTGTTCAGCTTCAACATGCTGGGCGACGCACTGCGCGACCTGCTGGACCCACGGCTGCGGGGAGCGGGGGGCGGCTTCGGGTAGACGCCAACTCCGGCGCATTCCACGCTTATCCGATGCGCTTCCTCCGAACGCTTGACGATGGCCGTTTCGCCGTGGCGCTGGAGATCCTGCCTCCCCAGAAGGCCCTCCCCAGGGTGTTGCTGCGCCGCGCGCGGCTGCTTGGCGGCGCTCCGCAGGCGATCAATGTCATCCAGCGCCCCGGAAGGCAATCGAGCCTGGATGCCTCGATCGCGCTCCATCAGGCAGGCATCGAACCCGCGTGGCACCTGGTGACGCGGGGACGCTCGCGCGCTGAGATAGAGGGTGACCTCAGGGCGGCAGCCACCGCGGGGATCGACCAGGTCCTCTGCATCCTCGGAGACCATGCCGGGACGGCGGGGCCTGACGGCCCCACGATCCGGGAGGCGATCGCGATGACGAGGGCCCGCATTCCGGGCGCGTTCATCGGCGCCACCCTGAACCAGTACGGGAGGGACCCGGAGGCGGTCATCCGGAACCTGGTGCCCAAGCTGCGGCGGGGGCGAGCTACATCCAGACGCAGCCTGTTTTCGAACTTTCGGCGCTGGAGGGGTACGCGGCCGCCATCGCCCGGGAAGCGCCGGAAACCCGCATCATCGCCATGGCTATGCCGCTCCTTTCCGAAGAAGCTGCGGAGCGAATCGAGGAACGGCTGGGGGTGCGCCTCCCGGACGCACTGCGCGAGCTGCTTGCGACAGGTGATGCCGCCCTGGCCTGGGACGCTTTCCGTGCGACACTCGAACAGCTTGTCGCCGCGCCGTTCGTCGCTGGAGTGGCGATTATGACCTTCGAGGGGGACGCACCGCCCGAAACGGGGGAGCGCATCCTCGCCGCACTACGCTCCGCAGGCGCTATCGACTAGAGTTCGCCGACATGCAGATCCGCGTTGCTACCTTCAACATCCGCAACACCACCGACCGCTACGGCGAGCGCCAGCCGCTCCTTGGCGCCGCCTTCGCAGAACTGGAAGCGGATGTCATCGGGCTCCAGGAGGTCATCTTCAGCGAACCTCGCCAGGATGACTTCCTTGCCGGCCAGCTGCCGGAACGGCACTACCGGAGCCTCATCGCCAGACACGAACGTCACCCGGACTTCGGCAACGCGATCCTCGTGGCGCGGGGGGACATCCAGGTGCACGAAGAGCTGCGCCTCAGTACTGGCCGATCCGTCCAAAGAGTCCTCCTCGTGAGCGAGGGACGGACGGTCTGGTTCGCCAACACACACCTGCATCACAAACCAGGAGAACCGGAGGTCCGCGTCGAGCAGGCGACGGCGATCGTGGACTGGATGGCGGAAGCGCCGGCGGCGGATGCGGTGTTCATCGTCGGAGACTTCAACACGCCACCAACCGAACCTGCCTACACCGTGATGAGGGCCGCCGGCTATCGTTCGGCCTCGTTCGAGGCGAACGGGAGCGAGCCGCCGGTGACATGGCCCAGCGGGATCCAGGCGCCGACGATGGATACCGATGGCGACCCGAACTGCCTGGACTACATCTGGTATTCGGGGCGCGTCCGAATCTCCTCTGCGCGGATCGGGGCCAACGTACACCCACCGGGCGACCCGACCATTTACCCCAGCGACCACTTCGCCATCGTTGCCGAGGCTGAGGTGTACTAGCCGCGCCCTCAAGGCTTTACGGTGTTCTCCCGATGATCGTCGCACATGCAACAGACAGGCTGCCCTTGCTGCGGCCGCGCACTGCCCGCCGATTGGGAACTGGACATCCGGCCCGTGCGCCTCTACCGGGAATGGCGCCCCGACCCGCACCGCACGGGATCAGTTGTGCCGCTCTGCGAAAGTTGTGCCGAGTGGCTCGGCGGGCTCGCGGCCGCCGCGCGGGCGCCGGATGGGACGCATCGCGTGCTCGGTGGGCCGAGCGCCGGCAACCGCAAGCTTGTCTTCGAAGACCAGTGCCAGGTCTGCTGTGAGATGCCCGCGGGCAAGGCGGCCCGTATGGCCTGGGTCTCGCCCACCGGGCGCCGCCTGGAGCTGTTCGCCTGTACCGGCTGCGAAGCCTGGCTGACGGCCCTCGCGAGCGATGGGCGGACGGTTCGCGGCAGCGGCGACCGGGAGGTGGACGGACCGTACGGCAACTGGCCACATCCCAACCTGCGCGGGCTCAAGGTCCACCTGGATGTGGAAGACCACGCTTCGCGCTCGCTGATGGCGGAGACCTGCCGCGCCATGGGGATGGAGCTTACGTCCGAGCCGGCCGACATCCTGATCACGCAGGCGACAGCCGCCGGCCACGCCGCCCGAAAGGTTCGAGAGCGGCGCGGACTCGACATCGCCGCGATCGTCGTGGCCGGTCTTCGAGCGAAACGCGACCTGGCGCAGGCCCTCGAAGCGGGCGCTCGCTGCTGGGCCACCATCCCAGTCACCCCCCAACAGCTGACGGCCGTGCTCTCGCGCGCATCCCGGGGCGAAGTGGGCTCGTGGGACGCGGAGACGTGCCTTCCCGTCCTGCATACGAGCAAGCTGGACCGGCCCGTCGTCCAGTGCGACCCGCTCCCTGGCACGGACCTTTTCGAACTCGGCTGGTTGCTGAAACGCTTCTCCCGCGGCTACGACGAAGTCGGCTGGCATGACGGCGTCATCCTCATCGTGCCGAGAGCCCCATCGGACCAGCTAACCGGTGTAGCGTCCCGCCTCAGCGTCCTGGTTGACGGGCGCTGCACCTTCGCGGTGGTCAACCCGCGAGACGTCCGGCCCCCTGCCCGATTCGAGGCGGCGGGCTAGTGATCAGGGCGTAAATGGGGGAGATTCCCTAGTGCCTCTGGCCCTCGCCAAGTGGATGCTTGGAGGCGAGGTACGGTCATGTACGCTATCCGCGTAGGCGCAGGTGGTGAGGTGTTGGAGGCGGTTTTCTCCGCGGATGTGCCCGCTGCGGAGGCCCTTCGTGCCCTTTCCCAGGCGTCCGTGCTCGCTGAAGCGGGCGGGATCGCGCACGCGTTCTGCGATGTGCGTGAAGTCGACGGCGGGCTCACCCACGGCAGCCTCCAGGTGATCGCCGCGAGCTTCCACGGGCGATCAGCCCCGGACCAGCGCGTCGCGGTGGTTTGCAACCAACGCCAGTTGCCGCTCGCTCGGCACTTCGCCCGCCTGGCACAGGCCGGCGAGGAGTTCGGTGTGTTTACACGCGACGCCGATGCCCGCGCCTGGCTCGAGTCCGTCCGCGCGACGTCCCTCGCCGAGACCGCCCTCCGCCACATGAAAGCCATCATGAGTGCCGCCGACCCGGTAGCAGCAGTGTCTGCGGGTCGCCGAAACTCAGCCTGAGAATCAGGCCGAAGGCGGGATCACCGTGGCGGTGCCGTCGATCACGAGCTTGCCGTCCTGGTTCGTCACCGTTGTCCGGAACTTCAGCCACTTTCGCGGTTCGAGCTTCTCGGTGCACTCGACTTTCGCCGTCACCGTGTCGCCGAAGAAGACCGGGGCGCGGAACGAGAGCTCCTGGGCCGCGTAGATGGAACCCGGACCCGGGAGTTGCATGCCAACCACGGTAGAGATGAACGAGCCGGTGAGCATGCCGTGGGCGACCCGCTGCTTGAACATGCCATTCGCGGCCGAAACGGCGTCGATATGGGCAGGATTCAGGTCCCCGGTGATGCCGGCGAACAGGTACACATCGCTCTCGCTGATGGTCTTCGTAAACGTGGCAGAATCGCCAATCTGGATTTCGTCGTAGGTAGCCATGCCCGAAGCATGGCGCAGCGCTCGGGTTGAGGAAAGCCGTCCTCAGGGAGTCGGCAGGAAGAGCTGGTACTTGCCCGGCACCTGGTTCCCTCCGAGCAGCGGGCCTTCGACGACCAGCGTTATCGGCCCCGTCGTCTCGCCGATGCTGTTCTTGATGGCGACGACGAGGCTGAGCGTGCGCCCCTGTCCGGATGACACGACGACTTCCGCACGGCCGCCCAGCGTGGCGAGGGGAACGAACGACTGACCCGCCATGGCCACGGTCGCGTGACGGAGATTGACCTGGCCGAACTGCTTCGAAGCATTCGCCAGCCAGAGGTCGATGAGCACGATGTGCGTTTGGCCCTGGTCTTCCGCTTTCAGGATCGACGATGCGAGGCCGTAGGCTTCCTGGCCGCCGGTCGCCATCAGAATGCAACGGAAGTAATCGATCGGATAGACCGCCACTTTCGTCGCCTTGATCGATAAGCCCGAAATCGCCTGCTCGACGGCGAGGGCCGAAGTCGACTCCTTCAACGCTCCGCACTGCGTGGGCTGGCGCTGAAGCGCGGGATCGACAGTCGACGAAGGAGCGACCTGAGGCGTCGACCGAGCGCCGGCAACGTCCGAGGTTGCGGTGGTGGATGCTGACTGTCCGGCGGTCCCTGCGGGCGTTGCTGCAGCTTTGGTCGCCGCCGCAGTGGGGGTCGCCGAAGGCAGCGGCGGCACGGTGGCGCTGGACCGTTCGATGGGGATGGCCGAGACGTCTCTCGCCTGGCCGCTCGTCCGCGGCTGAACGCCGAATGCGAGGGCGAGCATGCCGACGACAATGGCGGCAGGGAGGGCATACTGCGGCTTCTTCAGCCGTTGGAGCAGCTGGTTCGATTCCGACACGGGAGGCTGCCGGCGGGGCTCACCTTGCACGCCTCAACCCTATCGCCCAGTCCCCTGATCTCACGATCCGGAGATCCCTTATTCACGCCCGTTCGTATTCTGATTCGAGGGGAACTTCGAGGGGGGTGGGCGGATTGCGCCACGGCCGGCGCACCTCGATGCCGGCCGGGCCCCGTCCACGCGGAAGGCGCCGGGTGAGCGACCCGGCCCTTTCTGTTATCGGAACTATTCACTACGCCCCAAAAGTTAGCGACACGTACACTGTACTCCGTGGCCAACTTCAACCCGTTCCGCCCGGCCTACCTGGCAGACCCCTACCCCATCCTCGAAGCGCTCCGGGCCAAAGAGCCGGTTCATTGGAACGCCCCTATCGACGCATGGATCGTGACGAGCTATGCCGACTGCCTGCGCATCCTCCAGGACGACGACAACTTCTCCTCGGACCCAACAGCGGTCCCCAGCGCGTTCGGCGGTGAGGTGGCGCGGAAGCGGGACGAAGCGCCGCTCGGTCACACCACCATCATGGGCAACTCCGACCCACCGGAGCACACGCGGTTGCGGGCCGTGGTGAACCGCGGCTTCACGCCCCGCGCGATCGAGGCTGCCCGTGCCCACATCGAAGCCTCGGTCGATGCGATCCTCGAAGAAGTCCCGATGGACCGGCCCTTCGAAGTGATGTCGGAGATGGCGCAGCCCCTCGCGGTGAGCACCATCCTCCAACACATCGGCGTCCCTCGCGCGGACTTCGGACAGTTCCGGGCCTGGTCGCTCGCCCTCATGCGGGCGCGGGCCGAAGGCGCCTCCACTCCAGGTGTCGTGGAAGCGGCGGGACAGGCCCAGGCCGAGATGTTCGACTACCTCGCCTCCCTGGCCGAAAGCCGCGAGGCATCTCCGGATGAGGCGCCTGCTGACGTCCTCTCAGTCCTCCTCGGCGCCTGCGACGACGAGACGATCCGGCCGGAAGAGATGCTCACGATGCTCATCCACATCTCGCTGGCCGGAAACGGACCGACGGCGATGGCACTGGGGAACGCGATAGTCGCCCTGGCCCGCCACCCTGTGGCGCGGCTCGAGTTGGCCGGCAACCCTGGACTCCGGCCCCAGGCGGTGGAAGAGTTGCTCCGCTTCGACAGTCCCACCCACCTGGTCGCCCGGTTCGCACGGCAGGATGTGAAAGTAGGCTCCCGCACCATCCGGGCCGGCCAACAGGTCCAGGTGATGACCGGGGCAGCGAACCGGGATCCCGCGCGCTTCGCCGAACCGCATACCCTGGACTTCGACCGGGTCGACAATCGCCACCTCTCATTCGGGTACGGCATCCACTTCTGTCTTGGCGCTCCGCTTGCCCGTCTCGAACTGCAGATCGCCCTCGGCCGATTCCTTGAACGGTTCGGCGAGTACGAAGTCGTCGCCGCCGAACACGTCCCGAACTTCCAACTCCGCGGTCTCGCAGCACTGGTGGTCAAGCCGGGCCTGGCACTCTAGCCTCGTCTTGGAGTTCGGTCTCCTTGCCTGGCACCGGGTTGGCGGAAACGGGCAGGCCCCGGGCCGCCTGGGCCAAAAGCAGTGTGGTACGATCGGGCTATGCAAGTGCGGATCCCCGATGACCTGGCTTCAGACATCCAGGAGTGCGTGGAGCGTGGCTCATTCGCCAGTGCCCAGGAGTTTGTCGACGTGGCAGTACGGCGGCTTGCTGAAGATGAGCGCGAGTACTGGAACGGCATCCAGAAGAAGATTGAAGCCGGAATCGCGTCGCTCGATGCCCGAGGGGGGACCCCGTGGACTCCCGACCTCGCGGCGCGCGTCATCAGCGATGCACGCCAGGAGTGGTCAGCGCGGGAAGTCACATCCGGTTAGATGCATGTCCTCTTTAGCGACGAGTCGCTGCAGGACCTGAGAGACATCTGGAACTTCGTCCGGGAATCGTCGGAGGTCTCCGCCGACAATCTCGTCGTGGAACTGATAGAGCGAGCCCACTCTCTTCGCGAGATGCCGTTGCGTCACCCGGAGATCGCGGAACTGAAAGGCTCAGGAGTCCGCCGACTCAACGTTCGGACGTGGTCAATCCTCTACCGCGTTCGGGCCGACTACATCGACATCGTCCGCGTCGTTCATGGTGGACGGGACCAGCCAACGCTTAGTCCTGGCGAAGACTAAGCGCCGCGTTTCCAACTCCGCACGACGCCGCCGGTCTCAAGCGCCTCGATTTCGTCGCCCGTGAATCCCAACTCTCCAAGGAACTCCTCCGTGTGCTGGCCGAGCGCCGGCGACGAGCGGCGCGTGCCGGTTTCTCCTCCGCTCATGCGCACCGGGGTGTTCGCCTGTTTCACGGTGCCAAGCGTTGGGTGCTCGAGGTCGACGAGGAACCCTTCGGCTTCGACGTGCGGGTCATCGAAGAGTTCCGCCGTCATTTTCACGGCTCCACTTGGCACACCGGCCGCGTCGAACAGGTCGACCCACTCATCAGTTGGCCTGCTGGAGAAGATCGCGGCGATCAGCTCGCCGATCACCAGTGTCTCGTCTGGGCCGAGTTGCTCCACGTTAAACTGGTCGCCGGCCAACCGCGGGTCTTCGACCCCGAGCACGCCGGCGGCGGCGCGCCTCAGCCGGTTGTTCAAGCAGGCGAGCGCGATGTAGCCGTCGGCGGTCTCGAAGATCCTGTAGTACGGGTTCCCCCGCCGCAGTTGGTCGCCACGGGAGCGGCGCTCGGCTGTGGCTTCGTCGGCGCGGTTTCCCTGCGCCCGGGCCTCGCGGATGTCGCGCAGCATCTCCTCCCGGTTCGCCCGATCGAACTTTTCGATCGCGAACATCGGGCGGTACTGCACGAATATCCCTGCCCCAAAGAGGCTCGTCTCGATGTACTGGCCCTTGCCGGTCAGTTCCCGATGGTAAAGCGCTGCCGCGACGGAATAGGCCATGAACATGCCGGCGGAGAGGTCGGTCGGCGAAGTGGTGATGATCGGGTGGGGAAGGCCGCCCGCACCTTCGAACGACATGATCCCGGTCATCGCCTGGGAGACGAGGTCGAAGCCGGGTCGGTCGGCATACGGCCCCTTCGAACCGAAGGCCGTGTTCTCGCAGTAGATCAGGCGCGGGTTGAGGGCCGAGAGGGTGGCGTAGTCCATGCCCAGGCGAGCGGCCACGCCCGGCCGGTAGTTCGCCAGCAGGACATCGGACGAGAGCACGGCACGGCGAAGGACCTCTTTCGATCCCGGATTCTTCAGGTCGAGCGAAATGCTGCGCTTGCCCTTGTTCACGCCCATGAAGCCCCGGCTCTCGAACGGGGCGACGGGGGCAGTATGTCGCCAGAAGTCGCCATGAGGAGGCTCGACCTTGATCACATCCGCCCCCAGGTCGGCAAGCATCTCGCCAGCGAGGGGCCCGGCGATGTACTCGCTGAAGTCGAGCACCTTGACGCCTTTGAGGACGCCGTTTGGCTGGAGGTTCTCACTCACGGGATAAGTGCCTCAATCGCCCGGCGTTCTTCGCCGAACGGGTCGTTTTCGAGGCCGGATTTCCTGTCGAAGATCATCGTTGGCCGGTCAGCTGCGTTATACGCCGGCCACGCGCCGATACGCTCGTGGGCCGGGTTTCCCGTGCGGGCGAAACTCAGCCACGCGTCCATCATGTTCTCCGCCAGCCGTTCGACATCCGGCCCCGAACCCGCGAAGCGATCTTGCGTCGGAGCCTTCGTGGTCCCAAAGACGAACGGCATCTCCAGAGCGTGGCACGAGCCGAGCGATCCGCCCCGCGCCGGCGAAGCATAGGTGAAGAGGTAGACGTAGGTGTTCGGCTGGCGGGTCTGCTGGGCGAGGGCGAGCCGGATGGCGTTCACCCGCATCATGTTGTCTGACTGGATGGCATCCATGATGTCGAGGTTCGTCCCTGGCAGGCCCTTTTCAGCGCGAGATTTCTTGTAGGTCGTGATGAGCGCATCGACTGCTGCAGCAGGGACGCCCGGCAAGGTTCCAGCGATGGCCTTTGCGAGGGCAACATCGTCGATCTCTTCGCGCCGCATGGTGGCCGCGAAGAGTTTTGTCTCGTCGCGGTTGGTCCCGAGCATCACCGGAATGCCGGCGGCGTCTCCGTCGCGGATCGCGTCGAGCGGCCTCTTGGAGAGTGAAAAGCCGTCGATCACCGGGCCATAGAGCGGTCCTCCGGCGCGGCCCGCCTTCGCGGCAACATTCCCCTGGGCTTCGAGCAGGCTGTCGGCGGGGACGGTGCGGACGGCGGCCGGGTCGTCAGAAATGCCGAGATCGTCCAGCACCATCTGTGCGATCTGCCTGCCGCGCTCGCGGTCGATCCCCCGGCCGGTGCCGCTCTGGAGGACGGCTTTGTGGAATAGCCCTTTTGCCCCGGTCATGGCGAGCAGGGTCCCCACAGCCGCCGCACCGGCCGATTCGCCGAAGATCGTGACGTTCCCAGGATCACCGCCGAACAAAGCGATGTTCTCCCTGGTCCATTCGAGCGCGGCGATCATATCGAGCTGGCCGCAGTTCGCCCGGAGCCCCTCGCCGGGAAGGTGGTCATCGAGATGGAGGAAGCCGAATACGCCGAGACGGTAGTTGATGCCGACGACAACGACGTCGCCGCGAGTGACCAGTGGCCCGCCGTCGTAGAGCGCTTCTGACGCCGTCCCGTGGGTGTAACCGCCGCCGTGGATCCAGAAGAGGACTGGCCGCCGGTTGCCATCGGCCGCGGGCGTATAGACGTTCAGATAGAGGCAGTCCTCGTCCTGCGGGCCGCTCGCGGCGAAGCCCGGGATCGGATGGCTCGTCTGCCGCGCTGCCTTTCCGTACTCCTTCGCCTCGCGAACACCGGACCACGAGGCCGGCGGCTCCGGCGCTTTGAACCGGCGTTCGCCGACGGGTGGCGCTGCGAACGGGATGCCCAGGAATGCCTGGTGGCCTTCGCGCTGAAGTCCTTCGAGCTGTCCGTAGGTGGTTGAGACAACGGTCATGTGGAGTTGGCCTTGTTCTGTGCTGTGCCGGGATTCTACAGGCGTGTTCGAAGTCACGGGAGGCGGCGGAGCGGGTGGGCGGCGCACACCGAAGCGACGAGGGAGCGCACAAATGCGCTCCCCGCTGCCGAGCGTTCCTGGGCAAGGCCGCCGGAGCGAGTGATCACCAGATCGAGACTGGGGATCACCACGCACATCCGATCCATCGCCCCGAGCGCCCCGAAGGTGTCACCGGGCGCGTTGGGGAAGAACGATCCCTCGAAGACCGTTTCGTTCTTGGGGGCGAGATAGCGGTCCTGACCGTTGAGCCACCAGAGGTAACCGTAGGCCGGGTTGAACGGCTGGCTGGGCCGAACCATGGCAGCCGCATAATTCGGGTCGGCGCCAAGGGCCGTCCCGTTCCACATGCAGCCGCGCAGGACGGCCAGCCCGAATCGCGCCAGGTCTTGCGCGGTCGTTACGAAGCCCTCGATTGGCTCACCATCGGGGTATTGGAACGCAGGACGGAGGAGTTCCGGCGTCCCCTCGCGCCAGGTTCGGCGCACCCATCCGCTCGCGTCCATCCCCAACGGACCCGTCAACCAGCTTGCGGTCAGCTCATCGATTGAACTGCCGGCAGCAGCCGCGAGAACCCGCTTCACGGTGTGGTACGCCGGGCCGAGATTGTAGTCCCAGCGCGTACCCGGTTCGGCGACGAACGACATGTCATCCGCGAGCCCGGAGGTCATGGTCAGGAGGTGGCGGACGGTGATTCGCCCCTCCGAGGGCGGCGCCTTAGGCCCGGCCCAGCCCTTGCCCAGGTGGGCGCTGACGGGTGAGTTGATATCCAGGAGTCCCCGGCCGACGGCGATGGCCGCGAGCACCGAAGAGACGGACTTTTGTGCAGAGGCGATGTCCTGCCGCACGCGGCCATCCGGCAACGACTCCACCACCTCGGCCGCTGCAACGGGGCCTGGTTGCCACCGAGCATCGGCCACAAGCCTGCCCCGATGGACGACCGCGATATCGGTGCTGTTCAACTCGCGGGCGGATTCGAGGACGATGGCGAGGGCTGCACGATCCCAGCCACGGTCATCGTGTTCCCAGTTCGTGCCGGGGTAGTAGTCGTTCATGTGTATTCTCCCGCGCACCGGGATCTGCGCCTAACCGCGCGGCAGGCCGAGACCACGCTGCGCGATGATGTTGCGGTTGATTTCCGAAGTTCCCGCTGCGATCGTCAGGGAAACCGTCGAGAGGTAGGTGTTGCCGCCGAGACCGTCGATGGCGGCTCCGGTCCCGGACATCACCTGGCCCGCCATGCCGAGGGTGTTCATCGCCACTCGGGCCATCCTCTGGTGGAGCTCGGTCCCGAGTGTCTTCGCCATCGACGCCTCGTAGTTCGGCACCATCCCCTTGCTCTGCATCCAGGCAACCCGGTAACTCAGAAGGCGCCCGACGCGGAAGCTCAAGCCGATATCGGCGAGTGCGAGGCGCGTCGCGCGGTCATCCCAGAGCGTTGCCCCACCAGCTTCCCGTGCAGGCGTCTGGCGAGCGTGTTCCACCACTTCCTCGTAGGTCCTGAGCCCACCGATCACCCGGCCGATGCCGGAGCGTTCGAAGTCGAGCGTCGCTGTCGAAACATACCAGCCGCGGTTCACCTCGCCGACGACAGCGCTCGCCGGGACGCGGACGTCGTCGAAAAAGACTTCGTTGAAGCCCGCCTGCCCGGTCATCTGCATCAGAGGCCGCACGGTGATGCCGGGCGACTTCATATCGACGAGGAAGTAGGTGATCCCGCGGTGCTTGGGAGCATCAGGCTCGGTCCGCGCGAGGAGGATGATGTAGTCGGCGCGCTGGGCGTTGGAGGTCCAGATCTTCTGGCCGTTCACGATGTAGTGGTCGCCGTCACGGATGGCGCGGGTTTGGAGGCTGGCGAGGTCGGAGCCGGAACCAGGCTCGCTAAAACCCTGGCACCAGGTGATCTCATCCTTGATGATCCTGGGAAGCAACTCCTTCTTCTGCTCGTCGGTGCCGAAGAGGATGATCGTGGGCCCGACGCGGTCCGTGCCCATCGTCTGGCCGGGAGCGCGGTTGTAAGCCATCTCTTCGTTGTAAACGAGCTGGCGCATGTGGTCGGCGCCCTGGCCGCCGTGCTCCACGGGCCAGGACATGGTCAGCCAGCCCTTTGCGGCCAGCTTCCTGGTGAACGACTCGCCTTCGCGGGCCTTCGGCCACTCGGTCTTGATGAACGAACGGACCTCGCCGCGGAAGCTCTCCTGCTCAGGTGTAAATCGAAAATCCATAGTGGGGCGGAGTATAGGGGATGAGGCGCGCCCCGGGCGCGGCGACAGGTGACCCAGCGGCGGTGAGGTGGAGCCGGCCGGAATGACCCGAGCAGGCAGACGAACTCGCCTGAGGGCCTCCACCAGGGCCTGCCCGGACCCTACCAGGCGTCGATGGCGCTCCGCTTCTTCCCCTCGCGCGGGGCCGGAGGGCGTATCGAGGCGAGCAGGTTCGCCAGCCAGAATCGCGTCTCTGCCGGGTCGATGGCATCGTCGATACCGAAGCCGCTGGCGTTGTTGAGCGCTTTGCCATTCTCGTAGGCCCGGGCAACCATCGACTCGTACTTCTGACGACGTTCCTCCGGGTCCTCGATGGCAGCGAGGACCTCCCGGAAGCCAAGCTTCACCGAGCCTTCCAGGCCCATGCCGCCGAACTCGCCGGTCGGCCATGACACGGCGAAGGCGGGGACCTTGTAGGACCCGCCAGCCATGGCGATGGCGCCGAGGCCGTACGCCTTGCGCAGGATGACCGTGAAGAACGGGACAGAGAGGTTCGCACCGATCAGGAACATCCTGCTCGAGTGACGCACGAGCGCCGTCTTCTCGATCTCGGGTCCGACCATGATCCCCGGCGTGTCGCAGAGGTAGAGCAGCGGGATGTCGAACGCATCGCAAACCTGCATGAAGCGCGAGGCCTTGTCGGCAGCGTCGGAGTCGATCGCCCCGCCGAGGTGGGCCGGATTGTTTGCGATGATGCCGACTGTGCGACCTTCGACGCGGATCAGCGATGTGATACACCCCAGCCCGAACTTCGGCCGGAGCTCCATCACCCAGCCTTCATCGGAGAGCGTGTCTATGACCTTTCGAATGTCGTACACGCGAAGCCGGTTCTCCGGGATGATGCGGCGCATCAGCCGCTGGTCCGGCTCGACCCACGTGCTGATCCTTCCCTGGAAGTAGGAAAGGTACTTCTTCGCGGCCGTCACGGCCTCCTGCTCGTCCCTGACGAGGATGTCCACGACGCCGCTGGGGACCTGGACATCCATTGGTCCGATGTCCTCCGGGGCGTAGATGCCGAGGCCGCCGCCTTCGATCATCGCCGGGCCACCCATGCCGATGTTCGAACCCTCCGTGGCGATAATGACATCGCAACAACCGAGCAATGAGGCGTTGCCGGCGAAGCAACGCCCGGAGGTGATACCGACCATCGGCACGAGCGCACTGAGCTGGGCGAAGCGGGAAAACGTGCGCTGGCCGCTCTCTCCGACACGGTCCGTGTCTCCGGGGCGGCCGCCGCCACCTTCCGCGAACAGGATCATCGGCATCCGCCCGTGCTCGGCCACATCGATGAGGCGGTCGGTCTTGCGATGGTTCTGGGCGCCCTGCGTGCCGGCGAATACGGTGTAGTCGTAAGCCATGATGGCGCAGCGGGCCGCCGGATCATCGAAGAGGTCCCCGTTGACGCTGCCCACGCCCGTGACCATGCCGTCGGCCGGGCTCTTCACGATGAGCTCTTCTTCTGAACGGCGGGCGCGCTGCGCGGCAAGCACGAGCGGCCCGTACTCCACGAACGTTCCCGGATCGACTAGCTGTTCGAGGTTCTCCCGTGTGGTCTGCTGGCCCGTCTTCCGCCTGCGCGCGACCGCTTCGGGACGTTTCTCGTCGCGCGTCATTGCCCGGCGGTCGAGCACGAGGGCGAGGTCCGGGCGGATGTAGTCGAGGTCCACCACTTCTTCCTGGACGATGTCGCCGCCTTCAACCTGCGTTTCCTCGAGCACGAGCAGCGTCACGCCATCGACGATGGTGTCACCCTTCGCCACCGTCACCCGCCGCACGATCCCGCTCGCTTCCGCCTTGATCTCGTGCTCCATCTTCATCGATTCCATGATCAAGACGGTCTGGCCCGCACGGACCGTATCGCCCACGGCAACCGCGATGCTGACGATGGTGCCCTGGAGCGGCGAAGCGACAACGAGCGAACCATCGGCCGGCGTTTCCTCGGTCACTGCCGCCCTGGTGACCCCGCGCCCCTCGGATTGCCCGTACGAAAGCACAGCGAGGGGGTCTTTCGTGTCGATCCTTGCTCCGGCGAGCCCGGACGTCGTGTCGTGGGTGGGCGGGGTTGAGGGAGCCTGCTCGGCTATGCCGGCCAGGACCTCGGCGGCATGGTCATCGATGTAGCGGGTGTAGATGTCACCGGCAAGGAAGTCCGGGTGTTCGAGCAAGCTGCGAAGGAAGGCGGCGTTCGTCTTCGTCCCTTCGATGCGGAACTCGGAGAGAGCCCGGGCGGCCCGCTTCGCGGCGACGGTTATGTCATTCGAAGGCGCGTACCCTGTGACCTTCGCCAGCAGCGAGTCAAAGCGGTTGCTCGGCTGGAACCCGGCGTAGCCAAACGTATCGAGGCGGACGCCAGGGCCGCCCGGGGGATCGAAGACGGCGAGCATCCCACCGGCAGGCCGCACCGAGCCGTCGGGCTGCATTGTCTCCATGTTCACGCGGGCCTGGATGGCGAAGCCGCGTGGTGCGGCTCCCTGGGCGAATCCCATCTCTGCCAATGGGCGGCCGCTCGCTATCTCGATCTGGGCGCGGACGAGGTCGATGCCCATCACCTCTTCGGTGACGGTGTGTTCCACCTGGAGCCGCGCGTTCGCTTCGATGAAGAAGAACGGCGTGCCATCGTGGAGCGGGCGGCTCGCATCCACCAGGAACTCGACCGTGCCGGCGTTCTGGTAGCCAACGGACTTCGCCAGGGTCACGGCTGCTGCGGTGATGCGGTCGCGCAGGCCAGGCGGGAAGGCGGGAGCCGGTGCGATCTCCAGGATCTTCTGGTGACGCCGCTGAAGGCTGCAATCCCGCTCGCCGAAGTGGATGACCGCGCCATGGGCATCGCCGAGGACCTGGACTTCGATGTGGCGTGCCCGGGCAACGAACTGCTCGGCGTAGAGCCTGCCATCGCCGAACGACGCCTTTGCTTCCGATTCGGCACGCGGGAACGCCTTTTCAATCTCGGCCGGCGCCTGGATGACGCGGAGACCACGCCCACCCCCGCCGGCGACGGCCTTCAGGAGCATCGTCGCGCCGGGCGCGAGGCCAGCCATGAAGGCAGCAGCCTCTTCGATGCCTGCCACCGGTTCGCCGCGCAGGATCGGCAACCCGGCGGAAGCGGCCGCGGCCCGCGCCCGCACTTTGTCGCCCATCATCCGGAGCGATTCGACCGGCGGGCCGACGAAGACGATCCCGGCCTCGTGGCAGGCCTCGGCGAAGGCCGCGTTCTCGCTCAGGAAGCCGTAGCCCGGGTGCAGTGCATCGCATCCTGTCTGCCTTGCCACGGCAACCATCCCGGCGATATCCAGGTACGGTGGGGCGCCTTCACCGGGCAATGCGACGGCCTCATCGGCAAGGCGCACATGCGGGGCGAGCGCGTCATCCGCCGAGTACACGGCAACGGTCGGTATGCCCATCTCTCGCGCGGTGCGAATCACGCGGACGGCGATTTCGCCCCGGTTCGCCACAAGCAACTTCGAAAACACCATGCGATGCACCACTCCTAATCGGATCGGGACTCCCCTCGTCCAGAAGGAACAGAAGGGTCGGGGTGCGGCCGAGCGCCCTAGGTCCCGGTGTAGACGGGCTTGCGCTTTTCGATCCGGGCGGTGAATGCCTCGCGCGAGTCGTTCTTCGCCTTGCGGCCGTATTCCAGGTGATAGGCCTCATTTCGCAGCCCGTCCGGGAGGTCCTTGTTCAGGTTCTGTTGCGTGACGCGCTTTGCGGCGCGCACCGCGACCGGGGGCCACTGCGTGATCTGGTGCGCCAGCGCGAGGGACTCCTCCATCAGCCGGTCGTGGGCGACGAGCCGGTCGAGAAGACCGAGGCGGTAGGCCTCTTCGGCTGCGACATCGCGGCTCGTGAGGATCAGGTCGATCGCCCGGCTGTAGCCGAGGATCCGGGTGAGGAACCAGCTCATGCCCGAGTCCGGGGACAGGTTCCGTTCCAGGAAGACGCTGCGGAAGCGAGCATTCTCCGAGCCGACCCGGAGGTCGCAGGAAAGCGCCAGGCTCATACCGGCCCCGGCACAGACGCCGTTCATCGCCGCAATCGTCGGCTTGTCGAGGTTGTAGACGGCCATCGCCTGGTCCCCAACCCAGTGGAACTCATCGAGGAGCGCGTTCTGGGGGGGCGCCGGCGGCTCGCCTTCGGGGCGTGGACCACTGATGTCGGCACCGGAGCAGAAGCCGCGCCCTGCGCCGGTAACAATGACGGCCCAGGCGTCGTCGTCGGCTCTAATCTCCTTACAGACTTCGAGAATTTCGAGCTGAAGCGGGCGGCTGAGCGCGTTGAGCCGTTCTGGCCGGTTGAGCGTGACCAACGCGATGTGGTCCTGCTTGTCGTAGATGACGTTGTCGTAAGCCATGCACCAAACCTTGCCTCGGCCCAGCGGGCCCGATGGAAATCGATGCGCGAATCCTACGCGGAAAGGGCCGGGAGCGTGGAGCCCGGACGGGAACGCCGTCCCGCCGCCTGAGTAGACCAGCCCCGGCGTCCCGCCGCCGATTCAGGCCACGTGCTGGGGTTTGGCTTTGGCGCCGACGGAGGCTTCTTCTTTCTGCTCATCCTCGGGCTTCGTCTGTCGCGGGGGGCGGCGAATGCTCCAGCGCCGGAAGCGCTCTTCGACCGGCTTGCCCGGCTCCTTCGCCTCGCGCTCCGCGCGCTCCTTCAGGAACGCCTCCTTCGTCCGGCCGCCTATCTGGCTGGTGTGACAGAGGATCGCATCGACCTTCTTCTCCCAGACGTCCGTGACATCGACCACGTAGTCGCCGTCGGCTGCGCCCGCGAGGAGGACTTCGTTCACCTGGTGCGAAGCCAGACCGTCCTCTTCGTCGCGCTGGTAAAAGAGCCGGTCGCGCACGATAGGGTAGATGGCATCCATCGTGGCCTGGCCGACGTTGCGGTGATCGCGATGGTTGAACGTCCCGCGGAAGGCATCCCAGGTGATCACCACGTCGGGCCGGTAGAGCCGCAAGAGGCGGACGATCTGGCCGCGCAGTTCAGCGCTCTCGCTGGTGAAGCCGTCTGGATAACCGAGGAGGATGCATTCCTTCACCCCAAGGAGGCGACAGGCGGCGCGCTGTTCTTCTTCGCGGATGGCCGCGAGCTTCTCGGGGTGCATGGTGTCGTCATGGGTGCCCTTGTCGCCGCCGGTGACCAGCACGTAGTAAACGTCCCAGCCTTCCTTGCACCATTTTGCGACGGTCCCGCCGCACATGAACTCGGCATCGTCGGGATGGGCGACGATGACCATCGCCCGTGCGGGGCCCTCGATTGGGGGCGGTGCAGCCTGCTGGGCCGAACCGATCAGCGGCGCGGCGGCGGCCGGCGCAGCACTCTCAGCAAGCCGTTGCTTCTTCTTCTCTTTCGCCTTCTTACTCATGGCGTTGGATTTTCGAGCCCGGGGGCAGGCTTGTCGAACCCGGCCCGTCGCTTGCCCGACCGCCTACACTTTCTGCATGGCGAGGATCGCCCGCGCGCTGGAATGCGACATCCACCTCGTACCCTTCCACGATGAACGAGGCTGCGGGTACTGCCTGCGCTTCCTCCGGGAGGCACCGGATGTCCGCGACCTCTCGACGAGCGCGCGGATGGAGGAACTCGAACGCTGGCTGCTGGCGAACCGCTCCGTGCCGGAGGAACTCTTCTACTCTCGGATCGAGGCGCTGGTGGGCCGCCGCATCAGCCCGCATGAACTCGACGACCCGGACCTGCTCATCCAGCGTGCTCAGCGACCGGGGCGAACCTATGACTGGGACGACTGGTAGCTCAGTCGCGCATCAGCGCGGCGACCACGCCCTCGGCGATTCCGCGATGCCAGTCCAGGCCGCGATGCAGCTGGTCGAGGAAAGTGGACTCCGGATCGGCGAGGTTGCGCGTGACCGCGTCGGAATCGACCCAGCCGAGGTGCTTGCGGCGTGCAGCACCGGAGATCTCCGCGTTGAACCGTTCGTTGAGCGCGTCAACCTGCGGGTTGTTCTTCCGGAGGCTTTCGGAGGCGTAACCCGTCCCGATGATCGCGACGGCCGCCGTCTCCACCATCGCGATGCGGTCGATGGCTTTCAAGTAACCGTCCACGAGAGGCCGGTAGTCAATGATCGGGGCGGTGCCTACCAGGCGCCGCGCGATGCGATGGCTCGCCCGATTCACTTGCTGCCGAACGCGGCCCTGGCGGCGTGTCTTCCTATCGAAGGCCCTTACGCGGTCTTCGGTCCAGGCTGCGGCGCGCTTGCCAAGCAGCCGATCGACGCGGTGGGCGACGGTCCTCTGGGTTGCGGGGAATGATGTGCACTGAAGGACGATGAAATCGGGTTGGCCTGCTGAGAGCTCGCGTTCGAGGAAGGTGAACGGTTCACCAGAATGGACGTAGAACCTGCGGAGAAGGAGGTCGACCTCGCCTACACGCGCGGCCAACTGCTCGCGGACCAAATCCGGCCAAAGCGATTCACGGACTTCGCGCAGGCCGCCCCCGAAAGCACCACTCGCGCCGAGGACGAGCAGGCGGCTGGGCTGGAGGCCGGGTTCCTCAGTCACGGTGCGCGATCCTAGTTGTTGGACTGCATCACGCGCAGCGGGAAGGTCGCGAGGACTTCGTAGCTCGCCCCCTGGGTCGTCAGGCGGCTGCGCATGAGCGAGACCTGGGCGGTGCGCCAGCTGGCATTCGGGACACCGGACTTGCCCACCGCCACTTCGATCTCAGCGCGGTGGCGCGTCGAGATCTCGTCCCGCACGCGACCAAGAGTCAGGTGGGGGCGGAAAGGTCGGCGTTCCGGTTCGAAGCCGACCACAGCGAGAGCGGCGTTCACGGCGCGGACGAGCGCTTCCAGCCGGAGGACATCGCCGGCGATGCCCACCCACATGATGCGCAGGCCTTCCCGGCCGCCAAATGTGCCGATCGTCGAGAACTCGAGTTCGAAGGGGGAGTGGCCGACGACCGCTTCCTGGATCGCGAGCTTCACCGCAGGAAGCTTCTTGGTCGGCACTTCGCCGAGGAACTTGAGGGTGACGTGGACGCCGTCAGGCTTGATCCAGCGGACCGCGGTGCCGCTTTTCTGGCGGAGGCCTTCGATGACCTCGCCGATGGTGTCCTTCACGTCGTCGGGAACTTCGCAGGCCACAAAAAGGCGCACGTGTTCCAGGGTGCTATCTGTCATTGGGTGCCGTTATCCGAAAACAGTCTCCGGGCGTTGCCGCCACACACTGCTTCCAGCACCGGGCCCGGCAATTGCGCGGCAAGGCGTTCGATCTGGCGCCGGGGCGAAAGCAGTGGGTAATCAGAGCCAAAGAGCACGCGCTCGGGACCGGTGAGGTCGACGAGACGCGCAACACTCCCATCATCATACAGCAGAGAAGCCGCGGCGGTGTCGAAATAGACGGAATCTATGGCTGACCTTACCTCGGGCATCTGCAGGTAGAACGAGGCCCCCGCGCCGAGATGGGCGGCGATCATCGGCAGACCGGGAAAGGCGGTCGCGATGGCGACGAGTTCCGATGGTGCGATGCCGCCGAACTTGCCGGGATAAGCGTGTCCCACGGGTTCGCTGCAATGCCAGAGAAGCACGAGGCGGGAATCCTTCGCCAGGCCGCAGAGCCGCCGGCCCTGCTCTCCGAGGGGGTCCCACCCCTGGTTGTGGGGCCTGAGTTCGCCGAATCCGCGCGCGCCGAGGTCGAGTGCGTGGTGCGCCACGCGCTCCCAGCCAGGGAGGGCGGGGTTCACGGTGGCGAGCGGGACGAGGCGTCCCCCGGAAACCCGTGCCGCTTCCATCAGGTACTCGTTCTGTTCGATGAGGTCGGGCTCGTGCGTGAACGCGAAGCCGGCGACGACGGCGCTATCGAGTTCGGCTTCATCGAGCGCCTGCAGCAACTGCCTGGCAACGGCCATCCTTGCCGCGGGATCGCCGTACATCTCCCGGAAAGTACGGTCGCCCTGGGCGATCTGTTCGCGCCCGAGCAACTGCCCGGGGGCGAAGAGGTGCGTGTGCGCATCCATCCCGGCCATGGGCTCCATGCTAACACCGGGGTTGGAAGGAAGGGGTTTCCCCTTTCCATGCGCCCCGCGCCCGCGTAGAACGGGCGGCATGACTTTCAAGCAGCCGGCCACCGCATCCAGGGGGATGGTGACTTCGAACCATCCCCTCGCCTCTCTCGCCGGGACGGAGATGCTCGTGAAGGGCGGCAACGCGGTCGATGCTGCGATCGCCACGATGTTCGCCCTCACGGTGGTCGAACCGATGATGGTGACGATCTTCGGCGCCGGCTTTGTGAACATCCGCCTTGCCGACGGGACCAGCACCGTCATCGACAACTATGTGACGGTCCCGGGACGGGCGACGCCGGACATGTTCGAGCCGATCCCGGGGCGCATCGACCACAAGGTACGGGACGAACTCAACGAGGTCGGCCACCGGTCCGTCGCGACAGGCGGGACTCTCCTCGGCTGGGCGACCGCGATCGAGAAATACGGGCGGCTCACCCTCGGCGAAGTGATCGCCCCGGCGATCCGGTTCGCCCGTGATGGCTTCCGCGTTAGCCCATACCTGCAGGCAATCACGCGGATGCAGGAAGCCAACATTCGCCGGTACCCGGCGACGGCCGAAGTGTTCCTCCCATCGGGCAAGGTCCCGGAGGCCGGCAGCCGGATCGTCCGCACGGACTATGCGAGGACTCTCGCGGCTATCGCCGAACACGGGCCGGACTACCTTTACCACGGGCCTCTCGGCCAGGCGATCGCCGCGGACATGGCAGTGAACGACGGCCTGATCACGATGGATGACATCGAGAACTACCAGATCTTCGAACGCGCACCGGTCCGCGGGACTTATCGCGGTTACGAGGTCATCGGGCCGCCACCGCCATCTTCGGGGCCCCTCCACATCATCCAGATGTTCAACATCCTCGAAGGTTTCGACGTGCGGGCGCTGGGTTTCGGGACCGTCGAGACCGTGCACCTCTGGGCCGAGGTGATGAAGCTCGCGTTCGCCGACCGCCACGAGTACGTCGCGGACCCGGCCTCCGTTGCGGTGCCGGTGGCATGGTTGACCTCGAAGGCATACGCCGACAAGCGCCGCGCGGACATTGATACCAAACGGTGCAAGCAGTATCGGCACGGCGTCGCTCCGGCGTCGCTCGTCGAATCGACCACACACTGCTGCGCGATGGACGACGAGGGGAACATCGTGGCCACCACGAACACGCTCCACATGGGGTTCGGTTCGAAGGTCACCGTCCCAGGCACAGGCATGCTCCTCAACGACTGCATGGAGCTGATGGACCCCAACCCGGGCCGCACGAATTCGATCGCCCCCGGGAAGCGCGTGCTTTCATCGATGTCTCCTTGCATCGTGATGAAGGATGGCCAGCCGTTCATGACGCTTGGCACACCCGGCGGGCTCAAGATCTTCGGTGCCGTGGCACAGGCGATTTCGAATGTCATCGACCACCAGATGCCCCTGCAGGAAGCCTTCGAGGCGGCACGCATGTGGGATCGCGGCCCACTTCTTGAGATCGAGCGCGGATTCCCCGGGTTCGCGGACCTGAAAGCCGGCCTTGTGGCGCGGGGCCACGCCGTGGAAGCACCGCTCAAAGTTGCGGGAGGCATGAACGGTATCCTCCGCAGGCCCGATGGGATTTTCGAGGGCGCCGCCTGCTGGCGGGCTGATGGGGCCGCCATGGGCTATTCCGGGGGCGACGCACTGGTGGAAGGCAGCGAACCGGCGATGTGGCGCAGCTGAAAGCAGGGTGTCCTAACGTAGAGTTCATCCGCTCCCAATAACCACGCTGGAATCTTTGAAGATTCAAAGAATCCAGCGATATTTCTGTTACTGGTTAACGACTCCTCTCATGTCACTCAAAAACAACACCAGAACTTTCCAGGACGACCAATAGCCTCGGGTTGAGACGGGGAAACCCGTTATCACAAACTGGAGGCAGGAATGACAACCCTTCCGAAACGGCTTCTTCTTGTTGGCGCGGCCCCATTCGCGCTGGCAGCGGTGTACGGCGGGTCGATCGCGTTCGCGCAATCGAGCGAGCCCACACCGTCGACCGGCAGCGGGACAACCCAGCAGGAAGACACGACCCCCACGACTCCGGCCGCACCGGAGCACAAGCCGCGCAACGGCATGAGCGCCGAGGACTGCCCGAACATGGGCGGTCCCGGCTCCGGCTCGAGCACCGGCGGCAGTGGGACCAGCGACAGCGGCTCGACCACGCAAACGCGGACCCGTCCGGCCCGCGGATCGCAGCAGCCGGCAACGGTCGCGTACTAACGGCGGAGGCGCGGCCCTGACCGCGCGTCTGTCCCGGCAACAGGCGGTGGCCGTCAGCGCGGCCGCCGCCGCCACCCCCGAAGAACCTCCCAGGGGCGACCCATGAGAGAACGAGAAACGGCCCGCCGCTTCCGCCTATCCCGCAGGATGACCCTTTTCGCGGGGCTCCTCGCACTCGCTTCAGTCACTGTCTCGAACTGCTCCGACGCACCTGCAGATGGTGAGAACCCGGCAGAGACCCAGGTTCCCATCGGCGCGGGGCTGACGGGTCCAACGGGCACGGTGGCGGAACTGGTCACGTCGGGCCCACCCAACGTCTCCGCGCTCGCCGAGGATTCGCTGGGGAGGCTCTGGCTCGCCACCGCAGCCTTCACGGACACCGGCACGGATGCCATCTACGTGGTGACGAACGCAGGCGAGGGTCTGTTGGAAGTCGTCCCCGGCATGCATACACCGATGGGACTGTTGTGGATCGATGATGAGTTGTACGTCTCTTCGATCGAAGGCATCACCGTCTTCCGCGGTTTCGACGGCAGCCGCTTCGCCGAAGAGGAGACGATCCTGACCTTTCCGGGCGGCGGCGTTGCCGGGTCGATAGTCCTCGGCGTAGACGGACGTTTACGCGTGGGTATCTCGGCGCCGTGTAACGCCTGCGAGCCCGAATCGAGGTGGGCGGCCGCTGTGGTCTCCTTCCTGCCCGACGGCAGCGGCGCGGAGATCGAGGCGAGCGGCATCCGCGCGGCCGTGGGACTCGCCTACATCCCGGGGACAAACGACCTCCTGGCGACGATGAACCAGCGCGATGACCTGGACGAGCTCACTCCCGGTGACTACCTCGCCGTCGTCGCGAGCGGGCAGGATTGGGGCTTCCCGGAATGCTATGGACAGGGCGGCACGGCGTGCGAGGGCGTGCCCGAGCCCGTGGCTGAACTCGACGACCACGCGGCAGTCAGCGGTGTCGCGGTCCTGCACGCGGCTACCGGAGAGTTTTCGGCGTTTGTCGCCGAATGGGGGCTGACGCGGGTCGTGCGCGTGAACATCACGCGGGGCGACGACGGCAGCTATGGCGGCACGGCCGAACCGTTCCTCTCGGGTATCCAGGCGCCTGTGGCTGTCGTCGCCAGCGACGGAGGGACCTTCCTCGTCGGCGACTGGATGACGGGAGCGGTCTACCGAGTCACTCCGGGCCCCGGCGGTGCGGTATCCGGCGGCAGCTGAATGCGTTCGGGCGCCTTCCCTCGTAGACTCCGCGGACACGTCCGGGAGGGTCTCATGGCACAGCTCGAAGGCAAGGTCGCGGTTATCACCGGAGGGGCGAGCGGGATAGGCGAGGGTACTGTCCGGAAGTTCGTCGGGAGTGGCGCGCGTGTCGTGATTTCCGATGTCCAGGACGCACGCGGCCAGAAGCTGGCGGAGGAGCTCGGGCCGAGCGCCAGCTTCTATCACACCGATGTGGCGGAGGAAGAAGAAGTGCGAGCCGCCGTGGCTCATGCCGTTCAGAAGTGGGGCCGGCTGGATGTGATGTTCAACAACGCCGGCTACGGCGGCGTCTCTGGCTCCATCTGCGATGTCGATATGGCGCAGTACGACGCGACGGTCGCAGTCCTCCTGCGCGGCGTGGTGCTGGGGATGAAGCACGCCGGCCGCGTGATGAAAGACCAGGGCAGCGGCAGCATCATCTCCACTGCGAGCGTGGCGGGCGTTGGCATCGGCTTCGGCCCACACGTCTACAGCGCGGCGAAAGCTGCCGTCATCCACCTCACGAAGTCGGTCGCGAACGAACTGGGCGAAAGCGGCGTCCGAGTAAATGCGATCTGCCCGGGGGGAATCGCGACACCGATCTTCGGGAAGGGCATGGGCCTCTCGGCAGAGCAGGCGGACCTCACCGTGGAGCTGATGAAGGACCGCCTCGCGATGGGCCAGCCTATCCGGCGCGCAGGCCTGCCGGAGGACATCGCGAACGCGGCGGCATGGCTCGCCAGCGACGAAGCGAGCTTCGTCACCGGGCATGCGCTCGTGGTGGACGGCGGCATCACGACCGGCCGCCTCTGGTCCGAACGCCAGCAGGCTTCGGAGGCGCGGCTGGCGCAGTTCAAGCTCCCTGGGAACCAATAGCGGGAACGACCGCTCGGTGAGATCGCCGGGTTGCTCAGCGGGCCCCCCTTCCCGCCCCGGCCCTCCCCCCGCCCCCCCCGGCGGCCCCCGCCCCTCGCCCCGCATCCACCCGGTGGCGAGAGACGCGTGCGCGTTCACCCTGGTGGTGATGTCAAGGCGCCGTCCCTGGCTTCAGGCCACGGAGGAGCGCTGTCTCCGGTAGACTCCGCGTGCACCCCAGCCACCGGAGCAAACCATGGGCCGTCTCGAAAACCAGGTCGCAATCATCACCGGCGCCGCAAGCGGTATCGGTGAAGGGACCGTACGCAAGTACGTGTCCGAAGGCGCGCGCGTCGTCATCGCTGACATCCAGGACGAACGCGGCGGCGCGCTTGCCGAAGAACTCGGTCCCGGCACTACCTACATTCGTACCGATGTCTCTGAGGAAGAGCAGGTTGCGGCAGCCGTCGGCCAGGCGGTGAGCAAGTGGGGCCGGCTCGATGTCATGTTCAACAATGCCGGGTTTGGCGGCGTCAGCGGGAACATCGAAGATCTCGATATGGCCGCCTACGACAGCACCATGGCCGTGCTTCTCCGTGCGGTCTTCGCCGGATCGAAGCACGCCGTCCGGCAGATGAAGGCCCAGGGCAGCGGCTGCATTATCAATACGGCGAGCATCGCCGGGCTGCAGGCCGGGTTCGGCCCGGTGACCTATAGCGCCGCGAAAGCCGCCGTCGCCCACATGAGCCGCTGCCTCGCGGTCGAACTGGCGCCGTTCAACATCCGCGTGAACGCCATCTGCCCGGGCCTTGTCCTCACCAACATCTTCACGGCCGCGATTGGGCTGCCCCCGGAGATCCGCGACGCTATGTTGCCGAAGGTCGACCAGGCGTTCTCGTCGTGGCCCCCCATGGGCCGCTCCGGCATCCCGGAGGACATCGCGAACGCCGCTCTCTGGCTCGCCAGCAGCGAAGCGAGCTACGTCACAGGCCAGGCGATCACGGTCGATGGCGGGCTCACGGCTGGACGGTCATTCGCCGAGATGGGGGGCCGCATCGCCTCCGCGTTCGGCATGGACCCGGCGGCGATGGCGCCAATTCGGACGAACGGGTGACTTCGCGCCAACTCGCGGGCCGGGCGTCGTGAGGGCGCTCTTCCGCCGGCGGCGAGACGATGAATGGGATCGTCCGCCGGCCCCGGCCGAGGTGACACTCCAGGCGATCGGGTTTGTGCGCAACGGAGTGGCGAAGCCGCGGCCGCGCGGGTGGGACAGGGTCGAAAGCCGCCTGGAGTTCCTGCCGGAGCACACCGGGAGACTCGAAGGGATCGAGCGGTACAGCCACGCCCTCATCGTGGCGTACCTGGATGTCGCAGCGGGCGCACCGGAGAAGCCGGAGACGCTGACGCTGGCAAGCGGGCGCCGGTACGGGATCCTGGCCACCCGGAGCCAACTCCGCCCCAATCACCTCGGGGTCTCCGTCGCGACGATCGTGGGGCACGACGGAGCGACTGTGCTGGTCCGCGGACTGGACGCGATCGACGGCACACCGATCCTCGACATCAAGCCGTACCTCCCGGAATACGATTCGGTCCCGGAGGCGCGCATCCCGGGCGCCTGAGACCGCCGGAGGACTCCCGGCGAACTCTCAGCGAATCTTCAGCCTGCGCAGCGACCATCTCTCCATGCTACGCATCCCCGGCATCCTCGCGGTCGCGATGATCTGCGGAGCCACGTTGTTACGCGGACCTTCGGCGGCGGCGGAGACGGCACCAGCCCTCGCCTTCCGCGCGTTCGTCCCTGGGATGGCCGCCGATAGCAGCAGCCAACCCGACCAGGCGTCGCTGGTCGTCGCGACCCATCTCGGTCAGCACCTCGAAGGCGGCCTCGTCATTACCGGCGAGGTGGTGAACGGGAGCAGCGCGGCGATAACTGCCGTGAAGGTCAGCGTGTCTCATGCCTCCGGGGGAGCCGTCACGATGCGGGAGACGGAGTCGCTCGTGAAGGTGATCGAACCAGGCTCCACCGGCCCCTTCCGCGTCTACATCGCGGGCATTACCGACACCCTGGGGACGGTGACTGCTGTGGTCACTTCGATGGAGATAAGCTCGAGCTCAGCCCCATCCGCGATGTTCACATTCTCCGGTCCATACCCGTTCCAGATCGGGCCGCCCGACCCCAAGACGGGCGTCATCCCTTACTCCACGACCGTCGAGGAACTACGCGGCGCGGTGACCAACACGAGCGATACGAGTTACGGAGAGATGGGCGTCGTCGTAGCCGCCTACGACGGTGCAGGCCGCGTCGTGATGGTGACGGCAGCCTCGGAGCTATCCGTACCGTTCCAACAGGCCGGGCAGCCGGCGGTCCTCGCGAGCGGGAGCACGGCCTCATTCGTCGCCGCCATCCCCATCGGCTTGCTCCTGACGTTCGAGGGCGAGGTCACCATCAAGGGGTTCTTGAACGCCGCGGCCGTGCCCTAGGTAGCGTGGTGCAACCTTGCTCTATACTTCCCTGCGCTGCGCACCCTGCGCCCGGAGAAGCTCGCCATGTCTGTCGTCCTGGTTTCCGATGAAGGCCACGTCCGGACCATCCGTCTGAACCGGCCGGAAGTGAAGAATGCCGTCTCCCAGGAGCTTGCCTGGGGCGTCCTCGGCGCCGTCGAAGACGCCACGAAAGACGACAACATCTGGCTGATCTGCCTCACCGGCAGCGGTGACTCGTTCTGTTCGGGGTTGGACCTGCGCGGTTCGGAGCCCTTCAGCCCACAGACGCCGATGACGGCCCAGCTCGACGACCTTGGGTGGGTCTCCCAGTTCCTTCTCACGCTTCGCGAAAAGTGCGAGAAGCCAATCATCGGAGGGCTGAACGGGGTCGCGGTTGGCGCCGGGCTATCGCTCGCGCTCGCGACGGATATCCGCCTGATGAAGCGGAGCGCGCGCATCCTTGCCGGCTATCCGCGGATCGGCGGCTCGCCGGACGGTGGCATGACCTTCACGCTCTCGCAGGCGCTCGGCTACGAACAGGCGATGCGATTCCTCCTCGAGAGTAAGACGGTGGACGCCGAAGAGGCCCTGCGCCTTGGCCTCGTTGGCGAGGTGGTGGACGACGACAAGTGGGACGCACGCCTGAGGGAGTACTGCCAGAACCTGTGCGCGATCGTCTCGCCCATCACGATGCGCATGACGAAGCGCACGCTCGTGAAGGCGACTACGGCCATCGACCTCGAAGCCCAGACGCGCCTCGAACTGGTGAGCATCGGCAAGGCGTTCGCCAGCCAGGATGCGAAGGAAGCCCGCCAGGCCTTCCTCGAGAAGCGCACGCCGACGTTCGTCGGGAAGTAGACCGGGGAACCAAGTGGAGGTGGCCCGTCTTCAAAAGGGCCAGCCGGCGTGCGGCGGAGCCGTACACCCTGTAACGCTCTTGTCGCGCCCGATCGCAAATTCGCGTGGCCGGATCTGGGCTGTCCATCCATCTGGAAATATCCATATCGGTGGGTTCCAGGGTCGCCACGCGGCCGCCGCGTTCCGCAGCGCACCGCGCCACAAACGCCCTCGCTTCCGCCGCTTCGCTCGCTGTGGGGCGGTTCTGCTCGATCCAGACCTGGCAACGCAGGATGTTCCTCTGGCGTGAGTGGCGAGCGGCCTGCGGCCCGAGCGTCCTGAGAGGCTGGCCGCAGCCACTCCGCCGGCGAGTGCCGCGGGAGCGGTTCCTCCCCCCCCCCCCCCCCCCCCCCCCCCCCCCCCCCCCCCCCCCCCCCCCCCCCCCCCCCCCTGCGGGCGCTCGATGACCTGCCTGGCGCCAGGTGGCCTCCTGAAGTGCTCCGTCGGCTTCGGCGAGTGCAAGTCGGGTCGGGCCCCCTCCGGAGTCCGAGACTCCACCGCGGGGCCTGGGCTGTGCGGCGTTCCGTCTTTTCGCGTGACATCCAGTTTCGAGCACGGCTGCGACGTGCCATTTCGCACCGTCCAGTGAGATCCCCAGCGCCGCCGCGATCTCTGGATTTGTTCGCCCTTCCGACAACAACTGCAGTACCTGTCGTTGCCTGCGGCTCAGTCGCACCGCCCGAGGAGAAGTAGCTCCCAGCACGGACGCGAATGTATCAGACGACCGCGAAGGAAACCCTACCCGATTGCAGGCATAGCGATACGTCGTATCTCGGCGGCGGGGATTATGCCCCGCGAGGCTCCAGCACTCACGGTCAGAAGAGCCCGGTCGTTGGGTTCTCGCGCTTTAGCACCTGGTCGAATCGGGTCTTGATGGCTTCCTGGATGTACTCCTGCGCCGGGATGATGAAGAAGGTATCGGTCATGATGGCATCGAGGACGTGCTGCGCTATCTCCGATGGCTGGTAGCCGTTTTGGAGCATTCCTCGCATCGCTACCAGGCCCGCTTGAACCGCGGCCGGGAGCGACGCGGGATCGGTCACTTCGCCCAGCTCCGCGGGGCGGTTCCGGCCCGCATCGGCGATGTTGGTGTTAACCCAGCCGGGGCAAAGGACCGATGCGGAGAGTTTGAGGTTCAGCGTTTTGAAGTTCTTGTAAAGCCCCTCGGTGAGGCAGACCACAGCGTGCTTGGAGACGGAGTACGGGTCGGCTGCGGTGAGCAATCCCGCGACGGATGCGGTGTTCACGATGTGGCCTTCTTCGCCGTTGGCGATCATGCGCGGGACGAAGGCGCGGATGCCCCGCAGCACGCCCCAGAAGTTCACACCGAAGACCCAGTCCCAGTCTTCCTGGGGCGCTTCCCAGACGGGCTTACCAGACGTGCCGGAGACACCGGCGTTGTTGCAGACGACGTGGACGTTGCCGAACGTCCTGAAGGCGGCGTCTGCCAGCTTCTCCACGTCGCCGTCCTGGAGGACGTTGGTGCGGACCGCGAGGACCCTGGCGCCCCTGGCCTTGATAGCGGCCTCGGCCATCGCCAGCGGTTCGGCTTCGATGTCGGCGAGCACGACCGACATCCCCTCTTCGGCGAAGCGGTTCGCGAAGGCGAAACCCATGCCGCTGGCCGAACCGGTGACGACCGCGACCTTTCCTGCCAGGTCTTTCATCTCATCCCTCCGGTGCCGAATGTGGTTCGGGATGATACGAGGGAAGCTCCGAACCCGGGACGCCTACTTTCCCTTGCCCTCGAAGGCGATGTAAAACTCCGGGTCGAAATCCTCTACGTCGACCTCGCTGAACCATCCATCGACCGTCCCCGTGTTCCGGTCGAATGTGCCCTGGAACGGGAACGTTTGAACCTGCACCGGGTCGAAGGTCGTTTTCTGACACCCCTGCACCACGCTGATCGAACCGGTGAGCCGCGCCGTCCCCGTGACCGTTGCCCCCTGCAGCGTGCCATCGAGAGTGAACGAGTAGTAGTAGTCCGCAATGCACACTTCCGTTGCCCAACTGCCGAGGAAGAGCTTGTCATCGACGCGGAAAGTGGCGGTCGCGGTCCCACGGATAGCGCCGTCTTCAGCGGGCAAGTCCATCACGAACTCGCTATCAAGGATAAAGAAGGCTCCGGAGGCGATGACCGCCGGAGCCTTCGCGCCCCTCAGGACAACGCTGCCCTTCGCAACGACCGCCTTCGGCTTCCCACTATCGGCCGTTGACGGCCCGGACTCGGTCGGCCGAGCGGCCTGTCGATCCCCTTCCTCCGGCAGCGGGTCCAGGCCAGCCTGGGCGAGGTGCTCGTTGATAGCGGCGCGGACGAGTGAATCGAGGTCGATGGAATCCGCGGATTCGCCAGCGGCTTTCGCCGCTGCACGCGCCTCGACGAACCGCGCTCCGGCTTCGGCCGCGATACGGACAAGGTCCTCGTCGCTAAGCTTCACACCGCCTTTTTCCGACATCCGGTCGATCCGTTCCGCGGCGGCGCGCCCGAGGCCCGCGATGATCGCCTTTTCCGCGGTCGAGACCTTCGTCGCCTGGACGTTCGTGTTCAGTTCTTGCCAGCGCGCGTCCCTTGCGAAACGCTCAGCGTTGATCTGCACCTTGTTGCCGGTCCAGTCCTTCCAGGTGGTCTTGGCCTGTTTGAGCGCCGCTGCCACCGCGTCGATCTCGTCGCGCAGGAGCGTCCGCGCGACGTCCACCTTCTGTCCCGGCGGCTGCGAATTCATCTCGCCCAGCAGTTCATCGAGCCGTTCCGTGAGCTTCTTGTCGCGAGCGACACGCAACTGGGCGCGGCTCTCGACCAGCTGTTTCTTGAGGTCGTCGAGGCTCTGGGTGTTGTTTGGAGCGCTTCCCGAGAGGGCGTTGACGGCGGCGTTGAGCGGGCTGTCTCCGCGGAGAACTCCGCCGACGAAGCCGCCGGTGAAGCCCTGGAGTCCGACCGCTCCGGGCAGGGCCGTAGCCGCGGCGTTCTTCCACTCGCTGCCGATGGCGCGGTTGTACGCGACTCGCGTGATGTTCTTCTCCCGCTCTGTCCGCTCGGTGATCGCGCGCCGGAGTTCATCGAGTCGCTGGCGCTCGCGCTCGGCCGACTGCGCATCGAGCCAGCCGCGCTGCGCATGGAATTCGACGATCTGGTCTTTCTGCTTCGTCGCCCGGATTTCTGCGTCTCGCTGACCCTCAAGTCGCTCGTAGGTGTTTCCCCTGTGGACCGCCTGGGCGATGGTCCCGACAAACGCTCGCCCGAGAGCGGCGAAGGGGACGCCCGCCTCCGCGTCCCTGGGCGCCGGAGTGGCGGCGCCCGAGCCGGCCAACGCGGCCACCACCACGACCACCGACGCCAGCAACAGCTTCAGTTTCACGGCGTTTGCCCCCGTAGCAGGATGGTTTCGACATAGACAAGCCCGAACTCATCGAAGACCACCAGCAGCTGATCGCCCGCATAGGCGGTCAACGCCACCCCCAACTCCTCCGGCACGGTTGTCGTCGCGGCCGAAGCAGGGTCCGGGAGCATCGCCGAGACCGCTTTCCAGTCGAGTTCGCGGGCAAAGCTGGAAGGGTCGTACTGGCGCGGCAGGAGCAACACTGCCTCTTCGTCGTCTATCGGGAGGTTCGAAATCAGTTGGCCGTCGGCGAACTCGAACGCGGACAGGAGTTCGTAGTAGAACCACGTTTCGTAGCGGACGGGCTCGGGCTCGGCGCCGATGCTCTCCCACGAGATGATGAAGGCGTCCGGGATACCCATGAGGTCGCGTACCTGATCACGGTCGTTCTCTCCTGCGGGGTGAGGCAGCGAAGCGAAACGCTGATCGAGGGCGGCAACGATGGCGCGGTCGACCTTCGGTGGGGCAGCGAAGTGCAGCGTCCCGTCGTCGCTTCCGCCCAGAAAGCGCCATGCGAAGACCCCGCCGGCAGCCACCAGCACGACGAGTCCTGCAGCGAGGCCCGCCTGCAATATCCTGCGGTTGGTGGCGCCGCCGGGCATCCCGGCGGACTCCGCAAAGGGGAGCGTGCCTACCGCACTCTGGCCACATGACCCGCAGAAGACCCACTCGGCCTGTACGCGGGCGCCGCAGTTGGGGCACGCCTGGATGTCCTGTGGCGGCGCCCCGGCGCCACAGCTCCCACAGAACTTCGCGCCTTCCCTCAGCTGCTGGCCACAAGAGCTACAAGCGCTCATCCGCGCACTCCTGAGTGTCGTGGCGCGGATTATACGGAGGTTCGCAAGACGCGAAGCGCGTTCGGTTCTACGGTCGAGGCTCAGGCGGCAGGCGTAGCGGGAGGTCCTGCGGAGTGGATGCAGCCAAGCTCAGCTCAGATTCAGTACTGGCGGAGAGGGTGGGATTCGAACCCACGGCGGACTTGCGCCCGCATACGCTTTCCAGGCGTACCTGATCGGCCACTCCAGCACCTCTCCCAGGGCCGCGGACTGCCATGGTAGCAGCCCCGCAGTAGTGAGCATCCGCCGGGGACGACTGGCCGTTGTTCGCCATTCTTTGCGGAGAGCTAGCTGCGGCGGTGCTTCGTCTTCTGGTCGAAGCGGTCCCAGCCCTGCTCCATCGCTTCGCGCGCGCCCCGCCGGCCTTCGGCCAGCACGTCTTTCGCGGTATCGCCGATGCCGAAGACGATAGCCTTCGCCCAGCCCAGGATGGGGTTCTCGGCGGGCTCGTCTTCGAACGCTTCTGCTTCCGGGAGGATCGATTCTTCTTCGCGCTCGGGGTTGGTCATCACTTGCCCCGCTTCCGCGACTTGATGCGGTCACCGACGCTGCTGACAGCGCCGAGACCGGTGCGGACACCCTTGAAGACGGAGTACACGCGGATGATCGGCGATGCGACCGTCTCGCCGGCGAACTCGGTGGTGCCCTTCACGTTGTCCAGGGAGGCCTTCAGCGAATCGATAGCCGGGACCGCATTCTCTTTCATCACCTTGCGAGTCACGCTGATGAGCAAGAAGAGGGCGATGGCGACGGCGACGAAGACGATCCCTGCAAGCAACCAGAAGAGTGCCGTGAAGACGATGACGATGTCGCGCCATTCGCTCCAGCTATCCGGGCCGGTCCATGCGTCCGGGAAGGCTTCACCGGGGATGAAGTCGGTATCCCAGTACGAGAGGATCCCGTTAACGCCAAGAATGGCGAGGCCGAGGACGATCGCCGCCAACAGGACTATGCCGATGAACCGCATGCGCCTAACCCCCGGACTTAACCGTGATAATACCGGCGGAATCATGCCCTGAGCAAAGAAAGCGGTATCACGCCCAGGCGTGGAGCCGCTCTTCGAACCCCGTTCGGACGGCGCCAGCAGCCGCAGAGGCCAGGTCTCCGAAGAAGGCGATGCGGTCTTCGAGGTAAGTCCGCGCCGAATCCAGGCTCGTGACGTCGTCGCTTTCGACCGCTTCCATGAAGAGCGCGGAAGCGAGGATGCCCAGGGCGCCGGCGACGGCGGCCCGGGCATCCCGGTCGGTTTCGATGGTCTTCCCATAGATGCGCGAAAGCTGGCGGTGCCGCGTATCGCTCATGGGTGGGCGGGTTAGTGCGCGACTTCCTCGCGCGGGGGCTTAATCTTGCTGTAGCAGTTGCTGCAATACACGGGACGTTCGCCACGCGGAACGAAGGGGACTTCGGTCATCTGGCCGCATTCGGCGCAGGAAGCGGGATGCATCTGGCGCGGCGTCTTCCCGCCGAAGCTGGCGAAGTTGCCGTAGCGGACGTATCCGTCGTTCTGCTCCAGCGTGCTCTGGCTCGTGCGGCGGGCGGAGCGGCACGACTGGCAACGGGTGGGCTCGTTCATCAAGCCTTTGTTCGCGTAGAACTCTTGTTCTCCGGCGGTGAACACGAACATCGTGCCACAGTCGCGGCAGGCGATTTGTTTGTCGGCAAATGCCAAGGGGATGGGTCTCCTGTTTTCCGCACCATGCGGGTCTGCTTTCCATGGTAGCAGACAGGACAAGCATTGAAGCGGCGGTCAACGGTAGATCGGCGCGCAGAGCGCCCGCACATCCTCACGGCCGTGTCCCGCCGGGGACCGCAATTCCGCTCGCAGATAGCGCTCGAAACGCACGTCCGCCGGTAACGCGTAAGCGCCTCTACCGCGGGTCAGGTCCGCGCGATGCTTGCGTTCGCCATCGGCGATGAACTCCAGCGTCGTGCCGGCCGCTCGTTCGAAGGTCGCGGCCACGCGGCCCTCCGCGTCCTGCGCGATCGTTAGGAACGGACCCCGCGGTCCGTCGGAGATAGTCGTCCGGCCATCCGTGATGGCTCCGAGCACCGAGGCCTCGTTGAGCCCGCCGGCGCAGTAGAGCCATGTTGTCGGGTCGCCCACATGATGCGGGTGCACGGGCTCGGCGGGCGGCGCGCTGTGGGCGTCGCTCCCCCCGACGGGGACGATTCGGCGCCCGGCCGCGAGTTGCTCATCCCAGGCGTCTACCGACTCCCAGTTGTACCAGCGCCACGGCGCCTGCCACACCTCGCGCACACCGAAACCGGGGTCCGCGAGGGCCCACGGCGGGCCGACACGCTTCGGGTGGTTCATGGAGAACGGCCGCTTCCGCGATTCGACCCAGCGAAAGACCCGTTGCATCTCTTCATCGGTGGTGACGCGGAAGTCGACCCATTCACGCAAGCCCCAGACATTGGCGTGGCCGCTGTAGGTGGTCACCTCTTCGCCGGGGACGAGGAGCAACGGGGCATCCCGCCAACCGTCGATGACCGGCATGTGACTCGTGGTGTTGTGGTCAGTGATCGCCAGGTAGTCGAGTCCTCGCTTCTTCGCGAAGTGGGCCATCTCCGCAATGGAGTTCGAACCATCGGAGTGGTCTGTGTGGGAGTGGAGGTCACCGCGATACCAGCCGGGTGCTGGCGGACGGGAGAGGCGGGGGGACGAACCGGAGGGGTCGGGCGCGGTGCGGCGAGCTCGCTGGCTCGTCTCCAGGGCGATAGTGAGCGACCAGCGCAAGCCGGCTTCAGGGATCTCGTAGCCGCCGAGGACAACCGACCAGGAGCCGGCAGGGAGTGGTCCAGCAAGAAAGCCGGGAGTCGCCGACTCGCGCTCAATGAAGAAGCTCCGGCGTGCACTACCGCTCCATCCGCGGAATCCGCCGGTGAGGGGCTCCGTCCCGCGCACATCGAAAATCCCGATGTCCACGGTCGCCGGTTCCTCGGTCTCGGAAACGGGAGCGAAGTGGTAGGCCACCTCGATACGTGAGCAGCGGGGCGGCACTTCGAAGGAGACGTAGTGAAACGGGTGGCCCTGTACCGAACCGGCCCAGAACGCGCCATCGAATTCGAGCTTGCGTCGCATGGTGGAAGTAGACGGCGTGAAGCGCCGCCGGGGCAACTACCTGCCGGCCGGCTGGTCCAGGTCACCCCAGTGCTCGCCGTGCTTCGCAAAGAACTCGGCATCCGTCATCCCGAAGATGTGGACGTCCCAGAAGCGGCCATCGGTGAACTGGCCATCGCGAAGAGTCCCTTCGAGCGTCATCCCGAGATTGCGGTGCATCGACGCCGACCGCTTGTTGAAGGCATAGACCCACGCCTGGACCTTATGCATGCGGAGTTCGCCGAACATGTACCGGCAAACGAGCGTGACCGCTTCTTCGCCGTAGCCATGCCCCCAGGAGTCGCGTCCAAGCGCGATGCCGTACTCGAAGCTGAACCGGCGGGGATCCACCCGGGTGTTCAACGTACCGGCAGGCTCGCCCTCCAGCGTTTCGATGATGAGACGGAAGTTTCCCGATTCGGGTTTCTTCAACGACTCCTGGCGGGCGAATTCCCTGTGGGCTTCCTCGCCCTGGGGCGGCCACACCTGCCAGCCGTGGCGATCCGCCACGCTGTCGCTTCCCCAGCGTAAGAAATGCACCCAGTCGTCGGCTCGGACTCCCCGCAACCGCACCTTCTTGCCTTCGAACATGTTGGTGGTCATGGACGCCACTGTAGCGCAGCAGTGAAACCCCGGGTGGCGGTCCGCGCGGGCCGGTGACACACTCGGCTGGTGCGACACTTCCGGGGCGCAGCTCTCCTGGCGGCGGTGGCCGGCGGCGCGCTGGCGATAGCAGCCGTCGCGCGACCGAACCACGAGGCCAACGCTGGGGCATCGGTCGCGGTTTTCGAATACTCCCTGGAACTCGCGGTACCGGGACCGAACGGTTGGGAGTTCGGCGAGATCCACCTCTACGCCGTGGATGACGGTGGCGACATGGCGGCGCGGCAGGCGGATGGACGAGCGGCCATGCTCGCCCGCTTTCCGGGCGCGGTCGAACTCGATGAGGACAGCGCCAGCGCAGCCTTCCGACTGTTCGCGGCCCCCGTCCGGTGGCCCCAGGCCGGCGCGAGCTGGCTCTACAACCCCTCCGGGAGCACGAGCGCGATGCCCGAGAAGGCCGCCTTCGAAGCGATCACCGCCGGGGCCCAGGGTTGGGACAACGCCGGAAGTTCGGGCTTCCACTTCGACTACCTGGGAGAGACGGCGACGGCTACGGGCTGCAACGGGAATGTCAGTCAGTACGCCAAGGACGGGAAGAACGTCGTTGGCTGGGGACACATCGTTGGTGGGCACCTTGGGTATTCGTGCCACTGGCGGAGCGCCTCACTCGTCCCGGCGACGCCGTACTTCGCGATCGAAGAGATCGACATCGTGTTCGAACCGCTGTTCGCGTATTCGGCCGATTCGCTCCACGCGCTGGCGCTGCACGAATTCGGACACGCCCTCGGGCTGGACCACACCGAAGCCCCGGCCTGCCCGGGCAAAGTGATGTGCGCCGGGGCCGCAGCCATGCTCTTCACCACGCCGCAGCAAGACGACATCTTCGGAGTCATCGCGCTTTACGGCATCGCCGCGACGCCAACCCCGACGCCACAGCCCACGCCTCCCGGAAACCGGCCATACCGGGCAATCGGCCCGGCCATAGCCCGCGACTGACCGAAAAACCTTGACGTTCGCTCTGCCGCTTTCCCTCTACTGGCAGCGGAAATCCGGGCGTATATTCAGGTAGAGGTCTGGTGAACGGGGGCTCCGGTGCGTTTTCCACTTCGTCGGCAGCAGGATGCAGAGCTCGCGGCAGTGCCGGAGTCGCCTCCGCCCGCGCCCGAACCGATCCCCTTCCCCCCTTCGGCTTCGACTCCGATCGACCCTCACGCCGGTACGTGGGATGAACTGTTGCGCAGCCGTACGCGCGGCGGCGAGATCCGCATGCGCGGCCAGATGACGTCTACCGATGCCCGCGCCGAACGGCTTGTGCGCCAGGTCCGGACGGAAGTCGCAGCGCTCCAGGAGACCCTTACCGCACTCGCCCAGGAACACGATGAGATGCTCGAAGTCGACCCGGCTTCGGTCGTGAAGAACCCGGAAGCCGCCCTCACGCTGGCGCCGGCGGTCCTGGTGAGGGCAGTGATTTCAGCTGAATCCGAAAACCGCCGCCTGCGAAAGCGCGCCCGCAAGGTGCAGGAACGCCAGCGCCAGATGCAGGCGCGCCTGCAGGAACTCCAACTCGCGGAGGCTGCACGTGTAAGCCGCCTTCAGACGCTCGAAGACGTCATCGGCGCGCTCCACGACAACCTCGGTGACCTGCGCCACGAACGCGAGTTCCTCCGCCAGTGGGCGCCGCCGAAGCTTGAACGTCCCGGCGAACTCCCGGGCGGCGAGCCGCACAGGTGATTGCCCTCCCGGCCCGGGTCCACGGCGACATCGCCACCGAGATCCGGCTCGTCCGCGAGCGGGCCGTCGCCCGGGTCTCCGAAGTCGACATGCTGGTCGCCGCCCTTCGCGACCACATCAAGGACCTTCAGGCCGAACGCGACTGGCTCCGGGCGGAACTGGCGAAAGCGAACGATGCACGCGCCCTCGCCGGCGCGACCTGGCTCCACCGCGGGCAGAAACACAACCGCTGAGACTCGCCCGCCCCGCCGGGTTCTGTCCCGGGTCTGCGCGGTCAGCTCCAACTAGTCCAGCTGTTCGTCGTACTCGCCGGACCTTGGGGTGAAGAACACCCGCTTCCAGCCCGAGCCGTCCAACACCCAGTAGCGATCTTCGAGGGCCTTCCGGGAGCCGGCCAGCACCGGCGACGCTTCCATTTCCGCACTGTGGAATCCGTTGGTTTCGGCGTACTCCGCCGCCCGCTGGACCATCCACGCCTCGATCCCTCGGCCACGGTAGCCAGCGAGGATCACCGGAACGCTGACCCTCGCAACACCGTGGCCCATACCCGCCGCCTGGATCACCCCAACCACCTTTTCGCCGTCCGATGCGACGAACCAGCCTGGCCGTGCGCCCTGTTCGAACACCCACGGGTCTTCACCGAGCAACCCGCCGATGGCCTCCGCATCGCTCCGCCGCTGCTCGCGCACCGTCAGCAGCGGCAGCCGCCGTTCGAGCAGCAGCTCTGCGTCGCCGGCTTCGCTCCTCCCGCGGCCAATTGCCAGGTAGCCGAGGCGGGCAAAGTAGTCCTCCAGCAACCGCCAGTCTTCGCAGCGCGTCCGTACCAGCCGGATACCCCGGTCCTGGCAACCGCGTTCCACTGCGCGGACGAGCTGCGCCCCGGCCCAGGGACGACCGGAAACCAGCAGGTCGAACCAGCCGATGCCCTCCTCATCACGGAATCGGACCGCGCCGATCAGCCGCCCTCCGGATTCCGCCGCGAGGAAGGCGTGGCCGGTCTGCACCAACCGCTCGAACTGACCCGGCGTCTCCGGCGCCCCCGGGAGCCGTGAGGCGCCGTAGAGCCGCGCGATTGCCGAGGCGTCGTCGCTGCCGGCGAGCCGGAAGGTGTAGTCCATAAGAGGGGCAGTCTACGGCAGACGCGCACGCACCCGGCAGTCGCCGCGCTGTGAGACCTTCCTCATGCGCCGTAAGCGATCTGCCGCCGATAGTTACAACGTAACGGAACGCAGGGGGAAGACCGTGCCTTCAAGAACTCTGGGCCTGGCCGTCACGGCCGGTCTCGTCGCTGTAGCCGCGCTCGTGGGTGGCGCGATCCTTTTCACCTCCAGCCGTGCGAGTGAAGTGAACCTCACTACTGCCAGCCTGGTGCCGGAAGACGCGGGCATCTACTTCGCTCTCAACACCGACCTGAGCTCCAGCGAATGGGTCAACACATTCCGGCTCGTGGAACGCCTCGGACAGGACGACCCGGAGGAGGCCCTCAAGGACGGCGTCGACGATGCCGGCGTCGATTGGGAGGACGAGGTCGCGCCGTTCCTCGGTGGAAACGCCGCGATTTTCGTCCGCGGGATCTCCATTGAAGACATCTCCGCCCAGGGTGCGGTGATCGTCCGCTGCAAGGACGCGAAGGCAGCACTCGAGGTCATCGACGACCAGGTGGGACTCGGCGACGACGCCGAGCATGGAGAGATCGAGTACTTCGAGACGTTCGGGGGTTTCGTGGCCATCATCGGCGACCACCTCGTCATCGCGTTCGACGAAGACAGCATGGAAGCGGTAATTGACGTCCACAACGGCAAGATCAAGTCACTCTCGAGCCGGGACGACTTCCAGCGGCTGCGCGACGAGCTCACCGGCAACTTCCTCGGCTTCGTCTACCTGAGCGCGGACAGCCTTGCCGGCGATTTCTTCCTGGACGACCCGGATGTGAAAGACGCCCTTGAGCGTTCGGGGGCGGGCGACCTCGTCTTCGAGCCCGCGGCATGGGTCATCGGCGCGAAAGCGGACGGCTTCGAATTCCAGGCGGCGTCCCTGGGGAAGGGTGGCCCGGTATCGCCAATGCTCGTCCCCCGCGAGTCCCGGCTCGTCCGCTACGTCCCCGCCGATGCGGCAATCTACTTGAGCACCACGGACATCGCGGGTACCTGGGACAAGGTGATGACCTCGGCCCGGCCGGAGATCGACCGGGCGATCCGCAGCGAAGGCGACTATGACAGTCTCGACGACGCGCTTCGCGAGGCGGGACGCGAAATTGGTATCCAGTCGATCGAGGACCTCATCGAACTGTTGAACGGCGAGACCTCGTTCGCCTTCTGGTTCCCAAAGGGCAGCGAGGAGGACGCCGAGGGCGTGATGCTCGCCGAGGTCGACCAGGGACGGGCGGAAGCGCTCCTCAAGCAGATCTCGGCGACGTCTGCCTGGGGCACGCCCCAGACGAAGAAGGTGAACGGCAAGGACATGACCTGGTTCAAGGACCAGGACGGCGACGAAACCGCGTACGCCTTCCTTGATGGGAACCTCGTGCTGGGGACCCGGGCCGGCGTCGAGAAGGTGCTCGGGAACAACGAGCCGCCGCTCTCAAGCCTGAACCGCTACAACCGGACGGTGGAGCAGATGCCAAGCAAGCTCGGCTCCTACGGCTACTTCGACCTTTCGAAACTCCTTCGCCTCGCCGAGGGCGGGATCCCTGCCGACCTCGATGAGGTGGAACGCGCACTTTCGGGGCTTATCATCAATGTCGTTGATGAACGCGGCATCGTCCGTCTCTCAGGCATCCTCACCATCGAGGAGTAGGCAGACGCGTGGCTGGCGGCGCTTCGCGTCGTCGCTGCGGTACGGCGCCGGGCCGCTTGCGCTGGTGGGCTTCTTCCTGCCCTGGGCGACCGGGCCAGGCGCCCTCAGCGCGACCGAGTTCAGCGGGTTCACGCTGGTCGGGTTCGCCGGCCGTCTCCAGGCGCTCGACCTTTCGGTGGCGGCGGGAGGTGCGGTCTGGGCGGTGCGGTTCGCGATCCTCGGAGTCGCGGTTGCGGGCGCGTGGCAGACCCTCCTGGCGCCTCGCCACCGCGCGCATCCCGGCTACCCGCTCAGCGGCTGGTACCTTGCGATAGCTGCCGTAACTTGCCTCACAATCGGCCTGGCACGGAGCGGCATCACTACGCCCCCGGCGGGGATCGCCTGCATTGCGGCCGCGGGCCTCTGCTTCGCTCTTGGACGGACCGCCGGGGGCGCAACGCCCTCGTGAAGGTCCTTCGCTACGGGATCAGCGACGATGAATTCGGCGAACTGCCAGCGGAACAGCGTTCCTGGCATCTCGCCGCCAGGCGTCTCGAGGAACTGACCGGGCAACCCTGGGAGACCGTCATCAAGCGGTCCTGGCCAGGGAGTGCCTGGAGCGAGGAAGTGGAGCGGGACATCGCGGAGGAGCGGCCCGACATGGTGGCCCTACTCTGCGTCGCCTTCTGGGTGTCCTATCCCTCGGCGCCGCTGAAGGTGCATCGCAGCCGTCTGCCGGGGACCCATCAACTGGCGCGGTTCGGCTTCTGGGCTGCCTCGAAGCCGCTCCTCGGGGACCGGTGGTTCTTCCATGCAGCGCGCCGGCTTGTGAACCGGGAGGCGACCGCCGCGTTTTTCTTCGAACCGGAAGTTGCCCTCGCCCGTGTCGAGCAGGTCATCCGGGTGGTGCTCCGCCACGAAGATATTGCGCTCGCCGTCCGCGGACCGCTCCCGCTGAGCATCGCCGGATCCGGCCACTTCCGGGCCATCTGCGAAGCCCGGCGTGCAGCGCTCGACCAGGGTCTCGCCGAGCTCTGCCGGTCGCTGCACGTGGAGTACATGGGGTTCGACGCCGCGGCCGCTCACCCGAAGGATGAACTGCTTGGCGACCGCATCCACGTCAATGCCAGGGGCCACACCCGTCGCGCGGGCCAAGAGTTCGACGTCATGGCCCGCGCCTGGAAGTCACACCACCCCGGCTCAGGGAATTAGAAGGACTCGGCCGAACGCTCCCCGGCCTTCGATGTATTCGTGGGCGCCCCGCGCGTCACTGAGCGGGAAAGTGCGGTCGATGACGACAGTGAGTTCGCCCCTGGCGATATCGGCCAGCAGCCCTTCGATCATCTTGCGGCAACGGTCCGCGTTCACGGACATCTCCGCTCCCAGGTAGACGCCGGTGACACTCGCGTTCTTCTGGCCGAGCCCGCCAAGGTTCGCCGGGCCCTCGCGGCCGGCGTTGCCCACCCAGCTGATTCGTCCGCGATAAGCGAGTGCCGCAACACTCCCCTCGAGGGTCTTACCGCCCACCGAGTCAACGATCAGGTTGGCGCCGCGGCCAGCGGTCAGTTCCATCGTCCGCGCGACGAAATCCTCGGTCCGGTAGTTAATCCCGTGGTCCAGGCCGAATGACTTCAATCGTTCGAGCTTGTCGTCACTGGAAGCGGTGGCAAGCACGGTCGCTCCCGCACGCTTCGCAAGTTGGATAGCGGCGAGGCCGACCCCGCCTCCACCGGCCTGGACGAGCACAGTCTCGCCGGGTTGCAGGTGGCCGAATTCGAAGAGGCAATCCGCGGCGGTGCCGAACTCGATAGGCACTCCTGCCGCTGATTCGAAGCTGAGCGACGCCGGAAGGAGGTACGTCGACCCCGCGGGCACCGAGGCGAGTTCGGCATGCGATCCGAATGCCATTGTTGCGACAACGCGGTCGCCGACGTGGCGATCAGTTACGCGGTCGCCGACCTGCTTGATGATCCCCGAAGCCTGGTAGCCGACGACGTGCGGCCTGGAGGCCATCATGCCGCCAAGGCGATTGAGGGTGTCGCCACCCTGGATGCCGATCGCCTTGATTTCGACGATGACGCCCCCGGGGCGGCAATCGGGGTCGGGCAGGTCCTCGTATCGGAAGACCGAAGGGGCTCCCGTTTCAGAATAGACAGCGGCTTTCATGGTGGAACTCCCGGCAGGTTAGTGACCGCCAAGTGTATCCAATCCGGGCCGCCGGCCCGTTATTTCACTTCGAACTTCGTGTGCATCCCAAGAGAGTAGTGGTCTTCTGTCTTCCCGTTCTCCTTTTCCACGATGAGACAGGCGAGTTCGTAGTTGCCCTTCTCAAGCCGGATCGACATCGATTCGACGTGGTTCTTCTGGAGGCCTTCGACTTCGCCAATCTCTTTCCCGTCCTTGAGGAGGACGAGCTCATGAGTCTCAGTGCCGCTGTTGTCGGCGATGAAGCGGACGACGCCAGCGTTCACGACGGTCTTGCTCGGCGCGATGCTCCACTCCTTGAGCACGACGGAGACGGTGGTGTCCGGCGGACCCGGGTCGACGGTGGGCGTCCCAGACTCCGTGGACGAAGACGCCTCCGGGTCGGCGCCTGCAGCAACGTCGCTGTCCTCGTCGTCGGAACAGCCCGTGAAAACGGGGAGCGCGACGAGCAAGCCAACAAGGAAGACTGAGACACGGCTGGGCATGTATCGCCTGACAACAATCATTAGTTCTACCTAATATCTGAAGTGTGTCTTATCATCTTCCTGTAGGAAGCCTGCGTCAATTCCCTATGTTCAGACGTGACCGGCAGATTCGTAGTGAACGTCGCGCATCGCCTGGCTGAGCTGGAGCGCCTTTTCGGGCGCGCTGCCAATGGCGATCAATGCCTGGCGCATGAGTTCGAGCCCGCCTTCGTACTCCGGAACGACGACCTCACTCGCTCCGAGTACCCGGAAAGTAGCAATCTCGCCGCCGCTGCGCGCGCGGACGAGTATGGGTACGACCGCACTGCGTTCCCGCGCGGCAGCCGTCGCCACGAGTGCCGTGCTCTCATCCGGGACGGCGACCACCACCGCGATTGCGGTGGGCACATGCACACGGTCCAGGACCTCGTGCCGGCCGGCGTCTCCCCACGTCGCTGCGATCCCAGCCGCCGCCAGCTGGCGGACCCGGTTGAGGTCCGATTCGACCACGGCAAACGGGACTTCAATCTGCGCGAGCGCATGCCCGACGAGTTCACCGACTCGACCGTAGCCGATGATCACGACGTGGCCGTCACGGGGGAGTGGCGGTTCCGGAACCTCTCCCTGGCGGTCGATCAATTGCCAGAGCAGAGGGACCTTTCGCAGCACCCGTTCGAGTCGCGGCAGAGAAGCGAAGGCCAAAGGGTTGAGAGAGATAGAGACGACCGCGGCCGCGAGGACCACGTTGTAGGTTGCCGAGTCCATGAGGCCGAGTTCGAGGCTCTCATCAGCGATGATGAACGAGAACTCGCCGAGCTGGGCAAGACCAGCCCCCACAGTCAGGGCGGTGCGGCCGGAGTAGGGGAACGCCGCGGCGGTGAGGAAGGCGATCGCCGCGTTGGCGAAGAGCACGACAGCGGTGACCGCCACGAAGAGCCCCAAGTTGGCGGCGACAATTCCGGGGTCGAGCAACATGCCAACAGAGACGAAGAACAGGACGGCGAAGGCGTCACGCAAGGGGACGATATCGGCGGCGACCTGGTGGCTCGTCTCCGTTTCGGAAACCACGACACCGGCGATGAATGCGCCAAGGGCGACGGACAATCCGAAGGCGGCGGCGCTGGTGGCGATGCCGAGGGCGCCGGCCACGAACGCGAGAATGAAAAGCTCCCGGCTGCCAGTCCGAGCGATCACAGACAGCAGCCGCGGCACGAGCCGGGCACCAACGAGAAGCATCACTGCGACGAAGACGCCGGCTCGGAGGATGGCGATGGCGATCTTCCGCGGAACGTCGCCGTCCTGGCCCGGTTCGAGCGTTGGAAGGATGGCGAGCACCAGGACAGTGATGATGTCCTGTGCCACCAGCCACCCGACGACAACGCGCCCGTGGACGGACTGCAGCAGGCCCCGGTCCTCCAGCGTGCGAATGAGGACGACGGTGCTGGCGATGCTCATGGCGAGCCCGAGCACCAGCGCCTCACGCCCTCCGAGGCCGAAGGCGAGGCCGACGCCGGCGCCGGCCGCCGTCGCCAGCGTCACCTGGATGATCGCCCCCGGGACGGCGATGGCTCGGACGCTCAGCAGGTCTCGCACGTTGAAATGCAGACCGACACCGAACATGAGGAAAATGACCCCAAGTTCAGCGAGTTCGCGGATGGAGCGGAGGTCGGCATCGTAGCCAGGCGTGAAGGGGGAAATGACCACGCCGGCTGCAAGATAGCCAACGATCGGTGAGAGGCCTGCGAACCGGGCGAGGACGCCGCCGGCGAGCGCAAGCCCCAGGGCGATCGCGACGGAAGTGAGCAGTTGGAACTCTTCCACGAGACCAGATCGTATCAGGTGGCCTCTCGAACCAACCTGATAAGGCTAGGCTTACGACGCCTATTGGTTTCGGCTATACTCCCGGCCACCTCCGGTTGAGGTGAAACGCCTCGCCCGGGACTGACCACACTCAGGGGGCCGCACCTTGAAATTCCACTGGTTCCATCTCATGCCCTGGCCAGACCTGCCGGATGACTTCCAGAAGAAGCACCGTTCAGTCTGGGTCGATGTCGACTACAACCTCTTCGACGCGGAACGCTGCAACGCGCTCTACCACGAATACCTCGATGAGCTTGAGTTCGCCGAAAAAGTGGGCTTCGATGGCATCTGCGTCAACGAGCACCATTCGAATGCCTATGGCCTGATGCCCAGTCCGAACATCATGGCGGCGACGCTGACACGCCGGACGAACCGGGCGGCGATCGTCGTGATGGGCAACTCGATCGCACTTTACAACCCTCCCCTGCGCGTGGCTGAAGAGTTCGCGATGCTGGATGTGCTGAGCGGCGGACGGCTCGTCGCGGGATTCCCGGTGGGTACGAGCATGGACACGAACTACGCCTACGGAGTCCCCGGAGCTCAGCTCCGCGACCGCTACTACGAAGCACACGACCTGATCATGCAGGCGTGGCACGAAAAGGGCGTGACGCACTTCAACGGGAAGTACAACCAGGTCCGCTATATGAACCCCTGGCCGCGGCCGATCCAGCAGCCGAACCCCCCGGTCTGGATCCCGGGCGGCGGTTCGATCGAGACGTGGGAGTGGTGCGCCGACATGGGCTACCTCTATTCCTATCTCTCGTATTCCGGCTACAAACGCGCCCAGACCATCATGGACGGCTTCTGGAAGCGGATGACCGACAAGGGAATCGAACCGAACCCGTATCACGCCGGTTTCGCCCAGACCGTCTGCGTCGCCGAAACCGAAGCCGAGGCCAAGGAGCTCTACTGGCCGCACATCGACTACTTCTACAACCGTTGCCTGCATGTCTATCCCGGTTTCGCCGACGCTCCCGGATACCGCACGCTCCGGACGGTGAAGGCGGGGATCAAGAGCCAATTCGAGCAGGCTCAGCAGAATGCCAAGGCGCGCCTGACGTGGGAGGGGCTCGTCGAACAGGGTTACGTGGTCGCCGGCCCGCCAGACAAGGTGGTCGCGAAGCTCAACGAGCTCTCCGACAACCTCCGCGTGGGGCACTTGATGGTCCTGCTCCAGATGGGCTCGATGCCGCGCGATGTCGCGATGTACAACACCCAGATGTTCGCGGAACGGGTGATGCCGCACCTCAAGGACAAGTTCAACGACTTCGAAGACAGGTGGTATCCGAAGATGATGCCGGCGCCCGAACGTGCCGTGCCGATTGTCCAGGAGAAGGACCAGGCCCGCGTGGCAGTGGCCGTCGGCGGCGGCGGGCAGTAGCCCGCGGTTGGCGGTTGGCCGCCGGGTGTGAGTAGGATGGGGCGTCCCGCGAGGGGCGCCCCATCTTGTTGTCCGGTGGAGGTCCCCATGGAGTCCGTCCGAGAACTTGCCGAACGCACATGGAGCGGTGCGGATCGCGCCGCAATCATAGACCCCTTCGGCCGGCCAGGGAGAATCTACGAGGTAACCCCCGGGATCGCCCTTGTGAGCGGATTCGGCCTTTCTATCGGCATCCAGACCGGAGATGGACTCGTCGTCGTCGACACCAGCGGCCGGAACCACGGCGAAACGGTCGTCGCCGCGATGCGCGAATGGGACCAATCACCAGTGCGGAACGTGGTATACACGCACGGGCATTTCGACCACGTGGGTGGCATGGGCGCCTACGATGCCGATGCGCTCCAGCGAGGGTACCCGCGGCCCCACGTCTTCGCCCACGAGAACCTGCCGCTACGCCTGGAACGGTACGCGCAGACGGCCGGCTACAACGCGACGGTCAACGCGCGCCAGTTCCTCTCGCGGCCGGTGGCGCCCCCGCAAATGGTGGAGAACTTCGCGAGCGCACGCATGCCCGATGAGACCTACCGGGATTCGCATGCGTTCGAACAGGGCGGCGTACGCTTCGAATTGCGACACGGGAAGGGCGAAACCGACGACCACACGTGGGTGCGGATCCCCTCCATGAAGGTGATCTGCGCCGGGGACTTTTTCATCTGGCGCTGCCCGAACGCCGGCAACCCGCAGAAGGTCCAGCGCTACCCTGCCGAATGGGCCGTCGCTCTCCGGGAGATGGCTGCCGTCGGAGCGGAAATCTTCATCCCGAGCCACGGCACGCCGATTTACGGAAACGCGCGGATCGTGCAGGCGCTTGGCGAAACGGCCGAGTTGCTGGAGTCGCTGGTCGAACAGAGCCTTGCGCTCATCAACCGCGGCGTCCGGCTCGATGAGGTGATCCATAGCGTGAAGGCGCCGGAACACTTGCTCGCGCGCCCATACCTCTGGCCGCTCTATGACGAGCCGGAGTTCATCGTCCGGAATATCTGGCGCCTCTATGCGGGCTGGTACGACGGCAACCCGGCGAACCTTAAGCCTGCACCCGAGGCCGCGGTTGCCCGGGAACTGGCAGAGCTTTCCGGCGGGCCAGCGCGGCTTGCCTCGCGCGCATCGGAGTTGGCCGCAGCAGGCGATCTGAAGCTCGCCTGCCACGTCGCCGAACTGGCGGCACTCGCGGCGCCGGACGACGCGGCGATCCACGAAACGCGGGCCAGCATCCTCCGGGCGCGAGCGGCCAGCGAAGATTCGCTGATGGCTCGCGGCATCTTCAACGCGGCCGCGGCAGAATAGTCATCCCTAACCCCCAGATCAGGAGTCAGGTCATGCGCGTGGGAATCATGCTTACGATGCCGGGCGACCCGGCAGCCACCGGGGAGATAACCGCCCGGGCCGTCCGGGCCGAACAGGCAGGGTACGCTTCGGCCTGGCTGCCACAGGTGGCGACGGTCGACGCCCTGATGGCGCTCGCTGTCGCGGGGGCTGCTACGCGCCGGATCGAACTGGGGACGGCCGTCGTCCCGACCTATCCCCGCCACCCAGCGGTCCTCGCCGCGCAAGCACTGACCGCGCAGGACGCCACAGGAAACCGTCTCGCGCTCGGGATCGGGCTCAGCCACCAGATGATGATCGAAGGCAGCCTGGGACTCGACTATTCAAAGCCCATCCCACACATGCGGGAGTACCTGACCATCCTGAATGGACTGCTGGCAGGCGAGCCCGTGCGGTTCTCCGGGGAACTGTTCAAGGTAAACGCGCAGGTTAGGGTGTCCGGGGCGAAGAAGCCGCCGGTGCTGGTCGCTGCCCTTGGCCCGGACATGCTCCGCCTGTGCGGGCGCCTGGCCGATGGCACGATCACCTGGATGGGCGGCATCGACTACCTGCGCACGGTCGCAGTGCCGACGATGTCCGCCGCAGCGGCGAAGGCCGGCAAGCCTGCTCCACGGTTCGTCGCCATGGTGCCGGTGCTCCTCACTGACGACGTCGATGCGGGCCGCGAGACCGTCAACCGGGTCTTCCAGGCTTACGGACAAATTCCTTCGTACCGGGCAACGCTGGATCGCGGCGGAGCGGCCACGCCTGCGGACGTCGCCGTCATCGGGGATAGGTCTGCTGTCTCCGCGGGACTCAAGGCCTTCGAAGCGGTGGGCGTGACCGACTTCGTCGCGGCGATCCCTGCAGGGGCGCCGGGCGAGCAGGCGACCTACGAGGCGCTGGCCACACTGGCGTAGGCCCGCGCAAAACGGAGGCCATCCCGAATGCCGGGAACGAGGCAGGCTACGCCTCGTCCTTATCCTCTTCGTCGTCCTCTTCCTCTTCGTCGTCGTCGTCTGTCGAACTCGAGCGGCGGGCGGTGTCGATGCCGAGGCTCCCGTTTCCGAAGTCCAGGTCTTCAGGGTTTCCGCCGAGCGCGGCGCCGCTGAAGGCGCTGCCTTCAAGGGGATCGATATCGGTCCCGCCGGGCGACGGATGGGCGCTGCCGGTGCCGCGTTGGCCGTCGGGCGTCCCGGGATTGCCGATGAGCGACTCGCTGTTGTTGGGCAGATCGGCAACGGGGCCGGACATGCCGCCCGGCGCGGACTCGTCGGCGGGATCGACGTCACCACCAACCACCCGCCGAATGCCGAGAGCTTCGTGGAGCGCCTGCCGGAACGCCATTTCCGCCTGGGTCGGGCGGCCTCCCTCTCCGTCGGGGCTGCCCGGGTCCTGCACGCCGCCACCCTTGTCACCGCCCGCGGCGCTGCCCATGACTTTGCCGACGGCGGTCTCGAGATTCTTGATGCCCTGCTCTTCGTGGCCCTCCGCCACGGTCTGTGAGTCCGTCGTCGTTCCGATCCCGTCCTCAACTTCGTGGAGTTGCCTGGCCTGGTTGACATTCGTCGGCGCCGACGCCTCCTTGATGAAATCGACAGCGCGGTCCATCCAGCCCTTCTCACTGGCGGCTTCGGCCTCGGCGGCACTCCCAAAACCATAGCCCGCCTTCTGGAACTTGAAGCCCCCGGGAACTGACGGAGAGCCGGAGTCCGGCGTGACGCCGGCCGCTTCGGCAGCTCGTGCTCGATCCTCTGGAGTCACGGAATTCACCGCGTCGCTCAATGGATTCGAACCGTGGGCAACATTGGGAGAGCTCTCGCGGGTTTGCTGGTCACCGATGAGGCCCGCGCCAATCGCGAGTTCTTGTTGTGCGAAAGCCAGGCGACCACCGAACAACGAGCCACCGCCGGAAGTTAGCTGACCGACGACCTCGGCGGTATGTTGCTCACCTCCGTCGCCCGAATTCCCGAAGAGGTCGTCGACCGCTGGTGCAGGGCTGGAAGCGCCAGCCGCCGCGCCGCCGGGAGCCGTCGTCGTACTGGCAGCCGCCTCGAAGACGTCCATGGGGCCTTTGATGTTGGCGCGCGACGCTGCGAGCTTGCCGACCGCATCTTCAACGGCCGCATCGAGCTGGCTGGTCGCACTGCTCTCTCCCTGGGATTGGCTCCCGCTGCCAGGATCGGCGCCGGTCTTGATGCCGCTGTCGTTGGCCTGCCTGCCGGGAGTCGGGATGGTCGCGGCCGTGCCGGGCGCCTGTTCAGTCCCCGGAGTCAGCTTCACCTCCGCTTCGGCGACCCGCGCGCGAAGATCCGGGGCGGGACTGGCGGCAGTCGTAGCCGTTGCGGAGCCCTGTTGTTTGGTGAGGATGGCGGAGGCAGCGGAAGGGTCGACAGCGCCGGCTTTGCCGGAGCCAGGGCCCTGGTGCGTCATTGTGGGCGGCGCATCGTCCGCGGGCGCCTGTTTCGCAGCCTGTTTCACCTCGGCGATTCGCTGCTTGGCTACAGGGGTTGGTCCAGTGAGTGGGCTCTTGGGTTTGGTCGCCATTGGGGAGCCTCGGTGCTTCCGATTGTTGATAGCGCAGCGTCGGGCCCGGGACACCGTCGTGACAATCCCGGGGCGGCTACGCTGTGTATCCACCCGAGTGCTATAGTCCCGCCAAGGGTGGCACAGTGGCTGACTGGTCAACACTGCTGAGGGACCTCCGGGATAGGGAAGGTCTCACACGACGAGAAGTCGCCTCCAGGGCGGCAATCGCCCCGGCGACGGTCAAGGCGTACGAACTTGGACTCCGCCACCCCTCTCGCGAGTTGCTCGCGGCCGTCCTCGATGCCCTGAAAGCCGACCTCCTCACGAGGAACCAGGTGCTCGCCGGCGCGGGATTCGTCCCCGACGGACGGACCCACGCCGATCGGCTGGATAACGAGTGGTTCACGTTCGAAGAGGCAGCGGCAGAGATCGAACAGTCACCGTTCCCGGCACACCTCGGAAGCGAGACGATGGACGTCGTCGCAGCGAACACGGCCATGCAAGGCGTCTGGGGCGTGGACCTTCGGTTTGATCACCGGCGGCCGTTCGAACTCAACCTGCTGAGCATGCTGAGCGCGGCGGACGTGGCAGACCGCATCGAGAACTGGGACGAAGCCACGAGCATCGCCGTTTCGGTCCTGAAAGGGCACTACGGGGGAGACGCGGCCATCCAGGTTGAACACAACCCCTACCTCGCCGCGGCGATGCAGCACTTCCTGGAAGGGGAACCGGCGTATGTCCAGCGCCTGCTCCAGATCTGGGCCGCGGTGGAGCCGAGGAAGCGCAAGCGCCGCTGGGCCTACCCGGTCACGTGGCTCCACCCGGAAGCGGGGCGGCTGAGCTTCCACGTCCAGGTGAACCCGGCGGACGCAGTCGGGTCGATCTCGTTCAACGACTGGATCCCGATAGACGAGGCAACGTGGGCCGGTGTCCGGTGGCTGTCCGCGAACGGGAGCCGCGGGGTGCGGACGTACGTCGCGCGCGAGCGCCACGACGCCTACTTAGCACTTGCTCAGTAAACGGAATTTTGCGATACCATTGCCGTCACAGTCCTGTCGCCCAAGAGTGAGTAGAGCCATGCCGAACACACCCCCGAAATGTGAACTGCGCGCCCGCCGCCATGACCCGGTCGACCCGTACTCCACGAGTTTCAAGGTGTACACGAGTGGGCGCCTCAAGGGCGCCATCCTCCCGATTGACGAGGAGGACGGCATGCGTTGGGAGAGCGTCGAACTCGATGGCACGGTCACGCGCTGGCGCTACCGCAACCAGGCGCGCGACTACCTCTGTGGGCTCCCAATCATCAGCCAGTAGCAGCGAGCCACCCGGAAGGCGGGGTTCATCGACCCGCCAACGGTCGGGAGGTCGAGTGCCCCTACGCCCCCGTCCGGGCCCGCGCGAAGTCCATCGCCCGTCCGTAGGCACTGAACAGCTGGTTGCGGATGGTCCCGGCGCTGTAGCGTGCGACCTCACGCAGGCCGGCCGCGGCGAGCGACTGCTGAAGTTGGGCCGAACCGAGGACTTCGGCGAGTGCGGCGGCGAAGTCTCGCGCGTCGTCGAGGTCCGGTGGCCCCTTCCGCAGCTTGCGAAACGGTACGATCCGGGCGCCGCTCCCGGCGACTTCCGGCAGCGCGCCGCCGTTGCTGCAAACCACCGGCAGGCCAGCTGCCATCGCCTCCGCAACCGGCATGCCAAAACCCTCGTCCAGGCTGGGCTGGGCGAGGACGGTGCTACTCCGAAGTAAAGAGAGCAGCCGTTCATCGCTAACTCCCCCGAGTTCCACGACGCGATCCTCCAGGCCGAGCTTGCGCACCAGCGAGGGCAAGTCCTCGTCGAAGGGGTACCCCACGCGCACAAGCTTTGCGCCACGGAGTTCCGGCCGGGCCAGGGCGTGCAGCAAGAGGGGAAGGTTCTTATAGGGCGCCGTTGTGCCGATGCTCAAGATCGTGGCGGGCTCGCGCACGGCGCCCGGAGCGGGCGGCGAGATCTCGCCAGGGACGTGGATGCCAACGGTCTGGACTCGTTCTGGCGGCAGCGGCCGCGCCTTCAAGAGCTCCCGCCGCGTGTGTTCTGACGGCGTGATCACGAGGTCAGAACGGTCCAAGAGCCTGAGGGAGCGCTTGTAGACCACCCGCCATCGCGCTCCGCCACGACGCCACGTGGCGTACTCGGCGGGCATGGTGTCGTGCACCGTCGTCACCCGGGCCGCATCAAACCTCCGTGCGTGGACACCGAGGTACACATCGGTGAAGTGGACCACGTCGATCGGGGCCGGCCAGCTTGGGGGCAGCGGGGCGAAGCGCCGGTAGCTCGGCACGAGACGCCGGAACGGCCGGGGCATGTTGATATGGCTCGCGTCGACGGTGGTCACCGCTACTTCCGGCCGCAACAGCGTCGTCAGCCGGCCGGCATAGCGCGCCATGCTCCGCCACACATCCGCCGACGGGGTGTGCGGTTCGACAAGAAGGACGCTCCCCGGTCGGCCCGGGGTTCCAGCGCTCATTCGGGTATGTAGGCCGAACGCATGGACCGCCCGGGAGCACCCCGCGCGCCGGGCGGGGCGGCGCTGGCTACTGGACACCGTCCTGCGTGTACAACGGGCTGGAAGCTTTCATCCAGCGAAGGAGCATCCGCATTTCTGCGATTCGCCTGCCGCTGTCGTCATCGAGGCCCGTCTCGAACCACATGTGTTCGGTCTTGGGGCTCTGGCCAACGGCCACAACCTCCCCGGTGCAGGTGTATTCGGTGTCAACCATTACCGGCCCATTCACGTTCCGCAGTTCGATTGCACCGAAGAGTCCTACCGCCTGGCCGATGGGGCCGCGCAGGGAGGCGACGCTCTTCGCATAGAGGAGTTGGACCATCGGCGCGAGCATCGCGATCGGCTTGCCCCAGGGCGAATCGGAGACGAACCAGTCGAGCGGTTCAGTCGTGATCTTCATCCGTTCCTGCTGCTGCGCGAGCGAAACGGAAACTCGGACGGGGTCGAACTTTCGGCCGGGCACGATCCCCTTAAGGAGTCGCAGTTCGCCAGCCGCGAAGCGATCCAGCGGTCGCGCCAGGAGCGCCGAAGGCACGCCGGGATTGCCGACGGAAGCCGTGCCCTGGGCGACCTGCATCCCGTCGTCCCGTCGCACCCAGGCGTCGACCTGGGCGTCGGTTGCGCCGGCCGGCGGCTGCTTCAGGAAGGCCCGGACGGCCTCGCGGTCGGTGGTGGCGTTCATGTAGTACATGGAAAGGCTGCCGCGCTCGAACCAACGTTGACCGAACGCTTCGAGGAGGAGGGGAGGGAAGAGCTCGTTGTGGATCGAGCCCGCGACGGTGCCGCCGCGGAAGCCAAGCTTCGACGCTGTCGCATCGTCGTGGATGCTTCCTTTGGCGGTGCTTGAGTTGTTCACCGAGCGGCGCAGAGGCCCGCTGATGATTCCGTCTGCTACGGAGATGCCAGAGTCTGACGCGGTCGTCATTGGTCGCCTCATTGATTACGAATGCGGGAAGCCTAGCGCCGCGCCGCGCCGTTGGCCACTGCTACCCACCGATGTGCGACATCTCCACTTTCGGAAGGAGGGCGGTCTCCGCGGTCCGCAGTTCTGAGTACCGATCATCGCGAACGTGCCAGACCGATGCCAGGAATTCGGAGAGCTCGCCATCGGTCGCCCCGGAGCGCAGGAGTGCCCGGAAGTCGTGGCCGCGCACCCCGAACAGGCAGGTGTAGAGCTCTCCTTCGGGAGAGAGGCGGGCGCGGGTGCAATCGCCGCAAAACGGTTCGGAAATCGAGGTGATGATGCCGATTTCGCCTTCACCATCGAGATAGCGCCAGCGCCGCGCCACCTCGCCGCGGTAGTTCGCTCCGACCGGTTCGATCGGGAGTTCGGCATTGACTCGTTCGACGATTTCGCGGCCGGTCACCACGTGTTCCAGCTGCCAGCCATTCGTCGCACCGACATCCATGAACTCGATGAAGCGGACGATGACGCCGCTCCCCTTGAAGTGGCGCGCGAGGTCGACAATCGTGTGGTCGTTTGTACCGCGTTTCACCACCGCATTGACCTTGATCGGGTCCAGCCCCGCCTCCCTGGCGGCCTCGATACCATCGAGCACAACCGAAGCGGGCACGCCGGAGTCGTTCATCGACTGGAAGACCGCATCGTCCAGTGAGTCGAGCGAGACGGTGATCCGTTCGAGGCCAGCCGCCTTCAGCTTCCGGGCCTGGTTGCGCAAGAGCGAGCCATTCGTGGTCAGTGTCAGATCTCGGAGGCCGGGCGTGGCGCGCAACTGGGCGATGAGCGAGTCGAGGTCCTTGCGGACGAGTGGTTCGCCCCCGGTCAGCCGGATCTTCTCCACGCCGTGAGCGATGAAGATGCGGGCAAGGCGGGTGATCTCCTCGTAGCTCAGGATCTCGGCGCGGTCCAGGAACTGGTATCCCGGGCCGAAAATCTCTCGAGGCATGCAATAGGTGCAGCGGAAGTTGCAGCGGTCGGTGACGGAAATGCGCAAGTCGCGCAGGGGGCGCTGAAAGGCGTCAGTGAGTGCCACGTCACCAGTGTAGCGAATCAGGCCTGCGAAGTGGCGGCTTCCTGCTCGGGAAGTTCGGCGAAGCGGAGGAGCAGCTCGTCGTATTTCCGGACCCGCTCGGCGAGCTCCTCCCGCAGCATCGACATCTTTTCCATTTTCTGGTCGATGATCGCGAGTTGCTGGCAGGTGGCTTCGCGGCCAAGACGAACCTTCTCGGCCTTCTCGTCTGCGTCGGCATCCTTGCGCCAACCGGCCTTCACCTGGAGGCGGACGTCTTCCGCTTCCATCATTTCCTTGATTTCCGCCAGGGAGAAGCCGAGCAACTCCTTGAGCTGCCGGATCCGGTCGATCCGCTCCATGTCCTCGCGGGAGTAGAGCCGGAAACCGCCGTCCATCCGGGTGGGCGGGTTCAGGAGACCCTTCTCTTCGTAGTACCGGAGCGTCCGCTGGGTGAGGCTGGCGCGCTCGGCAGCCTCGCCAATCTGAAGGAACCGTTCGGACGCGGGGGTTTCGGCCATGGCTGGACTGTAGTCTACCAACGTTAACGCGAACGTCAATGTTTCACCAGGGACATCAGGGAGTCCCTGAGATCCGGTTTCAGTGAGAGGATTACGACGTTCGAGAGGGTTGCGTATTCCCGAGTTTCAGGCTCTGGAATCGGATTGCCACATAAGCCGACCCGCTCGTGAAAACTGCGTGCGAAGGCCCGGCACAAGTACATAACAGCGTTGAACCAGCCCCGGGGTGGGACTACCTTACGCCCTGCGTTCTCGGGCGGCCCGCCGTGATGCCTCCCCTGGAAGGGCCCTTCAGCGGCCCCGTTGACCACCTTCATCGTCGCCGTCTTTCGATTCGCCCGCACTGCGGGAGGAAGGAGTGTTGCCCGAAAATGGAAGACCGTGCCCGGCTCGATGCGCGCGAACTGGCTCGTGCCTGGCAGGCGATCCTCGGGCGGCTCGAACTCGAACTCAATCCGCACAACATGACTGCCTGGTTCAGCCCAACTCGAGCACTCTCGTTCGATGGGGCCGTGTTGACTCTCGAGGCGCGCACCGCGATGGCGAGCGAGTACCTGGACCGTCGGATGCGCGTCGTTATCGAACGAGCCGCTACCCACGTGTTCGGGTGCCCGGTCAGCCTTGCTCTCGTCGCGGCAGGAGAGGCGCCGGACGAACCTTCGACTTCGACCGGTTCGTCGGCCGCGCCTTCGGCCGGCGTGCTGGCGATGGGGACGCTCAATTGTGCCTACTCCTTCGAGGACTACCTCGCTTCCGATGGCAACCGGCTGGCGTTCGAGGCGTGCATCGCGCTCGTCGAACCGAGCGACCTCGTGGCGAGTCCGGTTGTGCTTTTCGGCGCCCCAGGGATGGGGAAGACTCACCTGCTTCACGCGCTCGCCTGCCGTGCGAAGGATCTCGGCCGCAGCGTCGCCTGCCTTAGTGCGGAGGAGTTCACGAACCGGTTCCTCGGCGCCCTGCGGGCAAGACGGGTGGAGGAGTTCCAGGACCAGGTTCGTTCCGTGGACATTCTCATCGTCGATGACCTCCAATCGATCGCCGGCAAGAAGGCCACCCAGGACGAACTGGTCTGCACGATGGACGCGGTGTGCAACGCCGGGGGACATGTTGTGGTCGCGAGCGAGCGGCACCCCTTCGAACTCGGCCTGCCCGAACGGCTGGAGTCACGTCTCGCGGCGGGCATCATCACGCGTGTCGAGCCCTTCGATCGGGGCGAGCGCCGGGCGTTCGTCGAACACATCGCCCGCCGAAAACGTGGTGGTCTCCCCGCATGGGCTATCGACCGGCTGGCCGCGGTAAACGCCTCCTCGGTGCGGGTGTTGCTCGGCTGCGTCAATGCGGCCATGGCACTCGAACGCGCCCAGAAACTCGACGCCCGCTCCCTCGATGCATCACTCGCCGGCGTCACCGTGCTCGATGCCACTCACGCCCAGGGTTCGGCCGGCGGCGAGCAGGACCTCCTGGACCGCATCGCACGCTACTTCGCGATCGCTACCGAGGACATCGTTGGGCGTTCACGCAGTCCTCGTTTCAACGATGCTCGCGCGGTGGCGGCCGCAGCGCTCCAACAGCGCGGATACAGCCTCCCACGCATCGCCGCTGTGCTTTCGGGCCGGGATAAGAGCACGGTCAGTACGCTCGCCAGCCGGGGCCGCACCATGCTTGAGGAACAGGACATCCTCCGCCACCTGTTGGCCGGCTGACCGCTAGAACTGCAACTCGACCCGGCGAAAGCGCTCGACGTACCGACCGTCCTCAGACTTCCACCGCTCGCGGGAGAATGCCGCGAAGTCTTCCAGGCTGCCGAACTGCGTCAGATGCGCGGAGAGTGCAAGGATCTTCTGGTCCACCTGAGGTTCGATGTCGACATCGAAGTTGGGCTGGTTGGTGTTCCAGAGGAGCACCTCCCGGACCCGGTGCGGCTCGAGTCCTTCGGCGAGGTGCTCGGGGAAGTTCAGGTGGTCCCGCGCCGTCGGGTAGACCGCGTCGAGCGCGGCCGTCCCGAGTGCGCGGTGGTCCGGGTGATTGATGAAGCTGTCGCGGATGATGATGTCGGTCGGGTCGTGGGTGAGGACCGCGTGCGGGCGAAGCATGCGGATGAAGCGCACCAACTGCTCCAGGAGAACGCGGGTGTAAACGAGTTCGCCGTCTTCGTGATCGAGGAAGAACACGTCGCGCGCACCGAGGCGGCGGCAGGCCTCGCGTTGCTCTTCCCGGCGGAGGGCGATCAGCCGTTCTCGCGGCATCGACCGGTCTTCGGTCCCCTTCGCCCCGTTCGTGGCGATCAGGAAGTACACGTCCCAGCCCCTGGCGGCGAGCTGGGCCGAATACCCGGCGGCGCCGAATTCGCCATCGTCCGGGTGGGCGGCGATAACCAGTGCTGTTTCTGCCATACGTCGATCGATGTTGTGGCACTTCCCGGCGGATCGCAATCCACCCCGGCAGACGTCCGGCCCCGCCACCGGCGACGGGTGTTCGGAACACGATTGACGATAAACCCGAGGCGTTGCTAAAGTTCGGGCACGAACATGCGTTCGAGAGGCCAGGCCCCGATGAAAGAACTCTCATCCAAACAAGACCAGATCCTCGATTTCCTTCGAACCTTCATCGAGGACAAGGACTACCCCCCGAGCATTCGCGACATCCAGGAGGGCTGCAGCATCAGCAGCACTTCTGTTGTCGATTACAACCTTCGCAAGCTCGAGGAGAAGGGGATGATCCGGCGCGACCGCGAGGTCTCCCGCGGTATCGAGGTGCTGGGTTCGAAGGGTGGGCGCCGCGCGCGCATCATTGAGATCCCGGTCATCGGTGCGATCGCCGCAGGACAACCGATACCTGTCCCCTCTTCCGAACGCTGGAGTTACGACGCGGAAGACACGGTCGCCGTTACCGAGGACATGGTCCGTGGAAAGACGAACGTGTTCGCCCTCCGTGTGAAGGGCAAGTCGATGATCGAGGATCTTATCGACGACGGCGACATCGTCTTCCTCGAACCGGCCCGCGCGGCCAATGATGGCGAAAAGGTCGCGGTCTGGCTGAAGGATCGCGGTGAAGTGACCCTCAAGCGGATCTACCACGAAGGGAACCGCGTGCGCCTCCAGCCGGCGAACAGCAGCATGCAGCCCATCTACACGTCACCCGACAACGTAGAGATACAGGGCCGCTTCATCTCGTCGATCCGCCCAAGCGATTAGAATCACGGTTCAGCACGCTTCACCGGCGGGGCCACTGCAGGCCCCGCGCTTGGGTTTGGGATGAACGAACCGATCGTCAGCGTCCGCGACCTCTCTATCCGTTACCGCACGCGGGAAACGGTGACGTACGCCACCGAAAACGTCTCCTTCGACCTTCGCCGCGGCGAGATCCTCTCCATTGTGGGCGAGAGCGGCTCCGGGAAGTCCACCGTGGGCATGGCCATCCTCCGCCTCCTCCCCGGAGAAGCAGATGTCCTCTCCGGCGAAGTGAACTTCGAAGGACGCAACATCCTATCGCTCACCGAACACGAACTCCGCCCGCTGCGGGGGCGGCGCATCGCCATGATCTTCCAGGATCCCGTGGCGGGCCTCAACCCGGTCATCGACATCGGGAGCCAGGTCGCCGAGATGCTCACCAGCCATGTGAACATTGGCAAGAAGGAGGCGCGCATCCAGGCTGTGCAGATCCTTCGTGATGTCGGACTGCGGGACCCGGAGCGTATCGCGAAGTCGTACCCGTTCCAGCTTTCCGGCGGCATGTGTCAGCGCGTGATGATCGGAATAGCCACGGCGCTCAACCCGGAAGTCATCGTCGCCGACGAACCCACGAGTGCCCTCGACGTGACCATCCAGGCGCAGATCCTCCACCAGCTCGACCAGCTGCGGCAGGAACGCGGCACCGCCATCCTGTTGATAACGCACGACTTCGGAGTCGTGGCACAGATGGCCGACCATGTCGCCGTGATGTACGCCGGCCGTGTGGTGGAATCAGGCAACGTCCGGGACATGCTGAAGGCGCCGCTGCACCCTTACACGCACGCGCTGCTGGGCACTCTCCCGCGCGTGGATGGCGCGCATTCGCACCTGCGCCAGATACCCGGCCACCCGCCGGAGATGACCGAGCCTTCGGTGCACTGCCCGTTCATCCCTCGCTGTTCGAAGGTCATGAACGTTTGCCGCCAGGAGCCGCCACCGTCGCTGGCGCAGCCCCGGACCGCCACCCACGAGGTCGCGTGCTACAACCCGGTGTGGCAGTCGCTGGACTGAGGGCGTCAGCGGGAGGTTCGAGACGGGACCGGCTCGGCGAGCGAGCAGAGCTTGATCAGCAAGAGGTCGAGCGCGACCTCTTCCGCTACTTCTCCGAGCTTGTTGGTCCGGTCGGCCTCCACCAGGTACTGGTAGGCACGCTTCAGACCGGCCGGGCCGAGACGTTTCGCCGCGCGGACATCCCGTTCCAACTGCCAGTTGTTCTGCCGCTTGAGCTCTTCGGCCATGGCGGGCGGCGGCATCCCGGCGGCGACGAGATCCACCACCGGGGCGAGTGTTCGAAAGCGGGAGGTGATCAGGCCGAGCAGGCCCTGCAGGTTCTCGCCGCTCTCCTTCAAGATCTCGAGCGTGGAGAGCGCCGCTCCCAGCTGGCAGTTGATGACCGCATCGGTGAGGTCCCAGGACTTCGCCTCGCGGTCACCGTGGGAGACGCGATTCACGTCGGCGACCGTCACCTCACAGCCGGAATCACGCGTGTAGAGCGCCAGCTTGTCCAGTTCGTTCGCGATGCTGAGCGTGTCTCCCTGCAAGAGGTTTGCGAGCAACTGGGCGGGGTCGGTCTCGGGCGGGTGCTCCTCATGCGCCTCGAAGTTGCCGCCGCGCCGGAAGCGAATACCGCGCATCGCCGCCTCCTCGTTGATGTAGCGCAGGAGGTGGTCTTTTTCGAGCGCGGGGTGTTCCTCGACGCTTACGTCGGGCAGCTTCGAGAGCGCCGAGACGAGCGGGTTCGTCTTCGTCACCGCGCGCTGGCGCCCTTCCACGAGGAACGGTTGGCCGAAAAACACGAGCGTGGTCGTCCACGGGATTCCCCGCCCCAACTCTTCGGGGACCTGTTCCCATACGCCAAGTGCACGCGGGCCGCGAGGTCCACCCCGCGCCTCGAAGCGTTCGAGAAGGTGCTCAACGATGACGAGGCGTTTCGGAGCAAGGAAGGGCGGCGCCATGCACGGCCCGAGTACATCGTTCGGTTTTGCATCGCGGCCGTCGACGACAGACATGTTCGTGACGAGCATTCCGCTGCCGCCGTCCGCTTCATCCTTCAGCTCCTGGAGGCGGCGGCGCATGGCCAGTTCGTTCGCGCCGAAGAGGAGGATGATCACGCGGTTAGGGTACGCGGATGGGGCCGGTTTCGCATGGATTCATGCTGGTCGCCGCTACCCCGCGGCGATCAGCGCGTACTCCAGCGCATCCGCCAGGGCAAGCCAGCTCGCCTCGATGATGTCGGTCGAGGAACCAACCGTAGTCCAGTAACGGTTGCCGTCGGTGCTTTCGATGAGGACCCGGGTCTTCGCGCCGGTAGCGGCCTGGGAATCGAGGATGCGGACCTTGTAGTCCACCAGCTTCACGTGCTCCAGTTGCGGATAGACCTGCACGAGCGCTTTCCTGACGGCGCCGTCGAGCGCGTTCACCGGCCCGTTTCCTTCATGGGCGGTGTGCTGCTGTTGTCCTTCGACCGAGAGTTTCACCATCGCCTCGGCGAGCATCTCGTTCTGCGTCTCGCGGTCGTGGCTGCGCCCACGACGTTCGACGATGACGAAGTCCTCCAGCTCCCAGGGGGCGCGGTAGCCCGGCAGGGAACGCCGCACGAGCAGTTCGAAGCTGGCTTCGGCGCCTTCGTACTGGAACCCCTGGCTCTCCTTTTCCTTCACCACTTCCAGGAGGCTGCGCACCTCCGCCTGTGTCAGCGGATAGTCGATGCCCAGCTCCTGGAGTTTCATGAGGAGATTGCGTTGGCCGGAGAGCTCGCTCACGAGCACGCGCGAGGAGTTCCCAACGAGACCCGGATCGATGTGCTGATAGGCGCGTTCATCCTTCATGATGCCCGCGACGTGGTAGCCGGCCTTGTGGGCGAATGCCGAAGCCCCGACGTACGGCGCACCGGCGTTCGGGACCATGTTGGCGAGCTCGGAGACATAGTTGGAGACCTCGGTGAGGCGGGCAAGCTGCTCATCCTCCACGACGTTGAGGCCCATCTTGAGTTTCAGGTTCGCGAGGATGGTGAGGATATCGGCGTTGCCGCAGCGCTCGCCGTAGCCGTTCACGCAGCCCTGAACCTGCCAGACACCGGCCTCGACCGCGGCCATGGAGTTTGCCACCGCCAGGCCTGCATCGTTATGGCAATGAATGCCCAGCCGGACGTCATTGACCCGGGCCTGGGCGGCCTCGATGGCGGCCAGCATCGAACGGGTGGTCATGCCGCCGTTCGTATCGCAGAGAACGAGCGCATCGGCGCCCGCCCGCGCCGCAGTTGCCAGGCATTGAAGGGAGAAGTCGGGATCAGCCGCGAAGCCGTCAAAGTAGTGCTCGGCATCGAAGAACACCGTCTTCCCCAGCTTCTTGAAGTACGAGATGGTGTCGGCGATCATCGCCAGGTTTTCTTCCGCGCTGGTCTCCAGGATTTCACGCACCTGGTACATGCTGGCCTTGCCAACGAGCGTTATGCCCGGTGTCTCGGCAGCGACGAGGCTCTGGATGTTCGCATCGGTCTCGCAGGTGATGTTCGGCTTACGAGTCCCGCCGAAAGCGCTCACCTTCGCGTTCCTGAGGTCGATGTTGCGGAGACGGCGGAAGTATTCGGCGTCCTTGGGGTTGGACCCGGGGAAGCCGCCCTCGATCCATTCGAGACCCAGCTCATCGAGCTTCCGCGTAATCCGGATCTTGTCCTCGACGGAGAGGGAGATGCCCTCCATCTGGGACCCGTCTCGGAGGGTGGTGTCGTAGAGCTGGACGCGGTCAGTCGGCATGCGTGAGGGACCTTTCCTTCTTGAACAAGGGTAGCGGGCGTCGGTAAACGGGAAAACGGCGAAGGAGGGAAGGTGCTAAATGGCAGCCCCGCGTGATGGACGCGGGGTTGTTCTCACCGGCGACACGGGAGACGTGTGCATTCGAAGGATTGTAGCAGGTCTCACAGGCCCGACCGTCAGGGAACCGCGAAGTGTGCCCGAGACAGAGCAGTCACGATCGGCACGGCCGGCAGGTCGCCGCCCTAACCCAATCCATTACCGGTTGCCAGGTTCGCCGCGAGCCGGACCGCTTCAACCATGCTCGTTTCGTCGGCGACACCCTGTCCAGCGATGTCGAAGGCGGTACCGTGGTCCACCGAGGTGCGGATGAAGGGGAGTCCGAGGTTCACGCTGATGCTCTGTTCGAACCCGTAGACCTTGATCGGGATGTGTCCCTGGTCGTGGTACATGACGACGACGACGTCGAACCTCCCGGCGATGGCGGCGTTGAAGACCGAGTCCGCCGGGTGAGGGCCGCTGGCGTCGATGCCGAGGGCGCAGGCCTCCGTCACCGCGGGCGCGATTTCGTCCAGCTCCTCGCGGCCGATGAGCCCATTGTCGCTCGCGTGGGGGTTCAAGGCTGCAACGGCGATCCGGGGCGAGGGCACTCCCCAGCGCGCGAAGTGGGCATGGGTCAACTGGATCGCTGCGAGGACGTTGTCGCGGGTGACATAGCGGCAGGCTTCGGCGAGCGACTTGTGCGTGCTCAGGTGCATGCAGCGAAGCCGACCCGAAATGAGCATGGTCTTCACATTCGTGGCGCCACTCAGGCGCGAGAGGACCTCCTGGTGGCCGGTATCGGCGATGCCGGCCCGTTGGAAGGCATCCTTGTTGACCGGGGCGGTGACCATGGCGGCGGCTTCGCCCGCCAGGCACAGCTTCGCCGCGAATTCGATCCAGGCATGGGCCGCGCGGGCCGAATCAAGGGAGAGCTGGCCGATCGGGAAAGGGCCCTCGGGGACACCCTGGATCTCGGTCACGGGTGGTGGCGCCCCCGGCAGGGAGAGCCGCTGCCAGGCATCGAACAGGACCTGGGCCGAACCGACGACCGAGAGGTCGGCGAGCGAGCGGACCTCTGGCTTCGAAAGGGCCTTCGCGACAACCTCCGGGCCGATGCCGGACGGGTCACCCATGGTTACGACGATTCGAGGAGGAGCCACAAGACCAACTATAAGAGTCCCGGCGACCCGACGGCTGTGACTAGCAGGGGTTCCCGCCGGGCCCGCGGTCGTAGGCCTTCGAAAACGCTTCGGACGATAGGCTCGATTTCGGCTGTTCGCCCCATTTCTCGAACGTCCAGACCAGGGGCTTGCCGTTGTTGGTGGCCGTGCGGGAACTTAGCTGGTTTGGCAGGAAGGTCCCCGGGCGAAAGCTGATCTCGGTCTCGCCAAGACCATCGAGGACGAGGATCAGCGTTGTCCGACCGGTCGCGGCCTTCAGGCCGGTGGCGCCCCGGATGCGGTCGTTGCCGAGGAAAACGAAAGGCGAAAGCACTTCTCCGCCGCCGCCCGGCACGCGGGCAAGAGCATCGCAGGTGCTCCGCTTGAAAAACGTCTGGCCGTCCCGCAGCCAGAGGCTGTAATCCCCGTCGCCCGTGCGGAACAGGTTCGCGGCAGCGGTTACCCTGCCGTCCTCGCGGCCAACCGCCACGGTCCCGCTGTCCGCGCCGCCCCACTGCGGCAGGACAAAGTTCTCCTGGCGAGCGGAGATGGTGTAAGCGCCTTCGGCGTCGATGGCTCTCTGGATGCGGTCAGCCAGCTCCGCGCCGGTGTACGGCGAGTCGAACGGGCCGTCGAGGGGCTCATCGTCGTCCGAGGTCTTCTCGCGGTCGCTGCAGGCGGCCGCGACGACAGCGACCCCCGCCAGGAGGGCCAGGAACACAAACGATTTCACGCTCATTGCCGGCACACGATAGCACCTGCCGGGAGCAAAGCGTCTAGGAGTCGCGCAGTTGGCCGACCGCGCCGGATTCAAACAGGTGCGCTACTTCGGTCTCGGTGTAGCCGATAGCGCCGAGAATCTCGTTTGCGTGTTCGCCGGGTTTAGCTGCGCCGCGCACGGCCCCACCTGGAGTACGCGACAGCTTCACCGGCGTGTTCGCCACCCGCAGCGTGCCGCCGGTCCAGGTGGGCAAATCGACCAGCATCTCCCGGGCGGCCACCTGGGGGTCCGCCGCCACTTCGTCGACGCGGTTCATCGGGCCGATGAGGGCAACCGGGCTCAACAGTTCTTGCCATTCGGCCTTTGTCTTCCGGCGGAACGCTTCGAAGAGGATCGGCTCGAGCTCGGCGTAGTTCTTCGTCCGGATCGGGTTCGTGGCGAAGCGCTCGTCGGTGGCGAGTTCGTCGCAGCCCAGCAGGCCGCAGAACAACGGCCAGTTGTGGTCTTTTACATTCGCAACCACGACCCAACCATCCTTCGCGGGGAAAGCCTGGTGCGGCGTGCTCAGGGGATGGCGAAGGCCAACGGGCCCCTGGACCTGGCCGGTGGAGGTGTAACGCACGAGCGCGTTTTCCATGAGCGCGACCTGGGCATCGAGCATTGCGACATCGACGTGCTGGCCAAGGCCAGAGCGGTCGCGTTCGACGAGCGCGGAGAGAACACCGATGGCTGTGTACATACCGCCGCCCATATCACCGATGGAGTAGCCGGCGCGGGCCGGGTTGCCTCCGGTGTGCCCGGTCATGCTCATCACCCCGCCCATACCCTGGACGATGGCGTCGACGGCGCCGCGCTCGCGGTACGGTCCGGTGTGCCCGAAGCCGGAAGTCGAGGCGTAGACCAGTCGCGGGTTTCGGGCGCTCATCTCGTCATAGCCGAAGCCGAGGCCTTCCATGGTCCCCGGCGAGAAGTTCTCGGTGAGCACGTCGATCTGTTCGACCATCTTGTAGACGATCTCTTTTGCCTCGGGCACCTTCAGGTCGAGCATGATGCTCTTCTTCCCGCGGTTCACGGAGAAGAAGTACGTGCTCACGCCGTGGACATAGGGCCCGCTGCCGCGACGCGTCTCGTTCTGGTGGGCCGTCTCGATCTTCCAGACTTCGGCGCCGAGATCGGCAAGGATCATCACGCCGTACGGCCCGGCGAGCGCCCAGGTGAAATCGAGCACCTTGATTCCCGAAAGCGGTCCCGGCATGTGAGGCTCCTTCTTCGTGGTCCGGCATGCCTGCGCCGGCTGGCTCCCCCTGGATCGAGGGTCGGCTGAGCGGTTGTCAGCGGCCGGTCACCCGCTTGGTCGCATCCCGGAACCGGGCGACCTGTTCGGGGCTGCCGCGCAGGCGGCGATTCGCATCGTCTTCCATGTGGCGCGCGTCATCGGAGAGGGTCGCGGTATCGATGACGCGCTTCGACTCCTGTACGGAGGAGCGCGACATACCGGCGATCGTCTGCCCCATCGCCCAGGCCGCTTCCATCAGTTCGCCAGGCTGGTGCAATGATGTCACGAGCCCGTAGTCGAACGCTTCCTGCGCATCGAACCGCCGCGCCGTGAAGATCAGCTCTTTCGCCCGGGCGGCGCCAACCAGCCGCGGGAGCGAGGCAGCCGCGACGACGAGGCCGTATTCGGCGCCGGGCAGGCGGAAGCTCGCGTTGGTGGAGGCGATCCGGATATCGCAGCCAATCGCCATGCGCGCACCGCCGCCGAAACAGTAGCCGTTCACCGCGGCGATAACCGGCTGCGGCGCTTTCGCGATGACGCCGAACAGCCCACCGGCGCCGCGCGAACGGGCCACCGCCGCGTTCTCTTCGACTCCGCTCATTTCGAGCATGTCGCCGCCGGCGCAGAAAGCTTTCTCGCCGGTGCCGGTCAGGATGATAGCGGCGACTTCCGGGTCCTCGGAGGCGCGAAGGATGGCGTCGCCGAGCTGGTCGCTCAGCGCGGCACTGAGGGCGTGGTGGCGCTCGGGACGGTTTAGCGCCAGGCAAACGACCGCGCCCCTGCGTTCTTCGATGACGAGTGATTGGGATTCAGACATTGGAGCGGATTCTAGACATTGCTGTACAAAACCGCGAATGCCCGGTGTGCCGGGCATGTGGCACGCTCTATGGCTGGGGGTGGCAGGTATAGCGAACCTGAGGTGGCACAGAACGGCTTCGATGTGATTGTATACAATCATCACACCTGGAGACCAAGCCTTGGCCGCTTCCTGGCTCACCTTCACGACCCCCAATGCACACTCCTCTGTCGCCGGCCCGGACTACTACCGCGACCAGTTCCCCTACACGCTCCCGCCGCTGGTCCAGTTCGAACGCGAACCTGTCGCCCTGAATCCGGAACACGATATCTGGATCACCGACACCACCTTTCGCGACGGCCAGCAGAGCCGCGCTCCCTACTCGGTCGCCCAGATTGTCCACCTCTACTCGCTCCTGCAGCGCCTCGGCGGCACAAAAGGCATGGTCCGGCAGTCGGAGTTCTTCCTGTATACAAAGAAGGACCGCGAGGCGGTCGAGCGCTGCCAGGAACTGGGCTACCGCTTCCCGGAAGTGACCGGATGGATCCGGGCGACGATGGCGGACTACCAGCTCGTGCGGGCGGCCGGGCTCAAGGAGACCGGTATCCTCACCTCGATCTCCGATTACCACATCTTCAAGAAGCTCGGCTCCAGCCGGGAAGCTGTCATCGCCGGTTACCTGGATGTCGTCGATGCCGCTCTCGCCGACGGCGTCATCCCGCGCTGCCACATCGAAGACAGCACGCGCGCCGACTTCCACCACGTGGTCCTGCCTTTCGTCCAGGCGTTGATGGAGCGCGGCAGGCAGGCAGGCATCCAGGTGAAGGTGCGCTATCCGGACACGATGGGCGTCGGTGTGAGCGACCCGTACGCCGCGCTCCCGCGGGGTATCCCCCGGCTGACTCACCTGCTTCGGACGGAAGGCGGCGTCCCGAGCGAAGCGTTGGAGTTCCACGGCCAGAACGACCTCAACGCCATCATTCCGAACGCGGTTTCGGCCTGGCTCTACGGCGCGAGCTCGAACAACGGCACCCTGCTCGGCATCGGCGAACGCAGCGGCAACACGCCGATCGAGGCGCTCGCCTTCTGGCTCATCGGCCTGACCGGCGAGACTCAGGGCATCGACACCACGGTCATCTCCGAGATCGCCGACTACTACCGCGAGATCGGAGAGACCGTGGACCAGCGGCTGCCGTTTGTCGGTTCGAACTTCAACGTCACCCGCGCGGGCATCCACGCCGACGGGATGATCAAGGACGAGGAGATCTACAACCCGTTCGACACAACCCGGCTGCTCAACCGGCCTCCGGGAGTGGCCATCACGGACAAGAGCGGCGCGGCCGGACTTTTGATGTGGATGCAAACCCACCGCCCGGCCGAAGCCGCCGGCCTGGACAAGCGCGACCCGCGCCTGGTGCGCGCCCTCGACATGGTCATGCGCCTCTACGACGACGGCCGCGTCATCGCCATCGCGGATGAAGAGGTGCACGAGATTTTGGATGAGGCGTTCGCGGGGGTGGGGGTGGGGTAGGGGAAGGAGCTACCGGACGCTGTTCGCGAGCCGCAACTTGCTGTCGAGTTGTTCAGTCAATGGGAGTGCCCAGGAGACACCGTTATCCGGCTCAAGCACCTTCCCGTCAGCCAGGGCAATTCTGATTTCTCCACACACGGAACGAACCGCGCCTTCGAGTTCGAGGAATTCAGACCGAGCATCTGTCGGGACTCGGGGAACCTTGGCACAACGCGCCGAAGCATTGCGAAGACTGAGGGCGATGTCCTTCAGCCCCATACAGGGGCCGCTGCATGGAAGGTCAGGGTCAGCCACATACCGGAGACGAAACGCGATTGATTCTGATTCCGCCAACAGAGCGGACGGATCAAACTCCGCCCGGCTTGGCTGCGATTCGGTTGGGATAGCCGGTTCGGTCGTTGTCTCATCGCCATCGCGAACCCCGCAAGTACCGCCAATGACGAATAGGGCAATCACGACCAACCCTGAAACAGCCACGGTCAGCCCGGCCCAGCGTAGATAACGTGCTCTCTGCATGAGTTGCCTCGCTCAGACTAGGCTAACAGGTGAGCGAGGCCGCCTTTCCTGAGGGAGGGCCTCGAGCCTGCCCACTCGTTGCACATTGCCCGTCCCTCCGCACTATTACCCTCGTGCGCGTCCTCCTTCTTGGCAGCAGCAACGACACCGGTTCCTGGGTGCGCCAGACGGAGAAGAAGCACGTGCTCGCGGGCGAGCGGCTTGAAGCGGAGCTCGGCGAACCGGTCGAGTGGGTGGTGAAGGGCGTCTGGCCGACGGCCGAGTTGCCCGGGCTGGTGGAACGCTGGGTCGAAGAGTCGCAACCCGACCTGGTGTACGTGAACACCGGGAGCTACTGGTTCCTGTATCGCTCGGTGCCGCTGCGCGTGGAACGCCTACTGGGACGGGTCGGCGGCGAACGCCTCGGCGATGCGGGGGCGCGGGTGGCGAAGAGCAAGCGCTGGGCGTACAACGCGCCGTTCCGGTTCACACGGCGGGTGCTTCAGGCCACTATCGGCGGAGACACGAACTTCACGACGCAGCAGGTCATCGACCGGATGTCGGATTGCGTCCGCATCGCGGCGCGCGCCGAGGGCGCGGTCGTGGTGGTCAAAGGGCCGCACGGGAAAGCGCGGCTGAGTGCCCGGAAGCGCGCCTTCGAACGCGACGAGCGGGAGCGCCTGAAGCTGCACAAAGCACTCGAAGACCTTTGCGCGGAGCTCCACGTGACCTACGACGGGGTCGGCGAAGGCGGTGTGCGCAACCAGCCGGCGTTCCTGGGAGGCACCACCGTCGGAGACGGGCTGCATGCGAACGAAGTCCGCCACGTCCACGAAGCGGACGTGCTTTACCAGGGCATCCGTGCGGGCATCGTGGCAGCGGGGAGGCTCGGGCCGGCGGCTTCGGGCCACCAGGCCACCTGACTCAGACCTTTCGGCCCATACTCGTCACCCGGGGCCATGCGATCGTAGACGAACGATAATTCGCATGGCTCGCTTCCGCCATGGCAACGAGGAGCACCCGATGACTACCGCGCAACGCCCGATTCCCGTCGGCAAGTACGAGATCCTCCAGGACTACGAAACGAAGGCGGCGAGCGTGCGCGTGTTCCGGATGGAGGGTTCGGTCGAACGAATCGAGCAGCACGTCCATCACCATTCGACGCAGATTTACATGGTGATCGCGGGTGAAGCCCGCATCACGGTCGACGGCGTGGACCACACGTTGCGGCCGTTCGAGACGCTGGCGGTCTACCCGGGCACAGCCCATGGGGCGGCGCCCGTTGGACCGCAGGCAATCCTCGCGAACATCTCGATACCGCCGCTCGCCGCCGACGACCAACTCCCGGTGGCCGGAGAGCCGGAACCGCCAGACCTCAAGCTGCCGAAAGTCGGTAGCGATTACGACGACTGACAGTTCGCGATCCCTTAGCGGCGCGGAGCCCCGCCGCCCATACCCTGTGCCAGCGTCTCGAAGAAATCGAGGACGCGGCCGAAGCGTTTGTGCGACCGCTCCACCGGCACGTAGGCAGAGCCGCGCAGGCGGAAGTCGACCTCCAGCCTTGCCCGGTCCTGTTCGGAGACCATCGGCCCGTCTGCTGGGGCGGGGCGCCGCTTCATCGGCTGTTCGCTACTTCTTACGGAAGAAGTCCGCGTTGATCTGGGTGTATTGTTCCTGGCCCACCGGGATCTCCCAGGTCGAGAAGATCGCATCGACCGGACAGACGTGGCGGCAGGCGTTGCAATCGATGCAGCCATCCGGGTCGATGTAGAACATCGCATCGTCCGGCGTCGTCTTGATGCAATCGACGGGGCAAACATCGACGCAAGTGCCGTCTTTCACGTCGATGCACGGTTCGGTAATGACGTAGGGCATGGTGGGAGTCTACAAGAACCGGCGCGCCAGCGATGGGCATTTCGCGGGGATGCCCGCGCGGTCCGGGCACTCGTCGGACACTCCATGCCCCTGCGGTCGCGACCCGCGTATGCTTGAGACAGATGACGATCCCCAAGCAGCAGCGGACCAAGGCGGACCTCGTGTACGAGGCGCTGCAATCCTCCATCATGTCCGGGAACATCCGCGAGGGTGAACACCTGCGGCAGGAGGAAGTGGCGGCACGCCTCGGCGTCAGCCAGACACCAGTGCGCGAAGCGTTCCGGAGGCTCGAGAGCGAGGGCCTGGTCGAGCATGCGCCGAACCGGGGGATCATCGTGCGCGGCATTCCCTGGTCGCCTCCGCCATCACCCCTGGATGTCATCGCCCGTCGCTGGGGGGAACTCGTGAATGACCCCGACCGGATCCCGGGGAGCGACTTCCCCTAGGCGTTTGCACCACGAAGATGGTCGTCGCGGACGTCCCGCGGGCCGTTCCCTTCGTTCCGGCGCACCAACCGACTACAATCGCCGCGCTATGGAACTCAACGGTAAGGTTGCCCTCGTCACGGGCGCGTCTCGCGGTATCGGCGAGTATGTCGCTCTCGAACTTGGCCGCGCTGGCTGCGCGGTCGCCGTCTGCGCGCGGACTGAAGTGGTGAAGGACAAGCGCCTGCCCGGCACGATCCACTCGGTCGCCCAGGCGATCCGCGACGCCGGGGGCAAAGCCGAGGGTATCTACATGGATATGCGGGAGCCGGAGAGCATCGCCGCCGGGGTGGCGAAGACGGTGGAAACCTTCGGACGCCTCGACATCGTCGTCAACAACGCGGCGATCCTCGTCCCGGGGACGATCGAGACGATCCAGCCGCGTCATATCGACCTCATCTGGCAGGTCGACCTGCGCGGGCCCATCTTGTTGATGCGCGAAGCGATCCCTCACATGCGGAAGCAGGGCGGCGGCCGCATTATCAATGTCTCCTCGGTGGCAGGCGTATTCCCTGGTCCCGGGCCTTACAAGGAAGCCCGCCGGGGCGGGGCGTTCTACGGGATGGTCAAAGCCGGCCTCGAGCGGCTGAGCCAGGGCCTGGCAATGGAGCTCCAGGACGACAAGATCACCGTGAACGTGCTTTCGCCCCAGGGACGCATCAAGACCCCCGGCAACCTCTTCGCCCAGAACGACCCCGAGAACCCGAACCTCGACTTTGAGCCGGCCTTCGCCATGGCGAAGGGGGCGCGCTGGATCTGCGAGCAGGGTCCCGAATTTACGGGGAACATCCTGTTCGATGAGGATTTGGCGAGGGAGAAGGGGTTGCTTTAGAAGTGGGGTCGAAAGTGCGCCCGGCCACGCGAGTCATCAGATCCACGCCGACCGCCGCTAGTAGGCGTCTTGGCGGTCGGTGATCCTCACGACGTACGCCTCGTCGCCCCTGAGCACGAATATCACTCGCCAATCCCCGGCGCGAAGTCGCCACTCCTGGGAACCAGCAAGCTTCTTGACGTCGCCGCGGCGCGATTGTCCGAACTCGCGGACGGAAACCAGGATACGGGTCGCTTGTTTGGAGTTCCGCGCGGCGAGCTGGGCGAGTTCTTCCGCGGCCGCCTGGAACCAGTAGAGCTCACGCCTCACCCTGTACTGAGACCGGGCATCTTTGCGAGGGCACGGTGCGCCTCTTCAAGCCGCTCGCGATCCCTGGGAGTAAGGGGCTCGTCGTCCATCGGCGCCTCGCGGAGGCGACGATGCCACTCTTCATCGCTGACCGGCTCGATGAGGTCCAGCAGCTTGAGAGCGGCCTCCCAGTCCTCCGCCTGCTTGAGGCGCTCGTACTCGGCCCAGAGTTCTTCCTGAGACTTCATCCGTCGCAGTCTATCAGAACCGGGACGTGCCCCCGCGCCCCTACCCCACGCCGCTCAGTTTCTTGCGCTTCTGGGCGACGTAGTCCACGAGGATGTACTCGCCAAGCTTGTCGGGGGTGGTGTAGAAGACGCGACCCTTGTTGATGCGCGCCACCTGGTTGATGAACTCCTTCAAGTAGTAGTTCCTGTCCAGCATGAAGGTGTTGATCGTGATGTTCTTGGTGGTGCAGCGCTTCACTTCCTTGAGCGTCTCGCGGATGGTGACGGGGCTGGGCGGGTAGGCGAAGTAGCTGCGCCCCTTCTCCAGGTGCGCGGTCGGTTCGCCGTCGGAGATCATGATGATCTGGCGCGTGCCCTGGGTGTGCTTGGCCAGTAGCTTCTGGGCGATCATCAGGGCGTGGTGCATGTTCGTGCCCAGCACCGATTCGTCCCAGCGGACGTACGGCAGCTCTTCGGCCTTTAGTTCCCGCGCATAGGCGCTGAACCCGATGATGTAGAGGCTATCGCGCTGGTACTGCGATGAGATGAGGTTGTTGAGCGCGAGGGCGACCTTCTTCGCCGCCTGGAAACTGCCGCGCAACGCCATTGACCAGCTCAAGTCGAGCATGATCACGGTCGCCGTCTGCGTGATGAGTTCGGTGCGTTCGACCTCGAAGTCATCGGGCTTGAGCTTGATCGGGGTCCCCGGACCTTCGCGGTACATCGAGTTCATGATCGTCTTCTGGATATCGAGGAAGAACGGGTCGCCAAACTCGTATTTCTTTGTGCTGTCCGTGCGCTCGCCACCGGTGCCGCTTTCGCGCACTTCGTGCTTGCCAAAGGCATCGGCCTTGAGCGAGTTGTAGATTTCGACGAGCGCGCGCTGGCCGATCTTGCGAGTCCCGCGCGGCGTCAGCTCGTACTGGTTCCCCTTCTTTCGGATGTAGCCGGCGTCTTCGAGGATTTCGAGGAACTGCTTGAGCTGGTCGAGCGTCTCGCGGGCTTCGGGCCCGAGCAGCTCTTCGAGCTTGTCGGCATCGATATCGTCGACCTCGCCGCCGTACTGCGTCCGCTCCAGCTGGCGCTCGAGCTCGTCGATCGACTGCATCTGGTCCATGAGGTTCATGGCCGATTGGAGGTCGATCTCTTCATCGCCGCGGAAGGGGTACTGGTTGCGCAGGTCGCGCATCGGGTAGAGGTACTCGAGGTTCTGGCCCAGCTCACTGAGGGATTGCTGCAGTTCGGCATCGCCGACTTTGTCGCCGAGGAGGTCCTGGAGCTGCTGGCGCATGTCGCCCGGGAGCGAATCGAGGAGCGACTGCATCTGGCCCATCTGGTGCTGCATCTGGGAGATGAGCTCGTCGAGCGACTGGGGCGGGTTGTCGCCGAAGAGGTCGCCGTATTGCTTCATGAACTCGTCGAAGTTCGGCTCTTTGCCCGCCATCTTGTCCTGAAGCATCTTGTTCAGGTCCTGGACCATGTCCTTCATGCGCTGGAGGTCTTCCGGCGACATGTTGGCGATCTGGTTGTACATATCCTTGAAGAAGGTATCCATCATGGCCTTCTTCAGGGATTCGAGCAGTTCGTTGAACTTCTCCTGGGCCTCGTGGTCCATGAACTCGTAGTTCTGGAGTTCCTTCACCTGGCCGGCGACGTCCTCGGGGAGTTGCTCGAGGAACTGCTTCTTCTTGTTGGCGATATTCCGGAGCATGTCGGCGAATTCGGAGGGGGTTTCGCCACCGGACTGTTGCTGGCCGCCCTGTTGTTGGCCGCCCTGTTCGCCACCTTGCTGCTGTGCGCCGGGCTGCTGTTGGCCCTGCTGCCCCTGTGGCTGCTGGCCTTGCTGCCCCTGTTGTCCCTGGGGCTGCTGACTCCCCTGCTGTCCCTGGGGTTGCTGGCCGCTCTGCTGCGACTGTTCACCTTGCTCGCCTTGCTGGCCGGGCTGGCCGTTCGCTTCATCGAGCCTGCGGTCGAGCGTGCCCTGTTCCATGCCGACGATTTCTTCGAGCTGGCGTTTCAGGTCATCGAAGACCGAAGAGAGGTCGAAGCGATCGAGCTGTTGGCGGCGCTGCTGCCGGAGCTGCTGGAGAAGGTCGCGAAGGCCCTGCATGCGGTCGCCCTGGGGGCTGCGCATGCCCCGCTGAAGCAAGTTCCGAAGGGCGTGCTGCAAGTCTCCGAAATTCATCAGGTCGTCGGTGAGGTTATCGAGGATGTCATTCGCTTCGAGCGCGGGCACCTCCTGGGTGCCATCCCACATCGAATAGCGATATCGCAGCGTCATCTGGCCTCCACGCGGCCGCCGGGGTGGGCCGATGGAAGGGAGCGTAGCCGAATTAGACTCGGTTGTCAGTTGGGGTTGGCGCGAGGCAGGGGCCTGCGGACCTCGCAACCCGGGAGCGCATCCTGCACACTGGAACCATGGCTCTCAGGCATCCCGAGCGGCCCCCGTGGCTAAAGGTGCGCTTCCCCGCCGGCGGGAACTATGAGCGGATCCGCGTGCTCATGCGCGAGCAGGAACTCAACACCGTCTGCGAAGAGGCCCGCTGTCCGAACATCGGCGACTGTTGGAGCCGCGGCACGGCAACGTTCATGATCCTGGGCGACACCTGTACACGGTCGTGCGGCTTCTGTGCGGTGAAGACCGGCCGGCCCGGCACGCTCGACAGGGAAGAACCCCGCCGCGTAGCGCTCGCCATCCAGCGATTGGGACTGCGCCATGCGGTGATCACCAGCGTGAACCGCGACGAACTGGCGGACGGCGGCGCGGGCATTTTCGCCGAGACCATCGAGTGGTCCCGCCGGCTTTCACCCGACACCACGTTCGAAGTCCTCATCCCGGACTTCAAAGGAGACTGGGCCGCCCTTCGAACTGTGCTCGGCGCCCGCCCGGAGATCCTGAACCACAACACGGAAACCGTCCCTCGCCTCTACTCGGTCGTGCGGCCACAGGCGCGCTACGAGCGCTCACTGGAGCTGCTGCGGACTGCTCGCGAACTCGATCCGGGCACGCTCACGAAGAGCGGCCTGATGGTCGGGCTGGGCGAAACCTCGGCAGAATTGCTGACGGTCTTTCGCGACCTGCGCGACTCGGCCGTCGACATCCTGACCGTGGGGCAATACCTGCAGCCGACTCCTGCCCACCTGCCGGTCGCGCGCTACTGGACTCCGGAGGAGTTCGAGGAGGTCAAGACGGCCGCGATCGCGATGGGTTTCAAGCACGTCGAATGCGGCCCCCTCGTGCGCAGCTCGTATCACGCCGAAGAGCAGGTCGCGGGGGCGCATCCAGGGCTTTCCCCGCGCGCGGATGAACCGCGTATCATGCCGCTTGCCGGCGGCCACGGCAGAAGTCCGGGAATTCCCTAGGGCGTTCACCGGATTGTGAGCAGTGGCCGGCGAGACTACGGTCGCGTAGTGCTTGTCGCCGTTATGGGTCCCTTCACAACAACACCCGAGGATGCGGAGCACTTCCGGCGTGAAGCGATGGGCGCGTTCGCTCACGAAGTCCGGACACCCCTGACGTCGATAAAGATGGTGATGGAGCTCGCTCGCCGCCAGTCTTCGCACGGCGAACTCCTGCTCGATACGGAGCTGGCAGAGATGCTGAAGTCCTCGGTCGAGGACCTCCAGCAACTCGCGGACGACCTCCAGGAAGCCTCGCGCCTGGAACGCGGAAAGGTGGCCCTGTCGACCGGGCCGTGCGAGATCGCAACGGCTCTCGATGCGGCCCGCGAACTGGCCGGGAACATCTCCCTCGCCGGAATCCCCGAGCCCGGCCTTGAGGGACCGTGGGACGCCGCCCGGCTTGTCCGCGCGATCGCCGGCTTCGCCGTATCCGCCAACCGGATCGGCGACGGCTCAGGCACGGTGCAGGTCGAGGCGGTGCGAAAGGGCGAGACGGCCGACCTCACTTTCACCAGCGGGGTTCCCGCCGGCTCCGAGAAGCCGATTGCAGCTGATGCGGGGTTTTCGTTCTTTCGTTCGCGACAGCTTGTATTGGCCATGGGCGGATCCGTACACTGCCGGCGGGCCGAGCGATTCGCGACTATTCGTGTCGCGCTTCCGTTGGGCTCCGGTGGAGAGGTCCGGTGAGAGACCCGATGAGGATCCTTCTCGCGGAAGATGAGCGCACCATCTCGCGCCTCATCAAGCAGGTGTTGACGAACGCCGGCCACGAAGTGGTGGGGGTGCAGAGCGCCTCCGAGGCGGTCGATCACCTGGAGCAGTCCGCCTTCGACCTCGTGCTCCTGGATCTCAATCTCGCCGATGGCGACGGCATGCGCGTCGTCACCGCGCTCGAAAACCATGTCGGTCCGAAACCTCCGGTCGTCCTCATGACCGGCGAGGGCAGCATCGGCGCGGACGACCCTCGCGCCCAGCGCGTTGCCCGCGTCCTGGCGAAGCCCTTCGAGCTCGATGAACTCGAAGCGCTGGTCAGACTCTTCGTCGCCTGACTACCGCTCGGAGATCCTCACAGAGGTGATGACTACCTCCGGGTCCGGCTGGCTTCCTCTCACCGGCGAGGCCGCGATCGCATCAACGACGTCCATTCCGGAGATGACTTCGCCGAACGGGTAGAACTTGTTGTTCGAGGGGTTGTTCCAGTCGAGCCCGGTGTTATCGCTGAGGTTGATGAAGAACTGACTGCCGAAGACCTTCGCTCCCGCCGTCTTCGCCATCGCCAGGGTCCCTCGCCGGTTCGAGAGCTGGTTGGGTTCGTCGGCCGTCTCGTACCCGGGGCCACCGCTGCCGCTGCCTGTCGGGTCGCCCGATTGGATGACGAAACCCTTCACCACGCGGTGAAACGTCAGGCCGTCGAAATAGCCCTGCTTCGCCAGGAAGACGAAGCTGTTGACCGTCATGGGAGCCTCGCCGGCATACAGGCGGACGGCGAATTCGCCCTTCGACGTTACGAATAAGGCTGTGTACTCCTTCGCGGGGTCGATGGACTGCTGGGCCCGGGAAAATGACTTCGTATTGCCACCGGGCGGGCCGTCGCCGTCTCCGCAGGCCGCGACCCACAGCGGGAGGGAGAGGAGGACAAGAAGGGCGGCAACCGTGCGCATGTTGGACGAACCTTGGTGGGATGAGCCATGGTGGCAACCCTCCAGCCCACTAGCAACTCGCAACCCGCGCCACAGACGCAGCAGGCGTCCGCGGGTAAGCTCGCGAGAAATGCGACGAACTTCGGACATCGCGATCGAGCCACCAACTGCCGCGGGGCCGGGCATCGTCCGAGCCGTGGAGGACCGGTCGTACCTCGGATTCATCGCCGCGGCACTCGCCTCGGTGCTCTTCGGGGGCCTGGTGTTCGCGGTTTGGATCCCACTCACGATGAGCGGGACGGTGGGCGGCGCCGGCCGCCTGGCCTGGATGGTCCAGGCCCACGGTTGGGTCCAGGTCCAGGGCTGGGCAGGACTTTTCGTTGCGGGGATGGCAATCCGCCTGATCCCGCGGTTTGCCGGGCGACGGCCGGTGCCGCGACGGGTGACCATCCCCTTGCTGGCAGTCCTGGCGGTCCCGGTCGTGCTCCGGATTGCGCTGCAAACCACGGCCAGGGGTGGGACCGCCGACGTTGTCGCCATGGCAATCGGCGTGACAACTGCCGCGGGAGCGATCGGGGTCGCCGCCGTGCTGGCGGTGACGCTGAGCCGTGGGAAGAAGGCTAAGGAACCCTGGAGGTACTTCGCCTGGGCAGGGACGGTCTGGTGGGCCGGTTGGGCGCTACTCGCACTCTGGAACATCCCGGGGAACGAGGCCGCACCCGGACTGCTGGAGCATCGCGAAAACGATGCGCTCCTGTGGGCGGTCATGCTCGGGCCAGTTGGGAACTTCATCTGGGCGGTGCAGAGCCGGAGCGTACCGATCTTCTACGGCCGAAAGACACCGCAACTCGTCGTGGCAGCGGTGCCGGGGGTGCTCCTCAATGCCGGGGCAGCGCTGATCGCGATAGGAGGCGCGGACGTTGAAACCGGACAGTGGAGCGGCGGCCTCGGGTTTGTCCTCGCGGGGACTGCGCTGGTGTCGCTTCCGCCGATCTGCGGATCGGTCTATGGCCAGGCGAAGCGGCTGCGGCCGCGTGCCCGGTCGGCCGCGCGGTTCGTCGTCACCGCGAACATCGCCGCGATGGCGGCGGGAGCGCTGATGGTCTGGGGCGGACTGGAAGTGATGGGCGGCGACGATTACGCCTCCTGGGGAGCGTTCGAACAGCGAGACGCGGCACGCCACCTGCTCGGCGTCGGCACGATAACAATGCTGATCTTCGGCATGGCCCGGCTCGTCGCACCGGTCTTCGCACTGGAGCGGACCGAGGCCGGCGTCCCGATGCTGCTGGAGCGGCTGCCCTTCTGGCTGCTGCTCGGTTCGCTGGTGCTGCGCGCCGGAGTCCCGCTCCTCGGCGAGCGGTTGGACTACGAGGCGGGCCGCCACACGATCGCCCTTGCGGGGATGCTGGCCTGGCTCGCAGTCGCCATCTTCGCCTTCAGCGTTGCCCGCGCTGTCCGCGCCGAACCAAGGACGAAACGCGCGCTGGACGAAGTAGTGAGGAACGCCCGGAGGCCGTAGCGCCGGTTTCTAAAACGGCAGCCCGTCGAGTCCGTACAGGTTTCGCGCCAGGCTCGCCCGGCCGAGATGGCCGTTGCCGTGCCCGATCAACCCGTGGAGGATCGCCTCCATCCGGGGGATCGGTCCCCAGGGACGAATGGTCTGCACTTCTGTGAGGTAGGCATCGCTCATCGCGGCAATTCGGGGGACGACGGCGTCGCGCACGGCCTTCGTGTACAGCTTGAATTCGTCCGGTTCGGGGAACGCCATGCTGTAGGCGTCGTTGGGGTCCTGGCCCGTGCCCTGGTCGACTCGCGGCAGGTTCCACCGTTCGTTGAACGAATCCCTCAGCCAGACTGGCTGCTGGCGTTCGAAGACGAAGTGGATGATGTTGTCGATCGTGCGGACGACGTGCCAAACGTCCCAGCCGATGCTGTTCGTGATGCCGCCGCGCGTATCGCAGAACTGTTCGATGCTGAGTCCCTGCACCGCCCGGTCGCAGTAGAGCAGGACGCGCCCGGTCACGGTCGAAAGCTGTGCCTGGAGCGTTGGGGCATTGCCCATGCCCGGGAGGTTGGGGATGTTCGGGGTGGTCATAGATCCTTCACCTGCGGGTACACGTCCCGCCCGATCACTTCGAGTGGCTTCATCTTGTCGACTCCGACGAGGTAGCCGTGGACGGCCTGGACCCCGGCTTCGGAAAGGCGCCCGAGCTGATCAACAACCTCGGCGGCTTTCTCGCCGTCTTCGCCGACATCGAGGCGCAACAGGACTGTCCGCTCGATCTCGTTGGGGTCGCGGCCGATCGCTTCGCAATGACGGCGAATCGTCTCGAACTTGCCCTGGACGAACTCCACGGAGTTGCCGAAGACGTTGCATGCATCGGCATACTTCGCCACAAGCTTCAGTGTCTTCCGTTCGCCTCCGCCGCCGATGAGGATCGGTGGGTGGGGCTTCTGGAGCGATTGGGGCGAATTCAGGGTCTCACGTAGCTGGTAGTGCTTGCCTTCGAAGGGGCCGTCGTCGCGGCTCCACATCTGCTTGCAGATCTGGAGCGTCTCCTCCAGCCTCTCGAACCGCTCTCTGAGCGGCGGGAAGGGGATGCCAAGACCGTGGTGTTCCCTCTCGTACCAGGCTGCGCCGATGCCCAGCACCGCTCGCCCGCCCGAGAGCACATCGAGCGTGCTCACCTGCTTGCAAAGGAGGCCGGGGTTCCGGTAGGTCACGCCCGTGACCATGGTCCCGAGCGAAGCGGACTTCGTATGCGCGGCGATGAAGCCGAGGGCGGTGTACGCCTCGAGCATCTCCATCTGCGCGGCGCCTACCTGCGGGATTTGGAAGAGGTGGTCCATCACCCAGATGGAGCTGTAACCGACATCCTCGGCGGTGCGGGAGATGGCAGCGAGGTTCTCGCCAAGCTTCGGGCCGCGGCCCTTCCAGGTGAAATTCGAGAGTTGAAGTCCCAGTTTCATGGGCGGGATTGTACCGGGCCGGCCGGAAGAGGGGGTGACACGACCCCGGCCTCGCCCGCCGCCTTCAGAGACCCGCCCGCACTCCTACTTGAAGTGCGGCAACACCGTCTCGGCGAAGAGCTTCGCCGGCTCGCGCGTGTCACGCCCGAAGAACTCCATCAGGAACATCGTGCAACCCAGGTCGACGTGCTTTTGGATCTGCTCGCGGACCCGCTGGGGGCTGCCGGCGATGGCGAGCGGCCCCGTGGGGTCACCCATGTGGCCGCCGAAGATATTCTTCGCCGTGTCAATCATCGGAGCCGCGCTCGCCTCGTCCGGGGCGATCGTCACCAGGCACTGCTGGCTCACGGTCAGCGTGGAGAAGTCGCGGCCGACTTCGGCGCAGCGCTGCTTGAGGACCTCGATCTTCTTCGGGAGTTCGAACTGGCGGGCCGCCTGGTGGTTCCAGATGTCCGCGTGCTGGGCGGCAAGTTTGAGGGTGACTTTCTCGCCCGAGCCGCCGATGAGGATCGGCGGGATTCGCACTGGTTTCGGTTCACAGACAAGGTTGTTCGCCTTCACATACTTGCCGTCATAGGTCACCGAAGGCTCGGTCCACATCCGCTTCAGAAGCTCGACCGTTTCGCGAAGCTGGCCGAGGCGGGCGGCGGTCGGCAGGAACGGCACCCCGAAGTCGCTAAACTCGCGCGGCATCCAACCCTGCCCCGAGTCCGGGGATGATGCGTCCCTCAGCGATGTTGTCGATCGTGGCGATGACCTTGCCGAGGTGGGCCGCATTGCGCATGCCGGCGGGCGTAACCAGTGTGCCGATTTCGACCTTGCTGGTGACAGCGGCGACCGCGGAGATGAGCGACCATGCTTCGAGGATCGGAATCTGCGGTGACTGGGGGCCATAGAGGTGGTCGCAAACCCAGAGGGAGTCGTAACCCATCGCTTCGAACTCAAGCGAATTCGATTTGGCCTCCTCCCAGGTCCGCTTGATCTGGGGGATGGTGACGCCGAAATGGAGGTTCGCCATGGGGGTGCTCCAGGATGTGTTGTGTCGGGAAAGCCTACGCCGCGGGGCCAGGGGTGGCCAGCAGCGCAGTCTTTTGCGAGCGTCGAAGGAATGCGCCTATTCTTTCCGCGCACCTTTGCCCCGGAGCAACACCTTGTCTTACGAAACCATCACCGTCGAACAGCGGGGGCGTGTTGCCCTCCTGACACTCAACCGCCCCGAGAAGCTCAACGCCTGGACGCCGGGCATGATGGTCGAACTGCGGCGGGCCATGGAGGCTGCAGCCGCCGATACCGGCGTCGGAGCGATCGTCGTCACCGGCGCCGGCCGCGCCTTCTGCGCGGGAGCCGATATCGACGCCGTCTTCAAGTCCAACGTCGAAGCGCGTGAGGCCGATCAGCCGGAGAACACGGCGACCGCGAACTCCGGGGATTGGGTCTCCTTCCTCCACAGCTTCCCGAAGCCGACGATTGCGGCCGTGAACGGCGCCGCCGTCGGCATCGGCGTCACCCAGATCCTGCCCATGGATATTCGCATCGCGAGTGAACAGGCCCGGTTCGGCATGTTCTTCGTGAAGATGGGCCTCGTCCCAGAACTGGCGAGCTCCGCGCTGCTACCGCAGATGGTTGGCCAGGCGAGGGCGATCGAGTGGTGCCTCACCGGGCGGCTAATCCCGGCGGCTGAGGCTCGCGAGGCCGGCATGATCTCGGAAGTCGTCGCACCCGAGCGACTCGTCGACCGCGCGGTCGAATTGGGCGAACAGCTTTCGGGACAGTCCGCTTTCGCCATGGCGAAGATCCGCCAGCTCATCATCGCCAACACCAACGCGAACGACACTGGCGCTGTACAACGGGCCGAAGGCATCGCGCTGGGCGCGGCCTACCGTTCCTGGGAACACAAGGAAGCCATCGAGGCATTCCTCACCAAGCGGCCGGCCGACTTCACGAAGCAGGCCGGGACTCCGATCGACTAACGTCAGTTCGGGAGTGGGCGCCCGCGGACGAGGTCCCGGAGGCGGGCGCTCAGGTCGTCGTAGGCCACAATCAGGCGTTCGTCGATGTCGGTCCCGCTGGTGTACAGGGTGAAAGCGATCTGGTCGCTCGGGTCGTACTCCATCACGCCGGAACGGCCGTAGTGCCCCCACCGGTCGCTCAGGATCCGGCCGTCTTCGATCCAGCAAGGACAGAATGGGTAGGTCCCGAGCCCGGCGTACTGGAACTCGGGACCAAGGAAGGTCGTCATCCGGTCGCGGGTCGCTTCGTTGACGACAGCGTCGGTCGCGTAGAACGCAACCGCCCACTTTGCGAGGTCCTCCACCGTCGAATGCAGTCCGGCCGATGACCAGAGCACGCCGAAGTACTCCATCTGCACCCCCGTTACCGCTGGACCGGAAGACGAACGCAAGACTCCGGAACTCGAGCGGAGGGCCGGATTTGCCTGCGCGTGGGTCGATTCCGCCAGCGGGCTGATCTCCTCGTCCATGAGTGTCCCCCGAAGTTCGAGGGGATCGAGCAGCCGCTCGTGGAGTGCCTGCGTGTACGACACGCCGGTCACCTTCTCGATGACCAGCCCCAACATGTAATAGCCCGGGCTGGAGTAGAGGAACCCGGTGCCGGGTGCGAATGCCAGCGGCGTCCGGGAGGCTGCGAGGAGCGCCTCGGCCGGGGCGACCGCGTCGGTCGCCATCAGTCCCGACATGTGCTGGATGAGGTGACGGACGGTGTACTGGTCGCTGTGAGCGATGCCACGGACGTAACTGGAGACCTTCGCATCCAGGTCCACCTTTCCTTCCTCGACGAGCTGAAGGATGAGGGCCGCCGTGAACGTCTTGGTCACGCTGGCGGTGGGATAGACCCTGCCGACGGCAATCGGGGCGCCTGTGGATGCATCGACTCCCGAAGCGGCTGCCCACGCGCTGCCGTCAGCCCGGCGAAGCGCGACAGTCGCCCCAGGCAGGTTGTTCGCGGCGCGCCACGAATCGAACAGTGCCTGGAGTTCGGCTGCGGAAACCGGAATCGCGGCCTGTGTGGTGTCGGCCGGCGCCGTTTCCGGCGGCTTCTCGAGGATGACTGCACTTTCTGCGCGGAGGGCGATGCCGACGCCGGACGGGGGGATCGCGACCGCCGAGGCGGAGAGCGACGGGGCGTTATCGAATCGCTCGGTGAGGAACCCGGCGAGCATCGCGAGGACACCCAGCCCGGCGACGCCCGGCATGATCGCCCTGGCCCAGGCAGGCCGGGTGCGGGCCGCAACCACCGGCCCGTCGCCGGCACGTGGAGCAAGGTGCACTTCGCGCCGGGCGGCCAGGTCCTCCACCCAACCAAACGCCAGCATGCAGACGAAAGTCACCACAAGCACGATCGGGAGCGCGAAGGCGTTCCGGACCCACGTGGGTCGATCCTCAACCCAGAGGAGTTCGTACATCACGAACAGCCCGGCTGCGTGCCAGAGGTAGATGGTGAAGATACGGTCGTTCACCCAGGCGATGAACCGCGCCGGCCCCGCCCTGAGCGCGAACCGGTTGAGCAACCGTTCGAAGGTGAGTGCGGCCATCAGCCACGTCAGCCCGACCAGCAGGTGGGCGGGGTACGAAGCGTTGACCACCATCCCCGGCACGTCCTGAGTGGTGACCCAGATCGCGGCGCCGGCGGCGAAGGCTACTGTGGCGAGTGCCCGGAGTCGCGTGGACATCTGGGCGAAATCGCCCGCGTTGTAGGCGAAGCCGAGCAACCAGAAGATGCCGAAAAGAGCCAGGTCCTCGAACTGCCAGGCGACGGCATGGCCGCTCCTCGACCGCATTTCGAACACGGCGAGCGCGCCGAGGGGCACGCCGATCAGGACGATAGAGAGGCGCTTGAACAGCCAGAGGAGGATCGGGCTGAGGAGGATGAGCCAGGTGAGGCAACGCATGTACCAGAGGACGGCCCAGAAGGTGATCCCCCAGTCGCTGCCCTGCGGGTCCCAGAGCGGAAATATCCACCACGGCACCTGTTCCCAGCGCACAGGAAGGCCAAGCTCAGCCTCCGTCGCCGAGTGAAGGATCATTCCCGATAGCACGACGAAGCCGAACGCCCAGAGGGGGATGAGCAGGCGCCGGAAGCGCGCGTAGAGCACCTTCCGCACGGATGTCCGCTCCAACGAATGCGCCATGAGCGACCCGGCCACAAAGAACATGGCCGGCATCGACGCGATGAGATACGAAAGCCACGCGAACCCATAGGTGTGCCAGGCAAGCACCCTGATGATCGCGACCGTTCGCACCAGGTCCAAAAACTGGTTGTGCGGCGACTTACGCCCCGCGGCGGTTGGCGGCGCGGCATCGGGCTGGGCGCTCACCTCGTCACAACCGGGAACACGGGTCCATTCTAGCTGCACAGAATAGGTCCGAACTCAGGGTCAAACGGTCTTCACGCAATGGCCCGAAAGGCCCACGCATTTCCGCGTGCCAGCGATACACTGGTCGGTGGACCACGGAGGTGCCATATCGGCGCAAGACTGGCAGCAGCTCTGGTTCTCGGGATGTCGCTCGTGTTCGCCGCGGGTTGCGGTTCTGGGGGCGCGTCGCTTGGAGATCCGCCAGCCGGAGTGTCCGTCGGCGAGGTGGCCGGCGAAGCGTTGCGTGCTTCGGCCGCCCCGTTCATCGGTACCGCCGAGCTGTTCGGTATCGAAGTCGATGCCACCCGCCCTTCGGCGGCTGGCCCGCAGGCCCTTCGGCAGGTGGCCCCCGGCGGGTGCGGATCGGCGTTGCCGGTTGGCTTCAGCCCCGGAAAAACGACTATTCAGACGCTTCTATCCGGTGGGATGAAGCGCACGTACCGCGTCCACATCCCCACGACCGCCTCGACGGCGAAGCCCATGCCCCTGATCCTCAATTTCCACGGCCGTTCCGGGACCGGGATCGACCAGGAGATCACCTCCGGCCTCGTCCCGCTAAGCGACCGCGAAGGGTTTGTGCTCGTGTCGCCAGATGGCACGGGCACCCCGATGGGGTGGTCAGCCGGCGCGACAGAACCAAACTCGATCGACGATGTCCGCTTCACCGAGGACATCCTGAACACGCTAACGAAGCAGCTCTGCGTCGACCCAGCGCGCGTGTACGCCACGGGCTTCTCCAATGGCGCGTTCATGTCATCCCGCCTCGCCTGCCAGATCCCGGACCGCATCGCGGCCGTCGTGGCTGTCGGGGGGGTCGACTTCCCGGCTCCAGCCTGCAAGTCGACTGTCCCGGTGCTCGCCATCCACGGGACGGCGGATAGCATCGTGCCGATCGAAGGCGGGATCGTGCGCCAATGGCAGTACGGCGGCGCCTACGACGCGATCGAGGACTGGGCGGCCAGCAACGGATGCCGGTCGGTCACGGAAGCCACACAGATCGCACAGGGAGTGAACCACGGGCGCTTCATCGACTGTGCCGCAGCGACGGAAATCGTGACCATCGAAGGGTGCGACCACCTCTGGCCCGGCTACCCCGGCGTGCAGGCCGGCAGCCCCGCCTCGCGCGTCTCCGGCGCGGAACTGGTGTGGAACTTCCTCTCGCAGCGGCGCGCCGGCAGTCCTGGCTAGATCCCCATACGCCGGGCCGCACGGCGGAGACTTTCGCGATGGTCCGGGTGTGCGATGTTGATGAGTTCGCGCGCACGCTCGCGGTCGCTCTTGCCGTAAAGCCGGGCAATTCCGTACTCGGTCACCACGATGTCCACGAACTGGCGTGGCACGGTGATCACGGTCCCGGGCGGGTGCTCGGCGACGATCCGGGTGATTGTCTCGGCGCGCGACGTTGCGGGCAGGCAGGTGATGCTTCGCCCACCTTTGGAAAGGTTCGCCCCGATGACGTACTCGAGCTGCCCACCGGGGCCGCTCCACATGTCGGCGCCGATCGACTCCGCCGCAACCTGACCGGTGAGGTCGATCGAGAGTGCGTTGTTGATGGCGACCATGTTGTCATGCGCCGCGATGACGGCGATGTCGTTCGTGTAGTGCACCTCGTAGACCTCGTAAATCGGGTTCTCGTGGATGAACTCCATCTCATCGGGAGTACCGGCAGTGAGCGCCGTGGCGACAAAGCGCCCGGGGTGCACGTTCTTCCGTGAACCGGTAATGACGCCACGGTAGACGAGGTCGTTCAGACCCGGTGTGGAGACTTCGCTGTGGACACCGAGGTCAACCTTGCCGTCGAAGGCGCCGTTCACAGCGAGCTGCAGCGTTGTCATTCCCGTGCCGATCTGCAGCGTATCGCCGTTGTTCACGAGGTCGTTGATGAACCCGGCGATCGGCTTCGGGAATGGCTGTATCTCGCGCGCTCCAGCCCGGGGTGGGATGACTTCTCCACCATCGACGAATGCATCGATCTCCGAGACGTGGATCTGATTCGTCCCGCCAGTCCGTGGGTAACCGGGGAAGACCTCCGCGAGCACCGTCCGGGCCCGGCGGCAGTAGCTCAACTTGTTCCACATGCTTGTCCCGAAGCTGCAGAAACCGAACCGGTCGGGCGGCGAGACCGAGACCATCGCGACGTCAACCGGGTACTCACCGCCACCGCGTTCGTCTTCGCGCTTGAACCGGCGGCTGAACGGCATGGAGACGAAGTCGCTGCGCCCGGAGATGACTGATTGGCGGCCGACGGCGGTGTTGAAGAGTTCGACGTGCATCCGGAAGGCCGGATCGCCCGGTTCGAACCAACCGGGATCGTGGTAGGGGGCACAGGTGAGGATGTCGATGCCGCTCAACTCGGCGCGCCGTTCCCAGACGGCCTGGGAGAGGGCCGGGGTGATGGCGCCGATGGGGATGACGATGGTGTCGCCGGGCCGGACGAGTTCCGCGGCGCGGGAAGGTTCGACGAGCTTGCTGGCGTATTCCTCTGGCCAGTCGCTGAAACGGCTGTTGTTCATGTGGCCCGGAGTATACGGATGAGGCCCGCTTCGGGCGCTCGCTGGCACAGGCCGAAACCGTTTACCACCAGCCGTCCTTGTAGAACCAGCCCTTGAACTCGCGCCCGGCGGGACCGGCTTCTTTCAGCCGAATCAGGTGTTTCCGGCAGAGCGGGATGGTGAGGCGCTCGCGTTCTTCTCCGCGCCACTTCAGGACCGCAAGGTCCTGGTAGGGCGGCTCGATGCACCAGGTGCAGCGTGGTCGTGGCATCAGTTCGTACCGTCCTTCGGGAACTCCATGATGAAGCCCCACTCGCGGCTTCGCCACGGGTCGGGCGCATAGCGGAAGCGGTTGGCGCGAAAACCAACACGTTCGTAGAGCCGGTGGGCGTGGGCGAAATGGACGTCACTGAAGAGGACGACTCGTTCGGCGCCCTTCTCGCGGGCGGCTTCAATCACCCACGTGCAGAGGCGCTCGCCAAGGTTGTGGCCGCGCGCCTCGGAGAGCACATAGAGACGGTGTAGTTCGTACTCGCCGCCGCCCTCGTCCGTCAGCCCGACGCAGCCCACGACGCCGCCTTCAGTGTCTTCAGCAACGGAAAACCAGCCAGTCCTCCCGTCATAGTGTTCGTCCGGCCGGGCGACATCGGCGTCGTAGTCGTTCTCGGCGAAGGGGAAGCCGTATTCCTCAAAGACGGCGGAGACCACGCGCCATGGGCCATCGGCGTGGCGCGAACGGTCGTACGGCACAATATGGAACGGCCCGGGAAGACGCGTCATTCCCGCTCTTCGTTCGCCAGGCCCATGATGTTGAAGCCGTTATCGACATAGAGGACGTCGCCGGTAATCGCCGCGGCGCCATCGCCGGCGAGGAACGCGGCAGCGGAGCCCACCTGCTCGATGGTCACGTTTTCGTGCAGCGGGGCGATGGCCGAGAACTGCTTGAGGTAGTCGCGGAAGCCGGAGATGCCGCTGGCGGCGAGCGTCCGGATGGGGCCGGCACTGATGGCGTTGACGCGAATTCTCTCCGGACCAAGGTCCCAGGCGAGGTAGCGCGTCGTCGCTTCGAGCGATGCCTTGGCGACACCCATGACGTTGTACATCGGGGCCACCTTTTGGGACCCGTAGTAAGTCAGCGTCATCATGCTGCCGCCGTTCGGCATCAGCTTCCGGGCGCGGTGGGCCACGGCGACGAACGAGTAGACCGAGACGTTGTGGGCGAGCAGGAATCCCTCTCGGGAGGTATCGACGAACCGCCCCATGAGGTCTTCCCGGTTCGCGAACGCGATCGCGTGGACGAGGATGTCGATCGTGCCAAGCCTGGCTTCGACCTTGGCGAACACCTCATCGAGCTCGGCGTCGCTGGTTACGTCGCAGGGCTCGACGAACTCGACACCGAGTTCCTGGGCGAGCGGCATGATCCGCTTCTCCATGGGGAGTGCGTAGGAGAAGGCGAGCTTCGCACCCTCTTCGTGGAACGCCTTCGCGATGCCCCAACCGATGGAGCGGTCGTTCGAAACGCCGAAAATCAGCGCGGTCTTGCCTTCGAGTTTGCCCATGCCGGTAGCGTAGACGCGGAACCGGGAACGGGGAACAGGGAGAACGCGGTTGGAGAAGCGTCCAGCAGGTCCGCGACTTCGATGTCAGCGCGGCCGAGCGCCACCAACCCGAGGACTCTGCGCCCCGCGGCCGTCAGGTGCAGGTGGGAAGGAAGTTCAGCCTCATCGTCTCGCACTGCCAACACTCCGTCGTGTTCAGAGCGACCCACGGCCGCTCTCGGCGGGAGCATGCGGAGGGCGCTGTGAGCTGTCAATCCGTTCCCTATACCGGCAGGCTCAGTACCACCGCTCCGGGGCGATCACGAGTGCAACCATCCGTTTGTGACCACCGTCAGCGGTGGCCTTCAACGCCGCCTCCTCTCCCCGGTAGTGCGTATGCAGGCGCAGACGCAACTCGTAGGTGATCGGGTCGATGACGCGCACCGGCCCTTCGGCGGTCACGGTCTGGAAGCGCGCCCGGTCGTCGATGCAGAGTGCGGCCCGGCCCTGCCGCACAGCATTCCTGTGCTTCTGCGAGCCTCGGTCAGTGATGACGAGCAACTCACCGTCCTCGTACAGGTAGATCACCGGGACGGCATGCGCCCGGCCGTGACCATCCACGGTCGCCAGGACGGCCGGTAGTGGCCGGGATGCGAATGCATGGCGCTCTTCGGGGGTCATCGCGCTTTCAACCCAGGAAGTCCACGATCTCCCTGGACCAGGCGGGCGTGTTTTCGAGCGGGAGCATGTGGCCGGCGCCGGGAACGGTGGCCAGCTGCGCCTTCGCAATCTTCGATGCGAACAGCGGCCCGTATGCGGGCGGGGTGAGTTTGTCCTGGTCCCCCCAGAGGACGAGTGTCTGGGCTTTGATCCGGTGGAGGCGCTTCTTGAGTCCCTTGTCCGGGATCGGCCAGATGAATTTCCCGGTCGCCGAGAAATTCGCCAGCTGGAAGTAGTAGTTCTCGGCCATCTCCTCTTCGTTTGCCGGGGCTTTGAACAACGTCGGGATCACCGGGTTCGAGAGGTCTCCGAAGATGACGCCGGGGAGTTCGTTCGGCATGAGCGTGAAGAGGTCGGTCACCGGTGTCTCATCCATCCAGAGGCCGACAGGGCAGGTCAGCACCAGCTTCTTCACCAGGTCCGGACGGGCCGCTGCGAGCTCAGCCGCGAACATGCCGCCGATCGAGTGTCCGGCGAGATGGAACGACGTCAGTCCCAGCTCATCGACGAAGTCCTGGTAGTAAGAAACCATGTCGTGGATGTCGTCGATGCTTTCGAGGCCCGGGGTGTCGTCCCAGCCGGGGTGGGTCGGGGCTATGACATCGTAGTGCTGCGCGAGTGCTTCGAGCTCCGGGGTGAACCCGTTTCGCAGGCCTCCAGCGGCGTGGAGGTAGAGGAGCGGGACGCCGGCGCCCTTGCGATACGTCGGCGGCTGGAACATGCCGCTTCGGACGGAAACAGTCTTCGGTTCTACGGACATGGGGTTTGTGGCCCTTTCGCATGAAGGTAAGGCAGGCGCCTCCAATGAGGTTGGCCTAACCCTGAGCGGGCGCATGGTAACGGAAATGGGGAAGGTCAATCCACTGGTCGAATCGGGTGGAGTCGAATAACGCGCCCACGGCGCGCGACGAAAAAAGGCCCCGGCATTGCTGCCGGGGCCTTCGTTTGATGTTTGCTGACGACGGTTACTCGTCGTTTTCGTCCATGCCGCCACCGAAGTCACGGCGAGGCGCGGGAGGAGGGCCACCCGGGCCTTCGGAACCTTCGCCGGAACGCCGCACCCAGCCGCGGCTGACGCCGCCGACGGGGCTCGAACCACCGGGACGCGGGCCACGATCGCCGCCGCCGAAGCCGCCGCCACCGCCGCTGCGCGGGCCACGATCGCCGCCGCCGAAGCCGCCGCCACCGCCGCTGCGCTGGCCGCCACGGTCGCCGCCGCCGCTGCGTTGGAAACCGCCACGGTCGCCGCCGCCGCTGCGAGGGGCGCCACGGTCGCCACCGAAGCCGCCACCACGACCGCCACGATCGCCGCCGCCACTGCGAGGGGCGCCGCGGCCGCCGCCGCCGCCGCGGCTACCGCCGCCGCTGCCAGGAGGAGGCGGTTCTTCGCCGAGAAGGACGGCGCGCCGGCTCAGGTTGATCCGGCCGAGGTTGTCGATTTCGGTGACCATGACGGTCACTTCATCACCCGGCTGGACTTCGTCTTCGACCGTCTCGACGTGGTCTTCGCCGAGCTGGGAGATATGGACGAGGCCTTCCTTGCCCGGGAGGATTTCGACGAAGACGCCGAAGTTCAGGAGGCGAGTCACCTTGCCCGTGTAGATCTCGCCGATCTTCACTTCCTTGGTGAGGCCCTCGATCATCTGGATGGCCTTGCGGGCGACCGCCTCGTTCGGCGAACCCACGATGACCGTGCCGTCTTCCTGGATCTCGATGGTCGCGCCACCGGATTCTTCCTGGATCTTGCGGACGGTCTTGCCGCCGGGGCCGATGACGGTCCCGATCTGGTCCTGGTTGATCTGGACCTTGTACATCTTGGGAGCGTATTCGGACATCTCCGCGCGCGGCTCGGAAATGACTTCCGCCATCTTCTCGAGCAGGAACTGGCGGGCATCCTTCGCCTGGTTGAGGGCGGTGGTCAGGAGCTCGCGAGAGACCCCACCGATCTTGATGTCCATCTGGAGGGCGGTGATGCCCGCCGTTGTGCCGGCGACCTTGAAGTCCATGTCGCCCATGAAGTCTTCCTGGCCGGCGATGTCGGTCAGGACCTTGTAGTTGCCGTCCTCGCCCATGATGAGGCCCATCGCGATGCCGGCCACCGGGGCCGAGATCGGCACACCGGCGTCCATCAACGCGAGGGAACTGCCGCAGACGCTGGCCATTGAGGTCGACCCGTTCGACGACATGACTTCGCTGACGAGGCGGAGGGCGTAGGGGAAGTCGGCCTCGCTCGGGACGACCGGTTCGAGGGCACGCTCGGCGAGGGCGCCGTGGCCGATTTCGCGGCGGCCGGGGCCGCGCATCGGGCGAGCTTCACCGACCGAGTAGGGCGGGAAGTTGTAGTGGTGCATGTAGCGCTTGGACTCTTTCGGCGAGAGCGTGTCGAGCTTCTGCGACATCGTCAGGCCGCCGAGCGTGGCGACGGTGAGCACCTGCGTTTCGCCGCGGGTGAAGAGCCCGGTGCCGTGCGTCCGCGGGAGCACGCCGACGTGGATATCGAGCGGCCGGATCTGGGTGATATCGCGCTGGTCGGCGCGCTTGCCCTTCTCGAGGATCTGCTTGCGCATCGCCTTCTTGATCACGCTGTAGAGCGCGTCGCCGATTTCGCCCGACTTGAACTGCTCGCCGAACTTCTCGTTGAGTTCCTGGCGGACAGCCTTGTTGGCGTCGCTCCGTTCGCTGGCCGCGGTCGCGACGAGTTCCGGGATGCGGTCCTTCAAGTAATCGCTGATGGCAGCGTACGCCTCGGCGTTTTCCGCCACCGGGGTGAAGGGTTTCTTCACCGGCGCCGCTTCAGCGGCGATCTGCTCCTGGAGCGTGATGATCAGGCGGTTAGCTTCCATGGCGACATCGATGGCCTCGAGGACAACGTCCTCCGTGACCTGCTTGGCGCCGGCTTCCACCATCACGACGGCTTCCCTGGTCCCCGCGACGATGATGTCGAGGTCCCCGGCTTCGGCCTGCTGGAATGTGGGATTGACGATGAACTCACCGTCGAGACGCGTGACGCGGACGGAACTCACCGGGCCGTTGAACGGGATGTCGCTGATCATCAGGGCCGCGCTGGCGCCGATGGCGATGAGCGTGTCGGGCTGGTTCTCGCGGTCGGCGCTGAGTGTGGTCGCAACGATCTGGACTTCCTGGCGGAAACCCTTGGGGAAGAGCGGCCGCAGCGGCCGGTCGGTCAGGCGCATGGCGAGAATGCCATCGTTACTGGCGCGGCCTTCGCGGCGAGGGAACCCACCGGGGATCTTGCCGACGGCATAGAGCCGCTCTTCGTAGTCAATCGTCAGGGGGAAAAAGTCGATGCCCTCGCGCGCATCGGCCATCGTGGCCGTTACGAGGACGACGGTATCGCCGAGGCGGACGGTGACGGAACCATTGGCCTGGTTGGCGAGGATGCCGTGCTGGATGGTGAGGGTCTTGCCCCCGACTTCGAGTTCGTACTGTCGTGGTTCTTTCATGCTCTCTGTTTCTGGCTCTGCTTCTCAGATGCGTCCCAGTCCTCTCCCGGTTCATGCGCGGAGAGGACGTGATTCGATACCGCCCGCTTCCTGCGGGGCGGCGGCTCAGGGAAATAACGCGGTAGGAGGTTGCCGTTCGCTCAAAAGTTCAAAAAGACAAAGGCCCCCGCTATTTGCGGAGGCCAAGCCGGGCGATGACTTCGCGGTACCGGTTTACGTCGCGATTGTTGAGGTAGCGGAGCTGACGGCGCCGCTGGCCAACAAGCTTCAAGAGTCCACGTCGTGTGTGGAAATCGTGCTTGTTCGCCTTGAGGTGCGTCGTCAGGTACTTGATCCGCTCTGTGAGGATCGCAACCTGGACTTCAGGGGAGCCCGTATCGGTGGCGTGGACGCCGTACTCCCGGATCGTTGTGGTCTTCTGCTCGTTGGTCAGCAACCTTCTCTTCGGTCTTCCTTTGCCTAACGTATGAACATCCGCCAACCTAGCATAAGAAATGGCTGACGGCAATTTTCCGAGCTCCGGACCCGCGCTCATCCTCCTTTCCGGACTGCCGGGATCGGGCAAGACGACTTTCGCAAGAGCACTCGCGACCAGAGTCGAATTCTGTCACATCGAGAGCGACGAGGTCCGCCGCCGGATCGCGCCCGAACCTGCTTACTCCTTTGCCGAGAACGGCCGCGTCTTCGCAACGGTCGAATCCGAAGCTCGCCGTGCGCTGGCCAGCGGCCGGCACGCACTGATCGACGCGACCAACCTCACGACGCGCGATCGGAAGCGCTTCCTGGGGCTGGCGACCGCCACCGGAGCGCGACTGGTCGCAGTCCGGGTGACGGCGCCGGACGCCACCATCCGGGAACGGCTCTCGCGGGAGCGAAGCGGCTATTCGCAGGCCGGCGTGGCGGTGTTCGAACAGATGCGCGGCCGCGTCCAGCCATTTCGTGTGCCGGTCGTGGTACTGGACACCTGCTTCGACCTGGGGCCGGCAGTGGCGCTCGTCCAGTCTCTCATCGAGGGTCGCGCAGGTGGATGACCAGCAACCGTTCATGCTGGTCCGGGCGCGCGCACGCATCGCTGCGCGCCGGGCGTTCGACGAGTGGTTCGGAGCAGTCCACCTGCAGGACATCGCCAGGATCCCTGGCGTCACCAACGTCCGGAAGGGCCACAACGGCGACGGGACGCTGCTGGCGATCTACGGGTTCGCCAGCACGGATGCCGTGCAGCCCGCGCTGGCGAGCCCCCAGGCTGCCTACGCCCGCGGCACCTGGGAGCGCTGGCAGCCGGAGTTAGAGGAGCTGTTGATCGAACTCTGGTCCGCTGCGTCCCCCATCCCACTCTTCCACGGGATCGAACTGACCCGTGGACGGCCTGTTCGTCCTCCCTCTCCGCCAGGGCCCGCTCTGGAACTTCTCCTACCTGGTCGCCTGCGCGGCCACGCGCGAAGCCGCCGTCATCGACCCCGCCTGGGATACGGCGGCCATCCTTGCCGCCGCGGCGGGCCAGGGGCTGAACATCCGATGGGTGCTTCTCACCCATAGTCACAGCGATCACGCGAACGGTGTCGCCGCCGTGGTGGAAGCGACAGGGGCGACAGTCTTCGTCCACGAATCCGAAGCAAACGGGCTCCGTGACCACTTCTCAGGAACGGTTGAAGTCGCCGTGCCGGGAAGAACGCTGCCGCTCGGCGAAGTCGGGGTCCGGGCGCTGTACACACCCGGACACTCGGCCGGCTCGCTCTCGTTCCTGGCAGGAGGCCGCCTGTTTGCCGGCGATACGCTCCATGTGGGCGGGATGGGCAGGCCAGGGCCGGACCGTGACGCGGTCGAGGCGCTCTGGGAGAGTGCCAGGCTGCTCCGGGCGCTGCCTCCGGAGACTATCGTCCACCCCGGTCACGATGAGGGCCCGACTCCCTCCGCGAATCTGGGCGACGAACTCCGCCGGGGGCCGGCCCTCAGCGCGGAGTCCTATGCGGAATTCGTCGAGGCGCTGGAGCGGTCGACCGGGAGGAGTCACCGGCATGACCGTTGACCGGCAGGTGCATCAGATGGCGATGCCGTAGAGCCGCAACGCGTCCTTCTTCAGTTCCGCATGGAAGTCCGGGTGGGCGACCGAGATGAGTTCGCCGATGCGTTCGCGGACAGACTTGCCTCGCAGCCGGGCGATCCCCTGTTCGGTGACCACGTAGTCGACGAAGCCGCGGTGGACTGTTTGCACGGTCCCGGGAGGGTGGCCGCCGACGATGCGCGTTGCCCTCTCCCCGTTCACCAGCGAACTGGATGGCAAGACGATCACCGAACCCCCTGCCGCGGTCGACGCACCAACTGCGAAAGCCGCCTGGCCACCTGTACCGCTGAACAGGGCCGCCCCCAGCGTCTCCGAGGAGACGTTGCCGGTCAGGTCGACGGCCATGGCGTTGTTCACTGCTACGAAGTTCTCGATCTGCAGGAGCAGCCTCAGGTCATCGGTGTGGGTGAAGTCGTACAGTTCGTAGACGGCGTTTCCGTCGATCCGCCTGAGGTCCTCAGGCGGTACCTGCCCCACGGCGCTGGCCACGACCTTGCCGGCGTGATGCGGCTTGTTCCGGCCGGTGATGACGCCCTTCTCGACGAGATCCGGGATGCCGCCCGGCAAGAGCTCGGTGTGCACGCCGAGTTCGTGGCGTTCTTCGAGGAAGGCCGGCAGTGCCGCCGACACATCGCCGATCCCAAACTGGAGTGTGCAGCCGTCGTAGACGATTTCGTGCGCCACAAGTGAGCAGATGACCTGCGCCGCCACCTCGGTCTCTTCGCTGCGAGGGGGAATGGGGGCGACCGCGGGCGGCAGCGTGTACTCGCAGACTCGCTCGAAGCGCGAGATGTGGATGCGGTTGTCGCCCCCGGTCCGGATGAAACCCTCGTGGATCTCCCCGATGAGGCGCGACGCGAGCTTCGCCACCGTCGGCCCGAAGAAGACGCCGCTGCCGAAGGAACACCAGCCGTCTTCGTCCGGCGGCGAAATCGGGATCATCGCCGCATCGATCCGCGCGATGCCAGGAGGCATCACGCCCTCGCGGAACTGCGACACCGGGACGTACTCCATCCGGCCCTCCCGGACTGCCGCCCGGTCGAACGGGCTGGCATAGGCGGTAACGACCGTGAAGTTGGCGAGGTTCTCGGGCGTGTCCCACTTATACGGAGTGAGAAACGAGACGATGGTGACGTCGTGCAGCTCGGGGCCGCGGGCAGCGAGGGCGCCACAGAGTTGGGGTGGCACCGATGTCCATCCGCCGGCCCAGACGGTGTCGCCGTCTCGGATGGTCGCGACAGCCTCCCCGGGGGAAACGAGTTTGCCGGCGGTGCGCGACCGCCAATCGGCAGCAGTTTGGGTCATGGGGGAACCTCGATAGACGTGAGCTATCGCGACTATAGGGCGTACGGGAGGGCATCGAGAAGGGGGTTTGTTCGCCTGCCGGGATGCCTGCCGTTAGCCAGCCAGTTGCCCTTCCCAACCGGGGACGAACTTCCGCCACTCTTCCTGCGCACCGAGATACGGGAAGAACGCGTGGTAGACCGAGACCCGGGGTACGTGCGGCTGGACGGCCATAGCCATGCGGGCTTCCTGGGGAGTACGGCCGGCCTTCTTGTGATTACACGCCCGGCAGGCGCTCACGAGGTTCTCCCAGGTGTGCGGACCGCCCCGGTGACGCGGCATCACGTGGTCCAGCGTCAGGTCCCGCGTCTGGCGGCCACAGTACACGCACTCCCAGCCGTCACGCGCGAAGATCTCCTTCCGCGTCAGGCGGATCTTTGGGCGAGGCCGGCGGATCATGTGGACAAGGCGGATGACCGAGGGGAGAACGAAACTGCTACTGGCGGTGTGGATGGCCGCCGCCGCCGCTTCGATGATTTCCGCCTTCCCGCGGAACACAAGGACGAGCGCGCGCCGCACGTTGCACACATTGAGCGGCTCGTAGTTCTGGTTAAGCACGAGGACGGATGACACATCCATACCCACGCCCGCCTTTGCACGATCCTAACAAACGCGAAAGCGGGTGCGCAATTTTCCGCGGCCGATGTAAACCCCGGCGGCCATTCCGCCGCCACGCGCGTTACACGGACGCTCCGGCCCCGGCTGGCTACACACTGCCGGGTATGCTTGGCGGGTGGGACCAACGGCCGCGCTGAAGCGCATCGCTTTCCTGCTCGAACGGGCGAACGAACCCGAGTACCGCGTCAAGGCGTTCCGCGGGGCGGCGGCGGCCATCGCCGCCCTCTCGCCGGACGAACTGGCGGACATGTCTGCGAAGGGATCGCTCAAGTCACTCAAAGGCGTGGGTGATGTCACCGCGAAAGTCATCGGCGAGTCGCTGGCGGGCGAGGTCCCGGCTTACCTGGCGAAGCTCGAAACAGCTTCGGACTGGCCACCGGCCGGGGGCCGGGCTCTCCGCGCCGCCCTGCGCGGCGACTGCCACGTCCACTCGGACTGGTCCGATGGCGGCTCGCCCATCCGCGAGATGGCGGAGGCGGCGATCGCGCTGGGCCACGAGTACATGGTGCTCAGCGACCATTCGCCGCGCCTGACCGTCGCCCGCGGACTCACGGCCGAGCGTCTCCGGGCCCAGCTCGACGTGGTCGCTGAACTGAACGCCGAACTCGCACCGTTCCGCATCCTCACCGGAATCGAGGTCGACATCCTGGATGACGGCGCGCTCGACCAGGAGCCCGAACTGCTGGCCCGCCTCGATATCGTCGTCGCCAGCCTCCACAGCAAGCTGCGGATGGAGCGCGAGGCGATGACGAGGCGAATGGTGATGGCGGTCGCCAACCCGAACATGGATATCCTGGGGCACTGCACCGGGCGCTACGTGGCCGGGAAGAACCGGCCAGAATCCGAATTCGACGCCGAACTGGTCTTCGAAGCCTGCCGCCAGTTCGGCAAGGCCGTGGAGATTAACTCCCGGCCGGAGCGGCTCGATCCGCCTCGCCGGTTGCTCAGCCTCGCACTCGAACTGGGATGCCTCTTCGCGGTCGATTCGGATGCGCACGCGCCGGGACAACTCGACTGGCAGCCTTACGGATGCGACCGGGCCGAGCAATGCGGCGTCCCGGCAGAGCGGATCGTGAACACCCGCCCTGCGCATGAATTGCTGGAGTGGGCCCGGAGCCACACCTAGGCGAAAGGCGCCTCGAGTGTGTACTCCCATCCCGGCTGCCACTCGAAAGGGGCAGCGACGAGGTCCTCAATCCGCTTGCCGTGGAGCAGGACATCGAGCGCCCACTTGTTCGCAGAGTGCGCGATTACGCAGAGCCGTCTGCCATCGAATTGGCGGGCGATGTCGGTCAGGAAGTCGCGCGTCTCCGCGATCACGTCCAGGTAGCTCTGGCCCGCCGGGAAAGGCAGCTCGATGTGTTGGGCCCGTACCCGGTTGAGTTCGGCGGCCGGCGCTCCATTGAACGTCCCGTAATCGCACTCACGCAGGCGCGAGTCGTAGTTGATGTTGATGTTGCTCCCGGCGAAGGCGATCGTCGCTGTCTCGGCGGCGCGCGCCAGGTCCGAGACAAACACGGCCGAGAGGTTGTCGTTGCGGCGGCGCTCGCCGAGTTCGCACGCCAGCCGCCGGCCCTCCTTCGAAAGCTGTCCGGGCAGCCAGCCGGTCGCTATTCCGGCCTCGTTGTCCGTCGTTATCGAATGGGTTTCGTAGACGAGTGATACGGTCACCCGTTAAGCATCCTCGGGAGTCCCCGCCATCCGGTGATGGTAGCCGTTGAACACCGCGTAGGCGCCGCAACGGGTGCAATCGACGTTGTTGCCGTAGCAGCAGAATGTCCGCTCGAAGTTGCCGCCTTCGCCCATGTACAGCGGCAGCATCCTGCGCAAGCCACAAGTTTCGCCGTGCGCCCCCGTCGCTTCCAGGCAGCGGTCCGACTTCATCAGTTCGAGTGCGGCGATATTCGACTTCACGCGGTCGGGATGCTTGCGCTTGACCGCGATCACCTGGTCGATCACGCGGTCGCGGTCGCGCAGGTCCGGCCAGCCGAGATTCGTCTCATCGTCGACGCTGGGAACGTAGAAGGTGAAGGCGATGCCGGTGACTGGCCAGTCCTTGACCTCCTCGACGAACGCCTCGATTCCGGGAGCGTTCTCGCGCGTGACGGTCATCTGGAGCATCACGGTCGTCCCGTCGTTCGGGTCGCGGGCGAAGACCGCCTCTTTCACCTTTTCGAAGACGCCTTCACCCCGGATCGGGTCGTTCATCGCCTTCGGCCCGTCGAGCGAGACGGTAACGAGATGCCCGGGGACCGACGGTATGCCGTATGTGCCGTTGGTCACGATCGAGGACTGCTGGAAGAGCGGCATCGCCTGGAGGACGAGGTTCTTCCGGATCATGGGCTCGCCGCCCATGAACAACATGGACCTGATGTGATGCTTGTCCCGGAGCCGTTCGAGCTGGGCGAGCATTGTCGCGTCGTCCATCTTGTCCTTCGGCTTATTCGGGTTGTCGGCGCGGAACACGAAGCAGTGGCGGCACGAGAGATTGCAAACGTTGGTGACGTTCACGAGCGCACCGGGAAAGTCCCGGTCGCCGAAGTCGGTGGGCTCGCGGATGTCGCTGACAGGGACGAAGCTGCTCACGGTGGGCCTCCGGGAAGCACGCGATTGCCCACAAGATACACCGCCTGCAAGGGGATCGGAGACGCAATTTTCGATGGGGGCTGTCAGCGGCTGAGCGCGCGGGGCGGCCTGGGCATCAGCCGGGGCTGAGCGCCGTCGCCGGGGCCGGAGTTGAGGACCGTTGCCAGGTGGGCAGCCGGCCGGTCGGGTGGGTTCGACATCCTCTCCCGGAGGGGACAGAATCCCGCCCATGTCTTACGAACACATCGCCTACGAAGCCACCGATGGCGTGCTGACGATCACGCTGGACCGGCCTGAGCAACTCAACGCCTTCACGGGCACGATGCTGAAGGAGCTGACCGACGCCTTCGACCGCGCGGACAGTGACGACGCCGTTCGGGCGATCATCGTCACCGGGCGAGGCCGGGGGTTCTGCGCCGGCGCCGACCTTTCGGGCGGGCCCGACACCTTCAATGCGTCGTCTCGCGGCCGGACAACCGACATCCAGCAAAACCGGGACGGCGGCGGCCAGCTCACCCTGCGGATCTTCGAGTTGAAGAAGCCGATCATTGCCGCCATCAATGGTCCGGCCGTCGGAGTCGGCATCACGATGACGCTGGCGATGGACGTGCGGCTTGCCTCGGAGACCGCGCGGATGGGCTTCGTTTTCGCAAAGCGCGGGATCGTCCCCGAAGCCTGCAGTTCCTGGTTCCTCCCGCGCATCGTCGGCATCTCCCAGGCGATGGAGTGGGTGTCGACCGGGCGCGTCTTCGATGCGTCCGAAGCACTCGCCGGCAGGCTCGTGAAGGCTGTGCACGCGCCGGGGGACTTGCTCCCCGCTGCCAACAGGCTGGCGCGCGAGATCGCCGACAATACCGCCCCTGTCTCGGTTGCGCTGTGCCGCCAGCTGATGTGGCGGGGCCTCGTGGCCGACCACCCGATGGAGGCGCACATGGCGGATTCGCGCGGCATCCTCCTGATGGGCCAGAGCGCCGACGTGAGAGAGGGCGTCGCCTCGTTCCTCGAGAAGCGCAAGCCCGAATTCAGGATGAGCGTCGCGAACGACCTTCCAGACCTGTTCCCGTTCTACAAGGCGCCGGAGTTCGCGTAACCGTCCGGGCCGGCGGGTTCAGGCTCCCGGCTGCGTCTTTGGCTCTTTGCCGAGTTTCTTCATCATCGACTCGAAGACGTTGTAGTCCTGCGCGCCAACAACGGCCCAGCGGTCGGCGATGATGAACGTCGGCACACCGGTGACCCCGGCCTGCCGCGCCCAATCGATGCCGTCATCCACCTGCTGGCGGAAGGCGCCGGTCTCGAGTGCTTCGCGGAGGGCCGGACCGTCGAGGCCCGCTGTTTCGGCGATGCGGACGATGGTGTCGATGGCCCCGATGTCCTCAAGGTCATCGAAGTAGGCCTTGAACATCGCCCGGTGGAAGGCTTCGGCCGCGGGCGTCTCGGCGGCGAACTCCGCCGCTTCCAGGGCGAGGTGAGAGTTCGAGGTCCATGTGCGCCCGCGCGAGAAGTGCAGGCCGAGTTCCTCGCCCATCGCCTCGATGCGTGTCGGCGGGTCGTCCGGCCGGGTCTGCGGTTTGCGTGGCTTGCCTTCGGGCGGCGTCGATGGGTCCAGGAAGTAGGGCGCCCAGCGCACTTCAACGTCGTATTCGCGCTGCAATCGTTCGACCCCAACGAGGCCGATGTAGCACCACGGTCAGACGAAATCGGAGACGACGAGCAGCGAGACCGGGCCCTCAACGGGCTCAATGGTTGTCATGGACGCAGTATACCGGCCGCGAGTGGTTCGTCTCGATGAAGAATCGCGCGGCTACACTCATCCGATGCGCAAGTACCGCTTCGTCCAGGTCGATGTGTTCACGAACCGGCCCTTCGGAGGTAACCAGCTGGCGGTCTTTCCAGAGGCGGAGGGGATCGCCGATGCAGAGATGCAGGCCATCGCCCGCGAGATGAATTTCTCCGAAACGACCTTTGTGCTGCCGCCCACCGACCCGGACCATGACGCCCGCGTACGCATTTTCACGCCCGGCCAGGAATTGCCGATGGCCGGCCACCCAACCGTTGGGACCGGCTTCGTCCTCGGGGCCGAACGCGGGAAGGCCGACCTGGTGTTTGAACTCGGCGTGGGACCGACACCGGTGTCGGTCGAGGTCACGAACGGCATGGCGGGCCGGGCGACGATGCAGCAGCGCGTCCCGAACTACTGGGAGGCGGCGGCCAACCGGGAGGAGGCCGCGTCGCTGGTCTCACTCGGCGCCGAGGCTGTGCACGCTTCGCTCCCGATCCTGAACGGCGGAGCCGGGGTGGACTACCTCTATGTCCCGCTACGGGACCGCAACGACCTGGCTGCGGCCCGGCCCGACGCTGCCGCGATGACGCGCTACTTTGGCGATGCGTTCCACAAGGCGGTCTACCTCTTCTCGATCGAACGGGACGCCGAAAGCGACGTCCGCGGCCGAATGTTCTTCCTGGTGAACGGCGCCACCCTCGAAGACCCCGCGACCGGGAGTGCAGCCGGACCACTCGCCGGTTACCTGGTGAACCAGGGAGTGCTCCCACCGGGCAGCATCCGCCTTCGACAGGGACACGAAATGGGCCGCCCAAGCGACATCGAGGTGACTGTCACCGGGGCTGCGGACGCTATCACCCGGGTCACCGTGGGCGGGGGAGTGGTGAAGGTTGCGGAGGGCACGCTCTTCCTCCCGTAGGGTCAGCCGCCGGGGCCTGCTTGACCGCAGCCGCACGTGCAGCGGGCGGTGGCTGTGTTTCCAGTCGTCGGTGGACTCGGGCTCTTGACGCCGGTTTGTTAAGGTATAGATTGTTCCTATCACTGACATAGGAGTGAACTCCGTTGTTCCAGTCGAACCGGCAACTGCTCATCCTCAGCGGCCTCCTCGGGATCGTGATCGCGATCGTGGGCCAGGCCATCACTCTCGGTTCTCCGACCATCGACGAGAGCGGCGGCGAGATGGCGACCTGGTTGGCCGACAACCGTGCCCTGGCACTGACCGGGTCGTACCTCCTCGGCCTGGGGATCGCCCTGACGATCCCCCTCCTGGTTGTCATCTATTCGCGGCTGCGGGCGGCTGAAGGCGGAGCCGCCATGATGAGCGCTACCTTCCTGCTGACCTCCCTCGCCGCTATCGCCATCGTCCTCGTCGCCCTGGGCACATTCGCGGTCGGCGCGTATCGGGCTGACAGTGTCACCGGCGACACTGCCGGACTGACACGAGACCTGGCGTGGGGGATCCTGGCGCTCTCGGCTTTCCCGGCAGCAATCGCGATGCTCGCGGCCGCCCGGCTGATTCTCCAGACGCATGCACTCCCCGCGTACATCGGCTACCTCGGGATCCTCGGTGCGGTCCTTCATCTGGCAAGCGCCGCCGCGTTCGACACGGGCAGTGGGTGGAACCTTCAGAATGGCAGCGGGGTGGCCGAGATCAGCTTCTACCTCTTCCTGGTCACCGCCGGCATCGCGCTCCTCCGGCAGCGTGAAGAGGAGTTCACGGTCGTCGGTCTCGCTGCCGCGGCAATGCTCAGCGAGATGGGCACGGTCGTGTCCGGAGCTGCCATCGTCGAAGGCACGACGTCGGCCGGGACTGCCCGCCAGACAAACTAACTCGCCGCCTGCTGCACATCCGCTGGCGCTGCCCCGTCGCCCTCCTCGTTCGAGGAGGGCGATGCCGGGTGGGGTGTTATCCGGTAGGCGCGCAGTTCGGGCAGCTTCGCCCAGACGATGCCCACGACAGCGAGACACCCGATCCCGCCGCTGACGATGGCAAACGTTGCGTTCGTCACGGCCGCCACCAGTCCGGACTCGACCGCACCGAGCTGGTTCGATGCGCCGATGAACAGCATGTTCACGCTGCTCACCCGGCCCCGCAGCTCATCCGGGGTGCTCAACTGCACGGCCGTTTGCCGCAGCACCACGCTCACCTGGTCCGCCATCCCGATGAACATGTACGTCGCGACGGAAAGGTAGATGTTCCGTGAGAGCCCGAACACAATCGTGCCAAGCCCGAAGAGCGCGACGGTGACGATGAGCACGCGACCCGCCTGCTTGATCGGCGGAAGGACGACGAGCGAGAGCGCCATGAGCAGTGCTCCCGCCTCGAGAGATGCCGAAAGCACGCCGTATCCCTTCGGCCCCACCTCCAGGATGTCCTTCGCGACCACGGGCAAGAGGGCTGTTGCTCCCCCGAAGATCACCGCGAACATATCCAGTGTCATCGCCCCGAGAAGGACCTGTCGGTGGGTGACGAACTGCACGCCTTCCTTGATGGCCGCGAAACTCACCGCGCGCCGGGCGCCCTCTGCGGGTGCGGTCCGCAGCACCGAAAGTCCGGCCAGCGAACCCGCGATGAGCGCCATGTGGACTGCGTAGGACGAATCGACCCCGAAGAACCCGATCAGGAGACCGCCAACCGCCGGGCCGGTGACGAACCCCAGCGACTGGATGGTTGAACTCACGATGATCGCGTTCTGGAACGCGGCCTTGCTCACCACCTGCGGAAGGAGCGCCTGGCGAGCCGGGTTCTCGAAGGCGGCAGCGAGCGCGATCAGGAGCACGAGGCCGTAGAAGAGCGGGAGTTCCGTGAAGCCGTTTATCGTCGCCAGGAACAGCGTTGCGGAGCACAGCAGTGGGATGGTCTGGGCGGCCATGACGATCCTGCGCCGGTCATGGCTATCGGCGAACGCTCCGCCGACGAGGCTCAGCCCGAGGGATGGCACGAAGCGGGCCAGCCCGAGCATGGCCAGCTGGAAGGCCGATCCGGAGATCTCGTACACCTGCCAGGCGATCGACGCGTTCAGCAGCGTCATCGCAACGGTCGCCAGCAGCCGGCCCACCGCGTAGATCGCGAAGTTGGGCTGGCGAAGAGCCTGGAGCGGATCGTGGCGTTGGTGGTCGGGGTCAGTCACGCGCGTTGAGGAATCGTGGCCGCGCAGGCGGGGCCGGTCAACCGGCGTGTTCGCCGGCGGCCGAAACCTGCTACCTTTCCCGGCCATGTCAGCCCTGAGTGATGTCGTCGTCCTCGAGTTCGCCCGCGGCGTCGCCGGCCCGTACTGTGGCCGTCTCCTCGCCGACCTCGGCGCTACCGTCATCAAGTTCGAACCGCCCGGCGGTGACCCGCTCCGCCTGGCGGGACCGTTGGCGGGCGGCGAAAGCGCCTTCTTCAACTACCTGAACGCCGGCAAGCTCAGCTTCGTCGCACCGGCTGTGGCTGCGGTGCCTCCGGAGGCACTGAAACGGGCTGACATCGTCGTACACGACTTGCTCGGGATCGAGGCCGAACGCCTGGAGCGCATGGCAACCGCGGCGAACCCGGCCGCCGTTGTCGTTTCACTTTCGCCGTACGGCCGCTCGGGGGAGAAGAGCGACTGGCAGGCGACGCCGTTCACGGAATGGGCCACGAGCGGGTTCTTCTACTTTGCCGGGGACCCGGCCCGAGAGCCGCTTTCGCTGCCCGGCCACCAGGCGGAGTTCCATGCGGGCCTCCACGCGGGCGTCGCGGCGATGGCCGGGCTGCGACATGCGCGCGAAACGGGTGAGGGCCAGCGCGTCGAGATCTCCCACCAGGAAGCGTGCCTCAACGACCACGCCTGGCTCACCACAATGTGGACTCACCAGGGCGCCGTCCAACGCCGAAACGGGAGCCTCTACGCTCGCTGCGCCGACGGCTGGGTCTACATCTTCAACCTCGCGGCTTACCCCAACCTGTTCGTCCTGATGGAGCGGTTCGACCTCCTGGAGGATGAAGGGCTGCAGCTCCCGGTGAACTGGGCCGCGCGCTTCCCCGAGGTCTTCGCAGCCTTTGAAGCGTGGTGCGCGACGCGGACGAAACACGAAATCTATCACTCTTGCCAGGAGCTGAGAATTGCGGCGTCGCCGGTGAACACCATGGCCGATGTTGCGGCGAGCGAACAGCTCGCAGCACGGGAGTGGTTCGGTAAGGTCGCAGCGGGCGGACAGACGTTTACCGGGCCTGGTTTTCCCTACAAGCTCATGGGCACCCCCTGCGAGCCTCCAGGGCGGGCGCCCGCGCTCGGGGAGCACGATGATTTCTCCTGGGATGCCCTACCCCCACCACCCGCCGAACGGGCATCCGAAACCGGGGACCGGACATCGGCCGGCCCCCTCTCCGGTCTCCGGGTCATTGAGCTGACCGCGAACTGGGCGGGGCCCATCGCCGCGCGCCACTTCGCGGACCTCGGCGCCGACGTCGTCAAGATCGAGCTGCAGACGAAACCGGCGACGCGCGCGCTCATCTACCCGGGCGATGACATCTGGCCAGACTTCTTCAACCGGGCGGGCTACTTCAACAAGCTCAACCGAAACAAGCGCGGCATCGCGCTGGACCTTTCGAAACCGAAGGGGAAGGAGCTGTTCATCGAGCTGGTGAAGCAGTCGGATGTCGTGCTCGAGAACAACGCCGCCCGCGTCATGGCCCAGCTGGGGCTCGACTACCCTGTACTCAGCGCAGCGAACCCCGGGATCGTGATGTGCTCGCTCTCCGGTTACGGGGGCACCGGCCCCGAGCGAGCCTACTCCGCCTACGGCAGCAACATCGAGACGACGAGCGGGCTCGGCAGCATCCTTGGATACGACGAGACGCGCTTCTTCGGGACGGGCAGCTTCTATGCCGACCCGGTCTCCGGGAACCACGCCACCGTCGCCATCCTCGCGGCGCTGCACGCACGCCGGACCACCGGAAAGGGGCAGTGGATCGACATGGCCCTGCTCGAAGCGGTTGAACCGTTCCTCGCCCAGGATTTCCTGCGGTACTCCGTCACGGGCGAATCCCCGGTGCCCAAGGGATCACAGTGGGGCGAAGGCTACGTCCTGCAGGGCGCCTTTCCGGCGGCGGGCAAGGATTGCTGGCTGGCCGTGACCATCCGCGATAACGCGGAACTCGCCCGGCTCGCCACGATTACGGGAGGCGCCGGCGAGGATGCCCTTCGCGCCTGGCTGATAACCCGCAACCACCTCGTAGCGGCCGATGAACTGCAGCGCGCTGGGCTCGCAGCGGCGCCCGTGATGGCGAACTGGGAACTGTTCGCCGACAACCACCTGAACGACCGCGGCTACTTCGTGCCCGTCCGCCACGCCCTCGCCGGGACGCGGATGTTCCCCGGTTTCGCATGGCGGTTCGACAAGACGCCGGCAACGATTCGCCGTGCAGCACCGATGTTCGCCGAGCACAATGGCGAGGTGTTCAGTGAACTCCTGGGGATCTCCGGCGATGCTCTCAGCGCCCTCGTCGCAGAAGGCATCACCGGCGACCGCCCAATTTACGCCGGCGGGCCAGCCCTGTGAGCGCCGTGCTCGTACTTGTGCCGCGTTCGCTGGCCGCGCCCGCCCTCCCGGAAAGCGCGGCACTCGTCCACTTCCACACAGTCGTCGACGCGGTCGTCGCGCTGCGAGCCAGTGAAGCCCCGGCCATCCTCGTCACTGACGGTCTCGACCCGGAGGACCTGGATTCGCTCGCCGCGGTCCTGCGCGGGCGGGCGGCGCCATGCCTCGAGGTACGCCTGGCGGCCTGGGACGGCGAGACGCACTCGCCCGTTTCGGGCGTTTCCCGGGGAGTGCTCTCGGGATTCGGGGAAGCCGGCATCCGGAGGGGGATCGAATTCCTCGCGGGGCCGCGGGCTTAGCGGAATTCGACGACGTTGCGAGCGGGCTCGAAGCCCTTCATCAGCACCAGCCGCCGCGGCACCAGTCTGAAGAGGATGCCAGAGTCTGTGAAGACGGCGGCAATCCGGCTCTTTTCGGCCAGCTCGGCGAGGAGCCCCGGGTACCCCGGCTCATCCTTCGAGACTTCTTCCGCGCGGCCTTCGATAACGATCCGGTTGAAAGCTGTCCAGTCGCCGCGGATCACTTCACGGTTGTCGATGAGGAACGAAACCTCGGGCGTCGCCGCCATGTTCCTGGTGTGCTGGGGGCGGGAGTTACTTCCGAAGAGCACTTCACCCGTGGGGCGAAGGTGGAAGAGGACGAACGTGACGTAGGGGGTGCCGTCCTCCGCGTGAGTTGTGGCGAGAGTGCCGCCCGGCTGGTCCGCCGCGATCGCCGCCGCTGTGCTGAGGATTTCGTCGCGTTCCATCGTCCGGGATTCTACGCCGCGCACTCCGCTGGCGCTCGGCAGTCGAACGGCATCGCACCGCCGCACCATGGGCGCGCTCGTTGCTCATTGACCGGCGGTCGTTGCTCAATAGGGAGGTGACCCAACCAGTCCGCCGGCCGATTGAGCAACCCTCCGAAGAGCGGGGGAAGCGGGCGGGTTGCCTCACCTGGGGAGCCGTGCTGGGGGTCCTCGCCGGGATCATGGTCGGCGTCTATGCCCTCCCCCCCATCCTCAAGCACTACTACGGCGAGACCGTCGTCGGCGTGAACGAGACCTACCGGGCGGGCGGCAAGTCCATCATCCTGCTGGACGTCTCGCAGGCGTCGGATCCGCTCGGCGAAGCGGCCTCCGGCATGCGTCGCGAAGACTTCTTCGCCCACCTGGAAGTCCACAGCAACGACCCCTGGCAGCCGAAAGCCACGGACTTCACGCTCGAGTTCAAGGAACTGGATGACTGGCAGAAGGCCACCGAGGCTACCGTCGCGGGGCAACCGCTCACGACGATCATCGAACACCACGAGACGACGATCGAAGTCCACTGGGTCGTTGAATTCCCACCTGACGAGGTCACCTCGCTGACAGTCGAAGCCGTCCATCTCTCGGACCCGCGCGTGAAGTTCGAAGTAACCTGGCCATGACATGGGCGGGGCCAACGCTTCCACACCTGCTTCGGCCGGGCCTGCGCGTGGTCTTCATCGGATACAACCCCGCCATCTACTCCGCGGAAGCCGGGCACTACTACGCGCGGCCGGGAAACCGCTTCTGGCCGCAGTTAAGCGAATCGGGACTCGCCGGGCGCGACGTGCGGCCGGAAGATGACGAACTTCTGCCGGCAGAGGCCGGTATCGGCTTCACGGACCTCTGCTGCCGCCCGACGGTTCGGGCGGAACACCTCACCACCGCCGAAATCGCAGACGGCGCGGTTCGCCTGCACGCCGAGTTGCTCGAACACCAGCCCACCATCGCCTGTTTCAGCGGGCGCGGGATCTACCAGTTGTTCGGACGGCACGCCCTGGGACTGAGGGCGAAGGACCTCGTCCGGCGCGAATACGGCGCCCAGCCGGAGCGCATCGGCAAAACCGTCTCCTGGGTCATCCCCAGTTCGAGCGGGCTCGCCAGCAAGTGGCATCGGGAACGGCTGGAATGGCTCCACCGGCTGTCTGCCGCGCTTAGCGGCGCCACGGCACCGCCAGCCACTCCACCGCGAGGAGCGCCCAGGCAAGCAACACGCCAAGCGCCGTGACAGCGATGATGCCGGCATACATCGAGGGGAAGTCGAAGATCTGGTAGCTCAGCCAGATGCGCGCGCCAAGGCCGTCATTCGCGGCGAGGAACTCGGTCCCGACGATGACGATCAGGGCGAACCCCATCGCGACGCGCAAGCCAGCGAAGACGGCCGGCGCCGAAGCCGGGAGCAAGACGGTCGCCGCAAGCCGGACCTTCCCGGCGCCGAAGGCTCGCGCAGCATCGACGAAGATGCGGTCGACCTGTTCGACGCCGGAAAGCGCGCTGAAAAAGACGATGAAGAACACGCTGAAGGCCACCATGAACACCCGTGCCTCGTCGTTCAGGCCGAACGCGACAAGGACGAGCGGCAGCATCGCGATCCGGGGCACCACGTAGAGCGCAGTCGCGAGAGGGTAAAGGAGCTGGCGGATGGTCCGCGAAACGCCCGCTGCCAGCCCGACGGCCAGCCCGGGGGCCGCGCCGAGCGCGAAACCGGCGAGCAAGCGCCCCGTCGTGACGCGTGCGTCGTGTGGGAGTTTGCCGCCGCTCGCCTGGTCCCAGGTGCGCTGCATCACATCCCACGGCGCCGGGTAGAACAACGAGTTGATCCACTCGCGAGACGAGGCAACCTGCCAGAGAAGCACGAGTGCGACCGGCAGGATGAGGCCGATCGCGATGGCTCGAAGGACCCTCATGGGCGCGCTCATCCTTCGATCGCCTCGTACAGCTTTCGAAACGCCGCCGCGTAGCCCGGCTGTTCGCGCAGCCCTGCCTGGTGCCGGGGGCGCGCGAACGGGACTTCAGCCGTGAGCGCCACCCGCCCTGGCCGCGCCGAGAGCACGGAAACGCGGTCGGCCAGGGTGAGCGCTTCGTCGATGTCATGGGTGACGTAAAGCACAGTGCAGCGGCGATCGCGCCAGAGGTCGACGAGTTCCGCCTGCACGGCGATCTTCGTCTGGAAGTCCAGCGCGGAAAGCGGCTCGTCCATCAAGAGGAGCGGCGCTTCGACGGCGAACGCCCGCGCTATCGCGACCCGTTGGCGCATGCCCTCGGACAGCTGTCCCGGGAACGCCCGGGAGAACTGTTCGAGTCCGAGGCTCTTGAGAATGTCTCTTGCCCGCTCGGCCCGTTCCCGCCGCCCGACTCCGCGAAGCTTGAGCCCGTAAGCGACGTTCTCTTCGGCCCGAAGCCATGGGAAACAGGAATTCCCCTGGGGGACATAGGCAACCGAACCATCGCCCGGCAGGCGCGCTTCGCCGGCCGTCCGCGGAATGAGCCCGGCCAGTACCTTGATGAGGGTGGACTTGCCGCACCCGCTCGGGCCGAGGATGGCATGGAACGATCCTGGTTCGACCTCGAGGTCGAGCGCCTGCAGCGCGCGCACACCGCCCGCCCCACCGTAGTCGACGGTGAGGCCGCGGATGCTCAGCTCGCCGGACACGTCCATTGAGCTGCTATTTGGTCTTCATGAAGAGGCTGAAGTCCAGCTCGCCGTCATAGGTCAACAGGCCGAGCCCGCGAAAGAAGCGCTCCTGGTCGCGGAATCCTTCCAAATTCAGCTTGCCCTGCGGATCGTTGTACGGCCGCGCCGCCCGCTTGATGACATCCGCCGGGACCTGCGTGTATTTCTCCAGGATTGCGAGCGTTGCCGGGTCCTGCCAGCCCCCGTTCTCGAGGTCGGCGACCGCCTTCAGGTACGCGCGAAGGAATCCGGCCGCGAGTTCTGGGTTCTTCTTCGCCCAGGCCCGGTTCCAGTAGACACCGGTCGGCTGATCGCCGTTGACGAAGTCTTCGCTGAGGACCCGGACCAGGCCCTGGTCTTCCCCAAGCGTGGTGAAGGGCTCGCCGAGCATGGCCCCGTCGATGCTCTTGTTCTTCAGGGCAGCCGAGACTTCGGCGAACGAGACTGTCACCACCGTGACGTCCGTGTACTTCAGCCCACCGGCCTTCAGCGCGCGGTAGAGCCAGTACTCGATGGAGGCCCCGGGGGCGTTGATCGAGACCTTCTTGCCCTTGAGGTCACTGACCCTGGTAAGTTCCCCCGAGTCATACCGTTCTTTGCTCACGACCAGCGGGGTGGCAACAGGCGCCTTCTCGTGGTGGAGCGGGGCGACCACCTCGAACGGGACCTCTTTGCCCGACTTGATCGCCGCACCAGCGGCGTTGAAAAGCGAAACTCCGATGCCACCCGAACCGATGTCGAAGTTGCCGGCCGCGGTCTGGAGGAGCATGTCGGCCCCGCCCGCGATCCGTTCGAGCTTCAGTTCCAACCCTTCGTCGGCGAAGTACCCCTTCTCGATACCCACAAAGAAAGGGGCATCGATAAGGAAGGGTATGTACCCGACCGTGACCTGTGTGAGTTCTGCCGGCTTGCCCGTCCCGTCCGGGTTCGACGACTGCTCGCCGTCGTCGTCTTCGCCACCACAGGCGGCGGCCGCCAGGACGGCCATCATCGCAAAGAGCACAAGTATCCGACGCTTCATTCACTCCTCCAGGGATGCGGTTGTGTGTGAGGCCACCATCGCCCCTCGCGGTTCTCTGGAAAGTCAGCGCCCCTACCTCTCATAAGAAAGTTCCGAGCGAAGATGTGCCTGCTGTGAGCGTGCTCCCTGGCCCCGAAGAGAAAGCCGCCTCCGTCCGGGCGATGTTCGACCGGATCGCGCCGCGCTACGACCGCGTCAACCGGCTGATGACCTTCAGCGCCGATCAGCGATGGCGGCGTGAGCTGGTGGAACGCCTTGCCGTCGGGCCGGGGGACCGCGTCCTGGACCTCGCCTGCGGGACTGGAGACTTCGCCGAACATTGCCGCGGGCGCGCCGCACAGACAGTCGGACTCGACTTCTCGCGGGGGATGCTGATGGCCGCCGGCGAACGCACTCCCGGGCTCGGCCTCTGGGTCCAGGGAGACGCCCTGCGCCTGCCCTTCGCCGATGGCAGCTTCAGCGTGGCCGTTTCGGGCTTCGCCCTCCGGAACTTCACGGCCATCGAACCCGTCCTCCAGGAACTGGGACGCGTAATCCAACCGGGAGGACGCATCGGACTGCTCGAAGTAGACCGCCCGCGGAACGCCGTCATTCGCTTCGGGCACAGTCTCTATTTCGACCGGATGGTGCCAAGGATCGGTGGCTGGATCGGCCGCGACCCGGCGTACCGGTATCTCCCTCAATCGGCCGTTTACCTCCCAGCGGAGCAGGATATGGTGCGAATGCTGATGGCCGCCGGCTTCCGCCGAATCCAGAAGAAGCGCCCCATGCTTGGCGCGATCCAGGCCATCACCGCGGTGCGCGCGTGACCGCTGCCGCCGCTCCCGCTGCCGGGCGGTTCGCAGCCTGGAAGATGGCCGTGCGCCTTCCCACGCTCACCGCGGCGGTCACGCCGGTCCTCGTGGGCTCGGCAGCCGCGTTTCACGACGACGCGTTCGCGGCCGGGCCCGCATTCGGAGCGCTGCTCGGCGCCCTCGCGCTCCAGGTCGGGGCCAACTTCGCAAATGACGTCTTCGATTTCGAACGGGGCGCCGACACCTCCGAGCGGCTTGGACCACCCCGGGCGACCCAGCTCGGACTGCTTTCGCCCACAAGGATGAAGCTCGGCATGTGGGCCGCCTTCGCGGTGGCGATGGCCTGCGGGGTCTATCTCACCGCCGTCGCCGGCTGGCCCGTCGTCGCCGTCGGCCTGGCAAGCATCGCCGGGGCCATCGTCTACACCGGTGGGCCGTGGCCGATTGGCTACCACGCCCTTGGTGACCTGTTCACGTTCGTCTTCTTCGGGCTCGTCGCCGTGATGGGCACGTACTTCGTCCAGGCGCGCGAGGTGACTGGCCTCGCCCTCCTGGCGGCGCTGCCGGTGGCATGCACGGTCACCTGCATCCTCGTCGTCAACAACCTGCGCGACATCGCGACCGACCGGAAAGCGGGCAAGACCACCCTGGGTGTCGTGATGGGCTACCGGGGGACGCGCCGCTGGTTCGGCATCCTCCTGCTGGCGGCCTGGGCCGCCATGGCTGCCGGCCTCCTGGCCGAGGCGCCGTTCGGGGCGGCGGCGCTCGGGGCGGGCATCCCCCTGGGCATTTTGGTGTACCGCCCCATCCATCGCGGGACCTCTGGACGAGACCTCAACCCCGTCCTGAAGGCGACCGCGCGCTACCACCTCGTGCTCGGCTTGCTCTGGGCCGGGGCATTGGCCGCCAGCTGACGAGGGGCGGCTCACCGCCCGTTCCTGTAGTATCGGCGAGCCGCCAACCGCGACCGCGGACGGCGAGCCACGAGAGGCCCGGGCGAACACCATGAAGATCATCGATGGCATCTACCAGCTGCTCACGCCCTTCCCACAGTTCACTTTCGAAGACGCCAAGATGCTGCGGCAGCAGCTCGAGGCGCACCCACGCGTCACCAAGGGCCTTCCCTATGTGCTCCCCTACCTGTTGAAGGACGGCGACGACACCGTCCTTGTCGACTGCGGCTGGAACACGGATAGCGCCTATGCCGCCCTCGAAGAGGGGATGAAGGAGCACGGCTCCCATCCGTCGGGCATCAACAAGCTCGTCGTCACCCATGTCCACCCCGACCATTACGGCATGGCCGGGCGGCTCAAGCAGCTATCGAGCTGCGAAGTCGTCCTCCACGAGAAAGACGCCGAAGTCATCACTGCCCGCTACTTCGCCCCTCGTGGGCTCGTCGACGAAATGGCGAAGTTCATGGAGGGCAATGGCGTCCCGCCGATGGACACCTCCGGGATGTCTCGCGGCTCCATGGGGATGATCGGCAACGTCGCCGCGGTCCCGCCGGATACCCAGGTCAAGGGTGGCGAGACCTTCAAAGTCGGAGACTTCGACTTCGAAATCATCTGGACGCCGGGACACTCCCCGGGGCACATCTGCCTGTATGAACCGAACCGGAAGATCCTGCTGACCGGCGACCATATCCTCCCCACGATCACCCCGAACGTCTCGATCAACACGCAGACCCACGGCAGCCCGCTCGGGGACTACATGCGTTCGCTCCATCTCCTCGTGGACCTCGATGTCGATATCGTCCTCCCGGCCCACGAGTTCGAAATCCATGACCTGAAGAAGCGGATCCACGAGATCGAAGGTCACCACGAGGAGCGGCTCAACGAGATGGTCAACTGCGTCGACTCAGGCGGTTCGACCGGCTGGGACGTGGCGGGCCGCGTGAAGTGGGCGACTGGCACGCTCAAGGACTTCGAACCCCACATGCAGCGCGCCGCCGTCGGGGAAACCCTCGCCCACCTGGAGTTCCTCTTCGAACAGGGCCGCCTGGCGAAGGTGATGCGGGGCAACCACCTCTACTGGCTCAAGGCATAGCAGAGGCGAGCCCGGCTACAGCGCGGCCCGGCACTACGCTTCCGCCAGCCGGCTCCGCCGTTCCGGCGGCGCGGGCTTCTTCGCGAGCATGAAGAACACGGACCCGGTGAGGGCTATCGCTGCCAGGATGTCGAACCCAATCCGGTAGTTGCCGGTACGGTCGTAAAGCAGGCCGGCGATGAGGGGGCCGCTGATCGTCCCGAGGATGATCACCACATTCGAGGCGCCCATGATCCGGCCGAATGCCGACCGTCCGAAGTAGTCCGCGCGGATGGCCGTCATCTGGGGGCCGCGCCAGCCCCAGGCCAGCCCGTGGACGACCGTGAAGGCGAGCACCATCCAGAAGTTCACGGCATGCGAGAGCAGGAGCAGGCCGATGCAATGCATCACCATGCAGGTCACCACGAGCAGCCTTTTGTTCACACGGTCGCCGAGCAGGCCGCCGCTGATGTTCCCGCACATGAAGACGAACGTGAGCATCAGGACCACCGTCGACGCCTGACCGAGGCTGTAGCCCTGGCTCTCCCGCACATGCGAAACCAGGTGCACACCCATCGACGAGACGACGAACAACGCGGACGTGTGGCCCAGCGCGATCCACCAGAAGGACGAGGTGCGGAGGGCCTCACCCAGCGTGAAGTCGGTCCCTCCGGGGCTAACGTCCGAGGCCGCGACGAGTGTCGCCTGGGTCCTGGGCGGGACGCCGTCGGGTTCGAGGCCCATGTCCTGCGGCCGGTGGCGGTACAACTGCGAGAGCGGCAAGCCCACCACCCACACCAGGACACCTGAGAGTATCGCCGTATTGCGCCACCCGAAGTTCTCCATCGAAAGCGCGGTGAGAGGCACCAGCATGCCCCCGAGACCGAACCCGGCGGAGGTCAGGCTGATCGCGGTCGCACGCCGCCGTTCGAACCAGTTCACGGCGGCCGTCGTGGCAGTCAGAAAGCCACACATGCTGGCCCCGGCGGCCATCACGAGGAACGCGCCGTAGAACGTCCACAGCGTCTGCACCTGGCTGAAAAGCATGAACCCGATCCCGAGGATCACCACGCCAAGGCGCGAGACTGCGCGCGGCCCGAAGCGATCGAGCATGAACCCGTGAAGCGGGCCAAGGATGCCGCTCTCCGCCTCCCGCAGGGATGAGGCGGCCGCGAGGCTCGTCTTGCTCCAGCCGAAATCATCGCGGAGAAGGACGACATAGGCGCCGTAGGCCTGGCCCATCAGGGCGGCGACCATCATCTGCAACCCGCCGCCCGCGAAGACGATCCACCAGCCGTAGAAGATCGTGCGCGGCCGCCAGATGCGCGCCGCCCCAGCTCGAGACGTGGCCTCGGCCAATCAATGCCTCCACGGGTGGGGTTAGGCCGAGTCTACGCGGTCAATCACTCAGGGCCACGGGCCACCTCAGTTCCGCCGGATGACAAGAACGGAAAGTGCTCCCGCCAGGAGCGCAGCGAGCACCGCGCCGGCCGCCCACAGGCCAACCGTGAGCGAGCCATCGTCCCGGGCGTCACCAGTTGCCGGCGGCCGGGGGGACTCGCGCGGCGACGCCGTCGGCGAGGCGGCGGCAGGCGTGCCCGCGCCCTCGGTCGGAGGGCTCGATGGCGTCGCCGTTGCCGATTGGCCCGGCGGGAGGGCCCCCGTGCCGCAGGTGGTGCCCGCGGCAGGCACCGCCAGAGCCAGGAGATAGGCGTTCACGAGGCTATCGATGCACTTGTTGCCCTGGGCGTAAATCGTGTGGCCTTCGCCACGATGAGTCACAAGGACGCCCGAATCGAGCTGTTCACTGAGTGCCTTGCCCCACTCATACGGAGTCGCCGGGTCGTTCGTCGTGGCGATGACCAGGATCGGCGGCGCGCCCTTGGCCTCAGGCGCCCGCACCGCGTCCGGCGCGGCCTGCCAGTAGGCGCATGTGAGGCCTGCGGTAGCGGCCGACCGCCCGAACGTCGGCGCCTGCTTCGCGAACTCATCGCCGAGGTTGCGGTATGCGTCCGGGTCCTTCGGGCATACCTGATCGACGTAGTTCACGGCAGCGTTGGCTTCGATGAGATTCGGATAGTCGCCGCTTCCATCGCGCTGAAGGTACTCGTCGGTGAGGTCCACCAGGCCGCTCCCATCGCCACCCTGGGCAGCGACCAGCGCTTGCGTCAGCGAATTCCAGCTGAAGGTGCTGTACATCGCCGAGATGATGCCGAGCTGGACTTCGCCCGGACCGGCGGGCCGGTCGGCGTCTTTCGAAGGGATGGGCTTCAGCTCCGCCCTCGCGATGATCGCCTCGACGGCTGTGCGCGGGTCGCCGTTCTTCGCCAGCGCGCAGGACTTCTCCTTGCAGTTGTCCAGGTAGGCCTGGAACGCCCGCTCGAACCCGATCATCTGGGTGAGGTTCACCTCGGCGAAGTCGAGCGAGAGGTTCGTCCCACCATCGAGGACCATCGCCCTGATCCGCCCCGGGAACATGTCGGCATAGACGGCGCCGAGCGAAGTGCCATACGAGTAGCCGACGTAGTTCAGCTTCTCTTCTCCGAGCGCCACCCGGATCGCATCCATGTCCCGGGCGACGTTCTTCGTACCGAGGTGGGGAAGAACCGCCCCGTACTTCTTCGCGCAGTTATCCGCGAACTCCTTCGATTCCGCCTTCGCTTCCTGCCATTCCGCTTCGGTATCCGGGTCGGGGTCTGCCGCGACCAGGTCCTGGAGGTTGTCGTGGCAAACCACCGGCGAACTATCACCAACTCCGCGCGGGTCGAACGAAACGAAGTCGAATCGGTCGCGCAGTTCGCTGGAGACGATCGAGCGCCAGATACGCATGAAGTCGTTGGCGGACGCGCCAGGGCCGCCAGGGTTCGCCAACAAGACACCGATGCGGCGCTCCGGGTCCCGCGCCTTGTAGCGGACGAGCGACAGTTCGATCGTTGCGCCATCCGGCTTCGCGTAGTCGAGGGGGACGGAAAGCGTGCCGCATTCGTTCTGGCCGCAGGCCTCCCAGTCGATGCTCGCATCGGAGGCCGCGCTGACGCTCGATTCGCCCGCATCGGAACAGGCCAGGGCGGTGAGGACGACCGCTATGAGGAAGAACGAGAAACGGCGCATACCTGAGAAGACGGTAGCAGGGCGGCCAATAACGAGGGTAAGCATGCGAAAGGCGTGGTGAAGGCTACCAGCGGAGTTCCCAGACGCGCACGGGATCTTCCAGGCCGCGGAGTGGTTGTTCGCCCCGGTCGTTGAACAAGAACCCCTTGCCCGCCACGAGTTCGCGTACCACGTTGGCGACCAGGATTTCGCCGCCTTCGGCAAGTGCAGCGATCCGCGCGGCCGCGATGACGGCAGTGCCGAAGAGGTCGTCGTCTTCCGCGATGGGTTCGCCGGCGTTGATTCCGACCCGCACACGGAGGCCGTTCGGCAGCCCCTCCGTTTCGGTGCCGAGCTCCTCGCGGAGGGCGCGTTGGAGGGTGGTCGCGCACTCCAGCGCACGCTGGGCAGAACCGAAGGACGCGAGGAACCCATCGCCCATGGACTTGACCTCGCTGCCTCCGTGGGCGCGGAGGGCGTCGCGGGTGATGCGCTCGTGCTCGCGCAAGAGCCGGCGGCCGCCCGCATCGCCGAGCCGGCGAAGGAGGTCGCCGTGCTGCTCGATATCGGTGAACAGGATCGTGCGGAAGGCGTTGCCGCTACGCAGGCCGAAGCGGGCCCGGTTTTCGGCCGCCGCGACCTCGAGGACGAAAGCGCGGACCGCCTCAACGACCGCGTTGTCCCAGGCAATTGGCGACTTCCCCGGCAGCACCGAAAGACGCGCATCGGCGATCGTCGAGACCAGTTGGCGAGCGGTATCGATGCGAAAGAACGGCGTGTCCATGCGGTGCATCACGAGGACCGGTACCTTCACTTCCGGTAACACCCCCTGGACATCGATGGCCGCCAACGCCGAACCTGCCGACTCGAACTCCGCGGCGGTCACGCTTTCGCGGATGAACTGCGCGATCCGGGAGGTTTGCTCGCCGTCGTCGAGACCGTTGAGTGCCGTCGCCATCAGGTTGGTGAAGAGGTGCCAATCGTGCCTGATCAGCGGGACAAGCGAGGTCCAGCCGGGCGAGGGCGCCGAAGTGGCCGGGCCAGCATTCGTGCGGAAGAGGGAGAGCGACGCGACGCGGTCCGGGTGTTTCACGGCGAAAACCAGGGCGACCTTACCGGCATCGTTCGCGGCGAACAGGTGCGCACGCTGGATCTCCAGCCGGTCGAGAACACCCATGAGGTCATGCTCGTAGGAGTCGAGCGAGACCCCGGCGAGCCCGCGCTCTGAGAGGCCGTGGTTCCGCTGGTCGAACCGGATTACCGTCGCCCATTCGGCGACATTCTCATAGGTGGCGCGGAATTCGGGGATGTCCCATTCGAACTGGATATTGCTGAAGCCGGGGGGATACATCAGGACGATGGGCACGCCATCGCCGAGCGCCCAGAAAGCAATGGAAGCTCCGTCTGAGGTTGGCGCGTACTGGATCCGTGGCAACATCCGCAGCGGCCTCCCCGAGCACGCATCCTAGCGCAACCGGGCAATCCCGCTCGCGTCCAAATTGGAGGGGATCCCCCTCCCCCTAAAGGGTGAGGTCGAACCCGTCGCTCGAGCGCAATGCCACCGGCGGCGGCGTTCCGGCGAGTACGCGGAAGAAGCGATCCCCGGGGTCAGCCGCAAGCTCGTGGGCCGTCCCCGCGGAGTCAACAACGGACCATTCGCCTCGGCCGGGATTGGCTATCTCGAAGTACCAGCCCGCCGAATCGGCTCCCCAGCGGCGCAGCGACGGCCCGGGAGAGCCGGGATCGCGCAGCCATGCGATGACTTTGCCCCAGGTGAGCACCAGAACCCCGACGCCCAAGCCGATCGCCAGCCACGAGACCAGCTCGAGTTGGCCGAGCGTCTCTCGCGCCTGGTGGGCAGCATGGAGGAATCCGGGCACCTGGCGATGCTACTTGAAGTAGCTCATGACCTCGCGCGCGAAGCGGTCCATCACGGCGGTCTTCGCCTCGACCGTGGCGCCCAGGTTGAAGTCGGGGATGATCACCTCGTCGACTCCGGCCTCGGCGTACTGCTCGATGGTCGCGCGGACGCCGGGCCCGTCGCCGCCGATAACCGGCCGTCCTGAAGCCTTCATGCGCTCCACCGCGGCGGCGTCATCGGTGAGGACGAGCATCCCCTGGGTCGAATGCTTGATGGATCTTGGGTCGCGCCCCAGCTCCTCGCAGTAGCGATCGAGGATCGCGCCTTTCCTCGCGAGCAGTTCGGGCGTGCCCCAGACATTCCACTCGTTCGCGTACTTCGCCGCGATCCGCAGGGTCCGCTGTTCGCCGCCGCCGCCGATCAGGAGCGGAAGCGGCTGCTGGACGGGCTTGGGTGCGAGGGGCGCGTCCGTGAGCTGGTAGTGCTTGCCGCTGAAGTTCGTCTGTGCGTTCGTGAAAAGCCCCGTAACCACTTCGCAGGCCTCTTCGAAGCGGTTCATGCGCCCGCCGAGCGTCGAGAAGTTGATGCCGTAGGCCCTGTGCTCGTTCTCCTGCCAGCCTGCGCCCAGGCCGAGGACGCAGCGTCCGCCGGAAATGTTGTCGACGTTCGCGGCCATCTTGGCGAGCACGGCCGGGTGGCGGTAGGTGTTCCCGGTGACCAGCGCGCCGATGCGCACGCGGGGGACAGCGACCGCGAGCGCAGCGAGGGTCGTCCAGCATTCGGAGGTGGGGCCGCTCGTGTCTTCCGCGTTGGGCATGAAGTGGTCTGCGTACCAGATGCCGTGCCAGCCGGCGGTCTCGGCGTGCCTGGCAAGGGCGAGCGTATCGCTCCAGGAGTTGTTCGGGCCGGGCCAAAAGCCAAAGCGCATGGGGTCTACCTCCGGGTGTGCGGAGATTCTGGAGCCGGGAGGCTGGGTTGTCGATTGAGGTCCGCGATTGCCCGGCGTCAGGCAAAGGTCCGCAGGGCACTTGCGTCATCGATGATGACTGCCCCGCGCGAGAGGGTGATCCAGCCGTCGCGGGCAAACTGGTTCAGTTGCTTGTTCACGCTCTCGCGGCTCACTCCGAGCATCGATGCAAGCTCGGCCTGGGTAACCTGGAGGCGGGGGCGGCGCGAGCTCGGGCCATCGGCGTGTGCCGCGGCGAGCGTCAGGAGGTGCTTCGCCAGGCGGTGAGCCAGGTCCAGGAAGACCAGGTCCGTCACGATGTCGTTCGTGCGGCGAATGCGGAGGGAGAGCGTCTCGAGCAGCGCGAGCGCCGCCCCGGGCCGGTCCCGCACCCAGTTCACGAAGTCATCGCGCGAGACGACGAACGTCCGGGTCGCCTGCATGGCCGTCGCAGTCGCCGAGCGGGGCCGCCCGTCGAACAGCGCCAGCTCGCCGGTGCAGTCTCCCGGGCCGATCAGGGCGAGTGTCGCTTCCGAGCCAGAACCGGAGAGCCGGCTCATGCGGATGCGGCCTTCGACCACCACGTAGATCGCGTCGCCCGGGTCACCTTCATGGAAGATCGTGGCGCCGGAGGTGAATCGGCGAACCCGCCCGCGCGAAGCCAGCGCCTTGAGATCGTCATCGGGGAGACGTGCGAGGAGCGGCAGATCGCGGATGTAGGCATCGTTTCGTGAGTCGGTTGCGGCCAAGGAGTTCTCCGTGAACTCTTCTACCACCGGGCCGGAATCGCCGCCAGTCGGGTAGCGCCGGGCCGCCAGAACTCGAACAAATTGCAGACCATAACCGCCGCGAGAGTAACCTACGCCAATGCCGTCGCCTGGTTCGGGCCCACAGTACACACCAGTCGCCGATAAAGAAGGCCGGGTCACCCGCTACCGGGTCGAGTTCCCCCACGCCGGCATCGTCGAGCTTGAATCCGGGCACTTCGAGGCCACGGAGTTCGCCGAACGGCGTCGCGGCTGGGGCGGCCGCCTGGCCAACTTCAAGGACTCCCTTATCGGCACGTCGATGAACAGCAAGCGGCTCGCTGAGGAGCGCCTGAGCAAGAAGGTCGCGCTCGCCATCTTCTCCTCCGATGCGCTCTCATCCACGGCCTATGCGACCCAGGAGATCCTCCTGGTCCTCGTTATCGCCGGGACCTCCGCGATCCACCTCTCCCTCCCCATTGCCCTGGCCATCACGGCGCTGCTGGGCATCGTCGTGGTTTCGTACAGCCAATTGATCAAGGCGTACCCCTCCGGTGGAGGCGCCTATACCGTCGCGCTGGAGAACCTGGGCGTGATTGCCGGACTGATCGCAGCTGCATCACTGCTCATCGACTACACCCTGACCGCGGCGGTGAGTATCGCCGCCTGCGTCGAAGCGATCGTCTCAGCCGCCCCGGATGTCGATAGCGCCCGCGTGCCAATCGCGGTTGGCCTCATTGCGCTCATCGCGCTGGGAAACCTGCGGGGTATTCGCGAATCCGGCACGCTGTTCTCGATCCCGACCTACGGCTTCGTCTTCATTCTCGCGGGCACGATCGTCATCGGCATGGCCCGGGTCTTCATGAGCGACGACCCGAACATCCTGAGGACGGGCGAGCCGAAAGAGGCTGCCGAGGACGCCACCCACGCGCTCACACTCTTCCTCGTCCTCCGGGCGTTCTCGGCCGGCTGCGCAGCACTGACCGGTGTCGAGGCCATCTCCAACGGCGTTTCATCGTTCAAGCCGCCCGAGTGGAAGAACGCGATCGCGACCATGGTTTCGATGGCGTTCCTCCTCGGGTTCCTGTTCCTTGGGACAACGATTCTCGCCCGCCATTACGGCATCATTTTCGAACACGGCGACAAAGAGACCGTCATGTCCCAGGTGGGCGAAGAGGTCTTCGGGCGAAACCTCCTGTACTACCTCCTCCAGGGATTCACGGCGGGAATCCTCTTCCTCGCCGCCAACACGGCCTACAACGGCTTCCCCATCCTGGCAGCCATCCTCGCGCGTGATGGCTACATGCCCCGCGTCTTCCACGCCCGCGGCAATCGCCTCGTCTTCAGCTACGGCATCGCCGCGCTGACCGGGTTCGCGGCCCTGCTCCTGGTGATCTTCAACGCCACCACCACGCAGCTCATCCCGCTGTACGCCCTCGGGGTGTTCCTCTGCTTCACGCTTGCCCAGGCGGGCATGGTCGCCCTCTGGTTCAAACGGAAGACGCCCGGATGGAAGCGGTCAGCCGTGATCAACGGCTTCGGCGGCGTCGTCACGGGCATCGTCTTCGTCATCATCATGGTGACGAAGTTCGGGGAAGGCGGCTGGATCGTGGTCGTCGCGATCCCCCTCTTCACAGCCGGACTCTGGTGGATCGGCCGCTTCTACAAGCGACTCCAGCGCCAGCTCTATGTATCGCCGGACGCCCAGCTCGATATGCGGCCGAACGGCGAGTCCCGCGTGCCGATCATCGTCCCGGTCGAAGACATCAACCTCGCAACGGTCATGACGCTGGGTGCGGCCTGCGAGCGCTCACGCGAGGTGGTGGCTGTCCACGTCATCGTGGACCCGGATGCCCCATCCACCGTGGAGCAGCGCTGGAGCCGCCAGTTCCCATCCATCCCGCTTGTCGTCATCGCCTCGCCCTTCCGGAATGCTTCGGACCCAATCGCTCGTTACGTTGACGATCGCCTCAAGCGCGCCCCCCACGAAGTGACTGTCATGATCCCGCTCCTGGAAGTGCGGCGACCGTACCACCGTCCGCTCGTGAACCAGAGCCTGAAGCGGCTGCAGCGGATGTTGGAAAACCGGCGGCACGTGAACCTTGTGGCCTATCCCTTCAGCACCGGGAGCATGGGCCGCCGGCGCGGTCGTACCTCCATCCCCTGAGACCCGCAGACTCCCGGCGCCGCACCGCCTCGCACCGTCGAATTGGGGTTTCCACCTAGAGTAATCACGGATAATCGCCTACTAAACTGTCCGGGCCGGCGCCGGCGCCCGACCGGGCGACTGGCCATGAGAAGAGGTCCCCGGGCCACCTGTGAACATCGCCATCGTCGCTGCCGAGATGGAGACTGCGGAGCGGCTCAGCCGGGCGCTTCGCGCCTCGGGCTTCGATGCGCGCGCCTTCCCTCCCGGGCTTCCCATCCCCGAAGGCATGGATGCGCTCGCTCTCGATGGCTTCCCTGTCGGATCGTGGCCGGCCATTCTCGCGGCCCTCATCCCCGCGGAAGCGCCGCGCCCGTATTGCTTTGCCGGGATCAGTGACCTTTCGGCCCAGGCCGTCGATGCCGGGCTCCGGGCAGGCATGGACGAGTTCTACGTCGCCGGGACGGAAGCGTCGATCGTCTTCCGCGTCACGCTCTGGGCGCGCAAGGGTGTCTACGCAGCCGTGGCCGAAGCGGCCGCCCAACGCATCGAACAGGCGAACGACGTCATCTACACGATCGACTTCGAGGGCCGCTTCACCTCCGCCAACGCGGCCGCCGAACGGCTCACCGGGGTGCCGCGCGAACAGCTCATGGGCAAACACCTCTCCGAGTTGCTGCCCCCGGAGTACGCGGAGCTCGCGATGGCGCATGCCAACTCCAAGCTCGCCGGCGAGTCGGAGTCCTCCGTCTATGAGCTGCAAATCCTCCATGCCGATGGCCGGCCGCGCTGGGTGGAAGTCAGCAGTCGATTGCTCGTGGAGAATGGCCGGCCGAGCGGCGTCCAGGGCATCGCCCGCGATGTGACCGCGCGTCGAGAGATGGAACTCGGCCTGACGTTCCGGGCCGAAGTCCTCGAGAACCTCCAGGCTGCCGCGTTCGCCGTCGATAGCGATGGCGTCGTCCTCTTCTGGAACCGGGGCGCGGCGGCGATGTTCGGCATCCCCGCCGCCGAGGCCGTCGGCAGGCCCGTCATCGAGCGCATCCTCCCGGAGGAGCGCGTCGCGCGGGCGCTCGGATCACTTCGCGCCGACGGCGGCCTCGGGCCCCGCTCGCGCGAAACCACCCTCATGCGCGCCGATGGGACGGCGTTTCCCGCCCACATCGCCGCCTCGACCCTCCGTGACTCGGACGGAGTCGCGATTGGCGCCGTTGGTGTCTGCATCGACCTCACCGAGCGCATCGCCAGCGAAGAGGCTCTCAAGGCATCCGAAGAGCGCTACCGGGCCGCATCCGAGTCAAGCCTCGAAGCGTTCGCCATCCTGCACTCGGTCCGCGATGAGCGCGGGGCGATCGTGGACTTCCGGTTCGTCGACATGAACCCCGCGGCCGAGCGACTCCTGACAATCCCCCGGGATGTCGCCATTGGCGGTCTGATTCGCGAGTTGCTCCCGGCGATCAGCTCCCGCGGGTTCTTCGATGCGTATGTGGACGTGGTTGATTCGGGTGAGCCGCTCGACGCGGAAGCGCACCTGACCTCGCCAAGAATTTCCGCGGAGTGGGTACACCAGACGGTGGTGCGGCTCGGCGACGGGATCGCCGTCACACTCCGTAACATCACCGAGCGGAAGCGCCAACAGCTCGAACTCGACCAGGCGAGAGCTCAGCTGAAGGCGGTTTTCGAGAGTACCTCCGAAGGCATCCTGGTCATCGCCCCAGACCTGACCCTCATCGTTGCGAACCATGCGAGCAACGAAGGCGCGATCGCCGCGTACGGCTCGGCCCCGCTCCCAGGTGATTACCTTCGTCCGTGGGTTGCCGAACATGATTGGGACGCTTTCCAGGAGAATTGCCGCCGGGCGCTCGCAGGCGAGCGAATCACTTCCACCTCGGCCCTTCCCCGCGGGAGCGGGGGCCAGGCATGGTATGAGTTCACTTTCAACCCGGTCCGCGACGAAACGGACCAGATCTATGCGGTCAGCGTAATCGCGCGCGACATCACCGAGGCGCGCCGCCTGGGGCGAGAACTCGCCGAGCGCGAGGCCGCGCTCCAGGCCGTCTTCTCCTCCATGAACGAAGCGCTGATGCTCGTCGACGACGAACTTCGGTTCATCATGGGCAACCCGATCGCTCTCGAACGGGTTAAGAAGTTCGGTGGTTCGCCGCCGGAGACCGGGAACGCGATGGAGGAGTACATCCCGCCCGAGCGCTGGGCCAGCTTCCGGGAGTACATCACCCGGGCTTTCCTTGGAGAACACCCGGCCATCGAACTCCAGCTCACAGACCCGAAGACGGGCGCGGTGAGCTGGTGGGAACACGTTTATCACCCCGTGCGCGATGCATCCGGCGAAGTGGTCGCCGCAGCGGCAACCAGCCGTGATATCTCGGCACGGAAGGCCGCAGAGGAGGCCCTGCGCCGGGCAACGGCACACCATCGCGCAGTCATCGAAAACACCACTGACGGCATGTTCGCCCTCGATATCGAGGAGTCTCCCAACGGGCAGACCTTCCGCGTCGCGATGGTCAACTCAGCATTCGAACGGCTCACCGGGCTCTCAGCCGAGCGCGTCACTGGCCTCCCGGTGGAGGAAGCCCTCCCGCGCTGGATAGTCCCGGCCGCGCTCGAGCACTACCATCGGGTGATCACCGCGGGCGCCCCGATCACCTACGAGGAGGTGATCTCCTACGGTGACCGACCGCACGTACAGACAACCATGTCTCCGGTGTTCGATGCCGAGGGTCGCTGCGTGCAGATCATCGGAAGTTCCCGCGACATCACCGCGTCTGTCCGTCTCGCTGAGGAAGAGCGGGCTTCCCGGGAGCGCGCCGAACGCCTGGCGATCATCGTCCAGTCGGCCAACGACGCCATCCAGGCGATTGACCTGCAGGGGATCATCACTTCGTGGAGCCCCGGGGCGACGCGGGTGTACGGCTATACCGCCGAGGAAGTAATCGGACAGCCAGCGTCCATGCTCTACACCGACGACGAGCAAGTGGTGAACGAAACGCTGAGACGCTTCGAAGGCCTGCTCACAGGCGAGGGTTACGTTGGAGTCCCCACCAGGCGGAAACACAAAGACGGTCACACCATCGACATCATCGTCTCTGCCTTTCCGCTCCGGGACAGCGCGGGGAACATCATCGGCGCCGGGAGCACCGCCACCGACGTCACCGAGCAGCGCCGGACCGAGGCTGCCTTCCGGGAGAAGGCAGCCGACCTGGACGCCGTCTTCTCCACTTCGCGCGACCAAATCCTCCTCCTCGACACAGAAGGAACGATCATCAACGCCAACCCCGCGGCACGCCTGGCCTGGCGCCTCGGCCGGCCGGACCGGGTGCTGGATGGCAGGTTCCGTGACTTCGTCCCCGCTGAGGACGCTCCCGACTTCGATGTGAAGTTCGCCGCTGCCCTCCGTGGCGAGCCCACGGCCTTCGAACGGCACACGCGTCTCGGCGGGAACTCCGCCTGGTTCGATGTGAGCTATGGGCCTGTGCGGCTCGAAGACGGCTCAATCCGCGGCGTCGTCATCACGAGCCGCGACATCACGGACCGCAAGCGCAGCAGCGAGGCACTCCTCCAGGCACAGAAACTTGAATCTTTGGCGGTGCTCGCCGGCGGCATCGCCCACGACTTCAACAACTTGCTCGTCGGGATCCTCGGCAACGCTGGCCTCGCCCTCGCGGGACTCCCGGCGAACTCGCCGGCCCGGCCCACGATCGAAGCGATCGAGCTCGCCGGCCAACGCGCCGCGGAACTCGCCCGCCAGATGCTCGCGTATTCGGGGAAGGGGAACTTCCTCATCCAGGACATCGACCTCAGCGCCGTCGTCCAGGAAATGACCCACCTCCTGCGCGTATCCATTGGCAAGGCGATCGACCTTCGCCTGCACCTCGCCAGCGACCTCCCCCTCGTCCAGGGCGATGCGACGCAGCTCCGCCAGGTCGTCATGAACCTCGTCGTCAACGCGAGCGATGCGATCGGCAGCGCCCACGGCGTCATCTCAATCACCACATCGACCGTCGAAGCCACCCGCGCGCTACTCGCCGGAACGTACCTCTCGCCCGACCTGCCCGCCGGCCGCTACGTGTCACTCGAAGTCGAAGACACCGGGTCCGGCATGGAAGCTGAGACACTCGCCAGGATCTTCGATCCGTTCTTCACGACGAAGTTCACCGGGAGGGGGCTTGGGTTGGCCGCCACCCTCGGGATCATGCGCGGACACCGTGGCGCTATCAAAGTCGAGACCGAAACCGGCAAAGGGACGGCCTTCCGCCTGCTCTTCCCCGCGAGCGCCGAGTCTGCGTCGCCGCATCCCCCGGTGCTGCAGCCCGCACCCTGGCGCGGGTCTGGCACCGTGCTCGTTGTCGATGACGAACCCACCGTACGCAACGTCACAGCCAGAGCGCTGAAATCCTTCGGCTTCGATGTCCTCGAAGCGGCGGACGGAATCGAGGGAGTCGAAATGTTCCGGCAACACCCCGAAATCGCCTGCGTCCTTCTCGACATGACCATGCCCCGCATGAACGGAGAGGCCGCTTTCGGAGAGATCCGGAAAGAACGTCCAGAAGCGCGAGTCATCCTCATGAGCGGCTACGCCGAGCAGGACGCAACCGACAGGTTCGGCGGCAGCGGGCTTTCCGGCTTCATCCAGAAGCCATACGACCTGGCCACGCTCAGAAGCGTGGTCCGCAACGCCATCGGAGCCGACCCCGCCCCCTAGAACATCCGTGCGGTATACTCCCCTTGTGACCGATGACGGACGCATCGTGGCCGCCGATCTGGATGCCGATGACGGCGACGAACGCTCCCTGCGGCCCCGCTCCCTTACCGAATTTCCCGGACAGGATCGGATCAAGGAGAACGTGAGTATCGCCATCCAGGCGGCCCAGGGCCGCGGCGAAGCGCTCGATCACCTCCTGCTTTACGGCCCACCAGGGCTCGGCAAGACCACCATCGCCAACATCATCGCGAACGAAATGGGCGTCGCCATCCGGACGACGAGCGGTCCCGCGTTCGAGCGTCCGGGAGATCTCGCCGCCATCCTTACCGGTCTCAAGGAACACGACATCCTCTTTATCGATGAGATCCACCGGCTCTCGCGCGCCGTTGAAGAGATCCTCTATCCGGCAATGGAAGACTTCGCCCTGGACCTGGTCATCGGCAAGGGGCCGGGGGCTCGCACCGTACGCCTGGCAATGCCACGCTTCACCCTCATCGGCGCCACGACGCGCTACGCCATGATCAGCGCGCCCCTCCGCGACCGCTTTGGATCGGTTTTCCGCCTGGACTTCTATGACGCGGCAACTCTCACAACGATCGTCAAGCGCTCGGCCGAAATCCTGGGCACCAATGTGCCAGAGGATTCGGCCATGGAGATCGCCCGGCGTTCCCGGGGTACTCCCCGCATCGCGAACCGACTGCTCCGCCGGGTGCGAGATTTCGCCGAAGTGCGCAACGGCGGCGTGGTGACACTCGAGTCCACGCGGGCCGCCCTGGCGAAGCTCGATGTCGATGACCTGGGACTGGACGACGCCGACCGTGCGGTCCTCCGTTGCATCATCGAGAAATTCGGCGGCGGGCCCGTCGGCCTCGAAACCATCGCTGCCGCCATCTCCGAGGAATCCGACACCATCATGGACGTCTACGAACCGTTCCTCTTGCAATGCGGCTTCCTCAACCGGACACCGAGGGGGCGCATTGCGACGGCCGCCGCGTATGCGCATCTCGGGATCCCCCTCCCAGATCAGCCCGTTCCAGCGGCCCAGCAGAGCGGGCTCTGGGAAGACGAGTGAAGGGACGAAAACCATGAAGCGAAGGCTCATTTCTTCGGGAGGCCCCTGGGAAGACGTGGTTGGATACTCGCGCGCCGTCCGCGTCGGAGATTCCGTCTTCGTCGCCGGGACGACGTCGGCAGAGCCTGACGGCGCCATCTTCGGCGGCGACGACGGCTATCTCCAGGCGAAACGCTGCTTCGAAATCATCGAGCGGGCACTTCACCAGGCCGGGGCGGGGATGCGCCACGTCGTGCGCACGCGCATGTTCGTGACCGACATCCGCCGCTGGGAGGAGTTCAGCAAGGCCCACGGTGAGGTTTTCCGCGACATCAAACCCGCTGCAACGATGGTCCAGGTGAGTGCTCTCATGGCCCCGGGCATGCTCATCGAGATCGAGGTTGACGCCGTCGTCGACGACTAACGCAGGACTCGGAGGCCCGTCCCGTTCGCGATTGGGACGAAGTCCTCGTCGAAGGTGAGGATGGCCGCACAGCCAAGTTCGAGCGCAACAAGCAGGTTCGCGTGGTCAACGACCGACGCTGTCTTGTCGTGCCAGCCAAGAAAGCGGCGGAGCGCTTCCGCCTCCGCCACTTCATCGACACGGACCGCCGTGACCTCGGCATCAACGATCCGGCGAAGCTTGCTGACCGTGTGCATCCCGCTGCGCCGGCACAGGGCGAGCGCTTCGTAATACGTCCAGTTGCTGGTAACGAGTTCAGGCGTCCCGCTCTCTCGCAACGCTCTCAAGTTCCGCCGCACGGAGAGGAACCACTGGTCCCGCTCCAGCGCGAGCGGGACCAGTGCGCTGGCATCCATGAAAACCTTCAATGGGAGTCGTACTCCTCGCGGTCTTCCGCGACGTGAAGCGTCCGGCGTTCGGCAGCCTTCGGGTAGCCGTAGAGGTGGTGTTTCACGTCCGAGAGGTCCGTTGGATAGGATGCTTCGTCCCCGAGCTCCTGGTCTTCCTTACGGAACTGTTCGATGAGTGCCTCGTAACGCTCCCAGTCGAACTGCTTGGGTTCGGGCTTCACTTTCGCCGGCTCGCCGAGGAGATGCCGGAGCCCCGCCTCGACCAGGTCTTTCATCGGGACGCCATCTACGGCAGCCTTCACTTTCAGCCGGCGGTAGAGGTCTTCGTCATCGAGGACGACCGTTAGTCTCGCGCTCATTTTGTTTCTCCTGTGCGAACACACTTTCACACTTTAGCACTGGTCTGTCAACTCCGGCGTTTTTCGGTGATCCTGACCGCATTAGCGTGGGCGCCGGTTTCTGCGGTGTCTTCCAGCGGCTCGAGCCCGACACCAGGGCCGTACCGGCGGCGAAGGCCCGCGACGATGAGTGCATCTGCGAGCGCGGGGTTCTTGGGCAGGAGGCTGCCGTGCAGGTAGGTGCCGATCGCGTTCTTATGGCGGGCTCCTTCGGTGCGGTCTCCGTTGTTGTTCCCCGCCCCGTAGCGCACCTTCCCAAAGGGCGCTTGCCCGGGGGCGAGATAGGTGCGGCCACCGTGGTTCTCGAATCCCACCACTTCGCCCTCGGCCGTTTCGATGACCACGTCGCCGATACAGCGATCGGCCACCGGACCCGGGTGCCGCGTTTCGAGGTCGAAGACGCCAATCCCTGGGATGATTTCGCCGGCCTGGTCGATGTAGCGGCGCCCGAAGAGTTGAAATCCGCCGCAGACCACCAGCGCGGGCAACCCGTCCTCGATCGCCATCCGGATCCCTTCGCCGCGCCTCGCCAGGTCATCGGCAATGCGGCGCTGCTCCCTGTCCTGGCCTCCGCCGATCAGGACGAGGTCGAACGCTGCCGGGTCGAATGAGTCGCCGATGTTCACCTCAGTCAACGAGAACCCGATGCCGCGGGACTCGCAGCGGTAGCGCAACGCGATCACGTTGCCGCGGTCCCCATAGATATTCATGACGTCCGGGTAGAGGTGGGCGACGCGCAGGTCCATCGGCCCAGTGTGCCACCGGCTGCCTGCAGCGGTCACCCCGCAGGGGCAGGAGCCGGGGGGCCGCTCATCATCATTTGCAGCACTTCGGGAGAAGGATTGAGGTCCTGGCAGAGCAGGTTCGTCAGGCCGTAGAGCATGAAGGTCGCCTCGTTGCGCGCCGTCTCGTAGGCGCCCAACGCGACCTCGAACGTCTCCCTGCCGGCGAGGACGGCGCCAAGGGCTTCTGTGAGGCCCTCCGCATCGCGGAAGGCGTCGTTGATCCCTTGCCCCAGCAGCGGGTCGCGGTAGTAGCCGGCATCGCCCACGAGCGCCCACCCTGGGCCGAACGGCTTCCGATAGAAGCCCTTGTGGGGAGCCAGGCCGAAGATTCGGCTCGTCCGCTCGGCTCGCCGGAATCGTTCGGCGAGTGGCCCAAACGTCTCCAGGTCGGCCCGGAAGTTCCCTTCGACATCTCCGCGGAACTCCTTGAACCGTTCCGCCACAAACTCCACGCCGACGCACACCTCTCCATCGTTCGTGGGGAATACGAAATGGGCGGCGCCGTCGTTGAGGTAGAGTTCCGGACCGTCGTGGGTGAAGCCCCTGAAGTAGGTGTAGTAACCGGCGGTCGTGCCCCCGCCCTCGTTGTATTCGGGTGCGTTCACCTGGCGCGCCACGAACGACTCTCGTCCGTCAGCGCCGATGACGATCCGTGCCCGCTCCTCGAAGGCGTCCTCCCCCCTGTGGGCGCGAATTCCGGCGACGCTTCCGTCCTCAACGATGAGTCCGTCCACAGAAACGCCTTCGCGCACCTCCGCGCCCGCTTCCCGCGCGGCATCCACGAGGATCTTGTCGAGCACTGTGCGTCGAGGAGCGATGGCTTCCGGCTCGCTTCTGTCAGGCGGGATGGAGAATCCCTGAATCGACCGCGCGATGCCGCGGTAGGGTTCCACTCCGGTAGCGAGGACACGTTCGAACAGCCCCCATTCCTTCAACCTGGCAGTGCCGTCCGGCGTGATGTAGTGGGTCGAGAGCGTATCGCTCGGGAAGGTCGCGCGGTCGACAAGCAGGACCCCGTAGCCCATCCGGGCGAGCAGCATGGCGGTGGGCGATCCGGCGCAACGCGCGCCGACAACGATGGCATCGAACACTTCGGGAGACCTCCACGCGATTTCGGTGAGTGGCCGCTGACTGTATAGCACGGGCATATGGTTGCAAGCCGCCAGCAAGGTCAGAATTGCGAATTGTGACTGGTCAACTGCCCCCCACTCGTGATCTTCTTCACATTCACCTCCGAACGCTGTTCGTCCTCGACGCCCGAGGAAGGCTCAGGACAGTCAACGAGCGCGGTGGACGAACCGCGCCTCGGGTCTACCGTGGTTCTGGCTCCGGTGGGAGGGTCTTGCGGACAAGGTCCGACCTGCCCGAGTTGGTCACGCGGTCGTGGCTCGCGTGCCGGGACGAAGGCGAACTTCGAGAGAAGGTGGCCGCGCACAGCGAGATTCTTACGGAATACCGGGGCCCCGCCTTCATCCTCCCCACGCAGACATCGTTCCATCCGGAGGTCGTGCCGGTCACCGCCGCGACACCGCTCCATCCCGACCTGGTCGCGCGCGGCTGGAGGCACGACGAGCAGGCTCCGTACTTCGGGATCATCCGCGATGGCACGGTCGTGTCGGTCTGCTACAGCTCACGTCTCTCCGCCGAAGCCGCCGCCGCCGGCGTCGAGACCGCCTCCGACTATCGCGGGCAGGGGCTCGCGCTGGAAGCGGTCCGGGCGTGGGGGGCGGCAGTCCAATCAACCGGACGGCTCGCGTTCTACAGCACGGAGTGGTCGAACGACGCCTCCCGAGGACTCGCAGCGAAGCTCGCGGCGTTCGAGTTCGGCGAGGACTGGCACCTCACCTGAGGCGGAAAGTCACTCGAAGAGGATGCGGCGCTTCTTCGGCGGAGCCGCGTACTTCAGCCCGAACGACTTCATCGCGGTGGCCTGGATGCGTGCAGCCGCCTCCGCTGGCGAGTCGGTCACATAGAGTCGAGCGATGTCATCAGCTTCGATCGTCCCCATCGCCAGCAGCCGATCTCGCAAGAAGGCTATCAGCGGCTGCCAGTAGTCCTGGCCAATGAGGACGCATGGGTAATTCCGGATCTTCCCTGTCTGGATCAGCGTCGAGATCTCGAACAACTCATCCAGGGTGCCGAACCCGCCGGGGAGCGCCACGAAGGCATAGGAGTACTTTGCCAGCATCACCTTCCGCACGAAGAAGTAGCGGAACTCAACGAAGGTATCGAGGTACTTGTTCGGCGCCTGCTCCATCGGGAGTTCGATGTTGCACCCGACCGAGCGGCCGCCGGACTCCATCGCGCCCCGGTTCGCGGCCTCCATCAGTCCGGGGCCGCCGCCCGTCATCACCGTAAAACCGGCCTGCGCGAGTTCGGCGCCGAGCTCCCTCCCCATCGCGTAGTACGGGTGACCTTCAGGGAAGCGCGCCGACCCAAAGACCGTGACGCACGGCCCGACCCAGTGGAGCTTGCGGAATCCGCGCAAGAACTCCCATCCGATGCGGAGGGTGCGCAGCAGCTCGTTGCCCCGATCCTGCGGGCCGGAGAGGAACACCCGCTCGCCGTTGCTCGGGGGCTTCTTGCCCCACTGTGGCGTGCCTGGGCTGGCGGGCGGGGCTGGAAGACCGTAGCTATCGGGGTCAGGTTCAGACATAGGTGCATCCTATCCCGGGGCACCTTCACGCGCCTTCCGGCGGGCTCATGCAGGCCGAGTGCATTTCCCTGTCCCGGCAAGGAATCGCCTATCGGTATTTAGGGGAATTCCCCTACTTTCGCCAGCCGAATGCTGGTCGAACTTCGGAATACGATGCCCGCTCTCCAAACCCGCCTGGCGCCCCGCACCGTCCACCTCTTCCCGAAGGCTGATGGTTGGATCCTGATGTGCGGCGACCGCGGCGAGCACTACGCCGATCTCGGGATCGCACTCGATGCCGCGACGGTTGGCGGCCGCCCGATACACGTCGTGGTCCACGAGCGCCGCACCTCGTAGGACGAAGGTACTCAGAAAACCAGATTGTCACTGACCCCACCGCCTGGCGGCGCTTCCGGCGCCGGCAGTCCCCGCAAGGCCCAGCGCTCGAGGTCAACCGGGTCGAAGTTCCCGATCGCATCAAACTCCCCCGGGTCATAGACAAAGGTGCTGCGGGCGGCGTCGCCCGCCGGGATCGCGGTGAGCTCGGCCCGGAACACCAGCGCCAGTTCCCAGCTCCCCTCCTCGAACGGGAAGGACATCGCGTCAGCCAGCGTGAGGTCCGAGACAGCCCCGTCGCACCAATCATCCGCGAGGGCCGCCGCAGCCTCGTAAGGGTTGCCGCCGAACTCTAGGACGTCCCAGGGCAACCAGCGGCCGCGGGCAGCGCTCGCCGCCACATCGAATACCACCAGCCGGCCTTCATAGACCGGGACAAGGTACACCGCGACGTGCGCCCCACCGGAAACGAACGTCTTGAACGGCTTGCCGAAGTACGCCTGTGCCACAGGAAGAGTCTAGACGCCCAGTGCCCTGGTGAACTCAGTTTCGTCGGAAAAGGGGCCGACGATCGCCATCGTTGCCTGGTCCGGCGAGAGGATGCGCTTCGCAACCGCCATCAGCTGGTCATACTCGACCGCCTCGATCTGCTCGACCACCTCGTCCACGGTCTGCACCCGGCCCAGCAGCAACTCCTGCGAACCAATCCATCCGGCAACCGAACGCGTGTCTTCCATCCTTAACTGGATCCGGCCCTTGGCCATCTCCTTCGCCTTTCGCAACTCCGCCGCCGGCAACCCCTTCAAGAGGCCATAGGTCTCTTCAAGCACCGCCTCGACCGTCACGCGAGCGTTTGAAGGATCGCACCCGGCGTAGATCGTGAACGACCCGGTGTCGCGGAATTCGCTCGGGTAGCTGTGGATGTCGTATACGAGCGCACGTTCTTCACGGAGTTCGAGGAACAGCCGGCTCGACATCCCTTCGCCGAGCACCGTGCTCAACAAGTCCACCGCGTACCGGTCCGGGTCGCTGAGCGAGACGCTCGGGTAAGCGAGGCAGATGTGTGCCTGCTCCGTCTCCTTCTGGCGGAGGGCGAAGCGCACGGTCCCGTTTCTCGCGGTGGCCGGGTACCAGGCGCCTGGGGCCTGTTTCGGGACAGCGCCGAGCCACCGTTCTGCCGCCGCCACGACTTCTTCGTGATTCACGTTGCCGGCAACCGCGAGGACCGTGTTTTCGGGCACGTATTGGCGGGCCAGGTAGGCATTCACCGCCGAAATCGGGAGGGATGAGACCGAATCCGGAGAGCCGCCCACATTCCGGCCAATCGGTTGGCCGGGCCAGAGCGTCTCGTCGATGAGGATTCCTGCCAGTTCGCCGGGGCTGTCCTCCACGCTCGCGAGCTCTTCGAGGATGACCGAGCGTTCCTTCTCCAACTCGGCAGGATCCATGATTGGCGCGCGGATCATGTCCGCGAGGATGTCGATCGTCTCCATCGCCGCAGTGTGTGGGACCTTGGCGTAGTAGACCGTGAGTTCCCTGTCGGTGGCCGCGTTATGAGAGCCGCCGACGGACTCGATTGCCTCCGAGATCTCCCGGGCAGTCGGCCGCCGCGAAGCACCCTTGAACAGCATGTGTTCGAGGAAGTGAGACAGGCCCGCCTCTTCGTCGGGTTCATAGCGGCTGCCCGCACCGACGTACATGCTGACGGTTGCGGAACGAGTGTGCGGCAGTTCGCCCGTAACAATGCGTAAGCCGTTGGGGAGCGTGGTCTTGTTGTGCATACAGGGATGCCATCCCTCCGATGGCTTGCCGATCTTACGAGGCGGCCGGAGTTCGGGATACGCGCCCGCGGAAGAGCAGAAGCAGACGCGTCCGGGCCGGCCGGCGGGCCCTCGGGGCACGACCCCTCAGCTGGCGGAGCCGACCACGAAGCAGGCACTCGTCGTCCCGCTGCCTCCGAGATTGAGCGTCGCCACGCGCCGTGCCCCCGCGACCTGGTAGGCCCCCGCGGAACCCACAACCTGGCGGTGAGCATCAAGGAGCTGGCGCACACCGGTCGCTCCCACCGGGTGCCCGGCGCCGATCAGGCCACCGCTCGGGTTGATGGGCAGCTTGCCGTCGAAGGCGATCGTCCCGTCTTCGATGGCCTTCCACGACTCGCCCGGCTCGGTGATGCCGAAGTGGTCGATAGCCATGTACTCCGAAGTCGTGAAGCAGTCGTGGGTTTCGATGGCGTCGAGAGACCACGCGTCTTCGATGCCGGCCCGCTTGAAGGCATCGACGATCGCCCGGCGGGTGTGCGGCAGGACGTATGGCGCCGTCGCACTTTCGGCCATCTTCTCGGCGAAGCTCATCGTCGCCGTCCGGTGGCCCCAACCTTCTATCTTGCTGACGCCCCTCGCGTCGCCTCCGCGCGAGGCGATGTACCGCTCGGTGTACGCCTTCGAAGCGAGGACGACCGCGACCGCCCCGTCGGTCACCTGGGAGGCGTCGCAGATGCGAATGCGGCCGGTCAGCACCTGCTGCATCTTCTCCGGGTTCGCCGGCCATTCGCGCGTCTGGGCGAGCGGGTTGCGCCGGGCGTTCTCGAAATTGATGTCTGAAATGCGGGTGAGGTGATCGGCGGAGAGACCGTAACGCTGTTCGTATTCATCGCCGAGCTTGCCGAAGAGCGCCGGGAACGGGAACGCGACACCCTTCGCTTCCTTCTCGTACCAGGCCGCGGTGCCCAGGAATTCACCACCCGCGGCGGCGTCCACCGTCTTCATGTGCTCGATCCCTGCGACCAGGGCGACGTCGTACCTGCCGGCTTCGATCTCCGCCGAAGCTGCCAGGATCGCCATCGATCCGGAGGCGCAGGCAGCCTCGTGCCGCGAGGTCGGCAGGCCGCGGAAGGCCGGATGCGTCTGGACCAGGAACGCGCCCAGGTGGCCCTGCATCGCGTACAGCTCTGCGGCGAAATTACCCACGTGGCCTGTCTCGATTTCATGCGCCGGGACGCCGGTCTCTTCGAGCGCCCCCTCCACGATCTCGGTCAGGATGTCGGGGATCTGCTGTCCCTGGCGCATCCAGTTTCGGGCGAAGTCAGTCTGGTAACCGCCGAGTATGAAGGTCTCCGAAGCCATTCCGTGCCCCTTTCGCGAAGCAGTGCCGTGCCAGATTAGCAGCCGGGATGCCGCGTTGCATCATGCAACTCAGGCGCGCGAGTCATCGGCTATGCGGACGTGCCAGGTCAGGCAGACCGGCGCAGGAGCAGCTTCCGGGCCTCGTCGGCCCAGAGCACCGTGCTCGCCAGAGCGCCGCACAACAGCCAGTCGGCCAGCGAGAGCGGGACAGTGCTAAATGCGTCCTGCAGGAACGGGGCGTGGACGACGGCCGCCTGAAAAGCGAGAGCAACGCCTATCGCAAGCCACAGGAGCCGGTTGGTGAACATCCGCCCGAAGGCGCTCGCCCGGTCGCTCCGCGAGTTGAAACAGTTGAAGAGCTGGGCGAGCACCAGCGTCGTGAACGCCATCGTGCGCGCCTGCCCGATATCTCCGTCGCCTCCGATGAATCCGCCCGGCAGGCGAAGATCAAGAGCGACCAGCGTGGCGACCGCCATGACGAGCCCCACGAAGATGATGCCCCCCTGCATCTCGCGGTCGATCACGCGATGACTCAGCCGCCGGGGCGGCCGATGCATGACATCACCCGAGGGAGGATCGAGGCCCAGCGCAAGGGCCGGGGCCGTATCGGTGAGCAGGTTGATCCAGAGGATCTGCGTGGCGAGCAGCGGTAGGGCGACAGCTTCGCCGGTCTGGTCCAACCCCAGCAATCGCGCGCCGAGCACACCGAGCAGCATCGTCAGGACCTCGCCCACGTTCGATGAGAGGAGGAAGCGGAGGAACGTCCGGATGTTGTCGAAAATCGCCCGTCCTTCGCGGACCGCCGAGACGATCGTCGCGAAGTTGTCATCCGCGAGGACCATGTCCGCCGCCTCGCGGCTGACATCCGTGCCAGAGATCCCCATGGCCACGCCGATGTCGGCCGCGCGAAGTGCCGGTGCATCGTTCACGCCGTCGCCGGTCATCGCGACGATGTTGGCGTCGGCTTGCAGGGCCCGGACGATCCGCAGTTTGTGTTCCGGCGCCACGCGCGCGTACACGGAGACTTCGCGGACCAAGTCCGTGAGGCGCGCATCATTGATAGCTTCGAGCTCCGCACCTGTGAGGACGCTCCCTGCCCGGGTGTCGAGTCCGAGTTCCGTTGCGATCCGCAAAGCGGTCCGAGGATGATCCCCGGTGATCATGAGCACGCGGATTCCGGCCGCCTGGGCATCGCTGATCGCCCGGGCTGCCTCGGGCCGGGGCGGATCGATGATGCCAACTGCCCCAAGGAATGTCAGCCCATGCTCATAGCTTTCGGGTGCAGCAACGCTGCGGGCGCCTTCGTCCTCCGGGAGTTCGCGGTAGGCGACTGCAAGGGGACGGAGCGCCTGGTCGGCCAGCCAATCGACGCTTTCAAGGATCTCCGCTTTGCGGGCAGCGCTGAGGGGCCGTACCGATTCAGCGGCGCGCTCGTGCGTGCAGCGTCCCAGCAGCACGTCGGGAGCTCCCTTGGTAACGAGAACCACCAGCCCATGACGATCGGCATCGGCATGAAGCGTACTCATGAGCTTGCGCTCGGAGGTGAAAGGGGCCTCGGCGAGCCGACCAAAGCGCGCCTCGCGCGTCGCGGTCGCGCCCAGCTTCGCCTCGGCCACGAGAAACGCCCCGTCGGTCGGGTCGCCCCGGACGGTCCACTCGCCTTCAACTTCCTGCAGGACCGCATCGCTGGCGAGCCCGCCGCCGCCAACCACCGCGAGCACCTCGTTCCGGAGCAGTTCATCGGCGGGCGCTTCTCCCAGTGCGCGCCCCGCCGTCAGTGCATGGCCCTCGGGCCGGTAACCGCTGCCGGTGAGGGTGACGACACCGGAAGAAGTAACCACCGTTGTCACGGTCATCTCATTCCGCGTGAGTGTGCCGGTCTTGTCGGAACAGATGACCGAGGCCGACCCGAGCGCTTCCACCGAGGAGAGCTTCTTCACGATGGCGCGCTCGCGGGCCATACGCTGGACACCGAGGGCGAGGATGACTGACAGCACGGCGGGCAGGCCTTCCGGCACGGCCGCAACGGCCAACGAAACCCCCACCAGCAGCACGTCGACGACATCGCTGGCGTCCTCGATATCAGAGGTCAGCACAATCGCTGCGACAACGACGGCGGCGATCAGGACTACCGCGAAGGCGAGCGTCCGCCCGATCAGCCTCACCTCCCGCTGGAGCGGCGTCGGATCGGCCTGCGTTTGTCCCAGGAGCCGGGCGATGTGACCGATCTCCGTGTTCATGCCCGTCGCTGTCACGACAGCACGGCCGCGCCCACTCGCCACAGACGTGCCGCCAAACACCATGTTGAGCCGGTCCCCGATGGCGACAGCGGAGGGGAGAGGAGCGGCGTCTTTCAGCACCGCTTCGCTTTCGCCGGTCAGCGCAGCCTCGGAGACCTGCAACGAGGCTGCATCCAGCAGGCGGCCATCGGCGGGGACCGCGGTGCCTTCTTCGAGTAACAGCACGTCGCCCGGGACCACTTCGGAGGCGGGCGTCGTTCGCGCCGCGCCGCTCCGCACGACCGTCGCCATCGGGGCGGCCAACCGCTTGAGGGCGGCGACCGCCTGCTCGGCACGCGCCTCCTGGAGGTATCCGAGAGCCCCGTTCGCGAGGACGATCCCGGCGATGACCAGGACCTCTATCGGCCAGCCGTTCGCACCCTCGACGAACCACACAGCCAGTGAAACCGCGATCGCCGCGGCGAGGAGGTAGGTCAGCGGGTCCTGGAACTGCGCGAGCACTTTTCGCCACGCCGGCGAAGCCTCGCCGGCGTCCAATTCGTTCTTGCCGAAGCGTTCAATCCGTGCCGCCGCTTCGCTTTCATCAAGGCCGCGAACCGCGTCGGTGGAGAGCGCCCGCACAACCTCGGCCGCCCCGATTAACCAGGGGTCGCCGGGGTCGCCGGCAGGGTGGTGCGTCGGCCGGGAGGTCACGTGCTTCACTTTAGGGGCGAAGCGGGTGGCCCGCCTCCGTGCAGGCCACCCGGGAACGTTCCCGGGGGCGGCTACCGCTCGACCGGTACGCCGACGGAGTTGCCCCACTCCGTCCACGAGCCATCGTAGTTCTTGACGTTGGGGTATCCGAGCAGGTTTGTAAGCACGAACCACGTGTGCGAGCTGCGTTCCCCGATGCGGCAGTAGGCAATGACGTCGTCACTCGCCTTCAGTCCCTGCTCATCTTCGTAGATTGCCTTGAGCTCGGCGGCAGTCTTGAACGTGCCGTCCTCGGCGTTTGCCGCGCGGGCCCACGGCACACTCTTCGCCCCGGGGATATGTCCGCCCCGGAGTACGCCTTCCTGGGGGTATTCAGGCATGTGGGTCCGTTCGCCGGAGAATTCCTGAGGGCTGCGGACATCGACCAGGCGGGTCTTCCCGTCGAGCTTCTTGAGGACCTCATCGCGGAAGATGCGGATCCTCGAGTCGTCGCGTTCGGGAGCCGTGTAGCTGGTCGGCGGGTAGGCAGGGACGTCGCGGGTGAGCTCGCGGCCCTCCTTCTCCCACTTCAGGCGGCCGCCGTCCATCACTTTTGCATTCGTGTGGCCGAAGAGCAGGAACACCCAGTAGGCATAGCACGCCCACCAGTTGCTCTTGTCACCATAGAACACGACGGTCGTGTCGCGGGTGATCCCGATTTTGCTGGCCAGCTTCTCGAAACCCGCCCTGTCCAGGTAGTCCCGCCGCAACTGGTCGTTGAGATCCGCGGCCCAGTCGACCTGGACAGCGCCTCGGATGTGGCCGGAGGGGTAGAGGAGCTGGTCCTCGTTCGATTCGATTATGCGGATGTTGGCGTCGTCCTTGTGCTCCGCCACCCACTCGGTGGAGACAAGGACGGATGGGTTTGCGTAGCCGCGGGCGGCGATGTCAGGCATGGGGAACCTCCGGGAACGTGAACTGTGGTCGGTGTGCTGGCGGGGTATTCAGCCTACGGGGTTGGCTGGAGAAAGTCGAGCGACAAAGTCAACAATACACGTTCCTTCCCCCGCCCGCCTTGCGGAACATTACAATGCTGCGACTGAAAGCAAGGTCACGACTCGTGATTTTCCACATCGCATCCGGGCAGGAGTGGCACGCCGCCAAATCACTCACCCAGTACGCCCCGCCGGGTTGGTCGGACGAAGGCTTCATCCACTGCTGCACCCAGCCACTGCTTCGGACTGTGGCAAATAGCTACTTCCGCGGTCAACCCGGTCTCGGCGTCCTCGGCATCGACGAGGAACTCCTGGAGGCCGAAGTCAGATGGGAACCTCCCTCGGCGCCGATGGAGGGCGTTTCTCCCATGGACCGCTTTCCGCACGTGTACGGGCCAATCAACACGGACGCTGTTACGGACGTTGCCGACCTCGTGGAGGGCGACGGCGGTGAGTGGATTTGTCGATTGCTCTGAGCGGTGACCAATGGCGACTTCCGTGGGCCGCGCCCGGGGCGGCGCGAAGTCGAGCGGCGAAGCGAACGATGGCACTGACGGGTCTGCGACGACGGCCAGGGACTATAATGCCGGTATGGCCATCCGCCAGCCGAGCGCGCCGCGCGCCAAACCTCCAACGCGTCCCAGGTGGCAATCGAAGTACCACGGCGTCCGCATGACCCCGGAGGAGTATCTGGCGTTGCCCGAGGAGAAGCCATACCTCGAATACGTCGACGGGGTGGTGTTGCAGAAGCCTATGCCCAACGAAGAACACGGTCGCATCGCGTTCCGCATCGGTTTCCTCATTCAGACCTGGCTGGGCAGCATTCCGGCCAGAATCGGCGGCGAGATACGGGCACGCCTCGGAGACCTCCCCAACTACCGGTTGCCCGATCTCTCCTACTGGAAGCCCGACGCACCATTTGGCAACGAGGAGCCCCCGACAATTGCGGTGGAAGTCCGTTCGAGAGATCAGACGGTCGCCGAACTCCGTAGGAAGTGCGAGTTCCTTCGGAGTTCAGGCGTGGAGACCTGCTGGCTTATCGACCCGGTTACGCGCACTGCCGAGGTCTTTGAGGGCCGCAAGAAGACCGGCACGCCGGTGGCGATCCTGGCGGCACAGTCCTTACCCGGTTTCGAATTGGCGCTGAGCGACTTGTTCGCGATCCTCGACGACTGACCCTCCCGGTCGACAAGCCAGCGCGGCGGCTCGACAATCCACCCGCCATGCCCCTTCCTTCGTTCTCCCTGGCCACCGCCGACGGATCCCTCCACCACTTCCCGACTGGGCGCCATGCGTTGCTCTGTTTCGTAAAGGAAGACTGCCCCACCTGCGTCCTTTCCATGCCGCTCATCCAGGCCGCCGCGGAGGCTTTCGGTGAATCGATCGACATCTGGTGCATCGGCCAGGATGCCGAAGGCAACGCGCGCCTGGCCGCGACATTCGCCCTGGCAGCGCCGATGCTCGACGACTCGTCGCTACATGTCTCCTACCGCTACGACCTCGACACCGTGCCGACGATCATCCTCGCCGACGCGATTGGCGACGAACTCGACCGGTTCATTGGCTTCGGCAGAAGCGACTGGCAGGCACTCTTCCAACGCTTGATCACCGTGACGCTATCCCCGGCGCCGGTGATCGATTGGTCCCGATACCCTGAGAGCCGGCCAGGCTGTGGTTCGAAATCGGTCGAGCCCGGAATCGCCGAACGTCTCGAAGCGGAAATGGAAGGCAGCCCCATCCGCGCCCGCCGGATCGATGTCGGAGAATCCGACGACATCTTCGAGTTCATGTTCGAGCAGGGCCTCACCGACGGCCTGCCGGTTGTCCCGCCGACGCCCGAACGTGTCGTCCGGATGCTCACTGGCACGAAGCGAGATCCGCAAGAGGTCGTGGGCATCGTCCCTCCGAACCTCGCGCCGGTAACCGTGGAGAAGATCGCAATCAACGCCGTCATGGCGGGCTGCAAACCCGAGTACCTGCCAGTGGTCCTCGCCGCCATCGAGGCAATCACCACCGAGCAGTTCAACATGCACGGCGTCCTCGCGACGACGCACTTCCCGACGCCGGTCATCATCGTGAACGGCCCGATCCGCGACCGGATCGGCATGAACTACAGGATGAACGTCCTCGGACAGGGCAACCGTGCGAACGCAACCATTGGGCGGGCCGTCCAACTCGTCGTCCGGAATGTCGGAGGCGGCCGCCCGGGAGAAGTCGACCGTGCAGCGCTAGGGCAGCCGGGCAAATACACGTTCTGCTTCCCGGAGTTCGAGGAACGAAGCAACTGGGAGTCACTTCACGTCGAACGCGGGTTCGAACGGACAGACAGCACGGTGACGGTCTACGCCGGCGGCGCGCCGAACGGCATCATCGACCAGCTCTCGCGCGGCGCGGAGTCGCTGGCGACAAGCTACGGCCTCGCCCTCGCCACTAGCGGCCACCCGAAGCAGTACGGGCACGGCGAAATCGTCGTCGTGATCCCCCCGGAACACGTCGACACTTTCGCCAAGGATGGCTGGACCAAGGACCAGGTCCGAGCACGCATCCAGGAGGTAACCGCGCGCCCCGCACGGGAACTCATCCGGGACGAGTTTTGCGCCGAAGGGATCACCCTCCAGCAGGCGGAACGCATCGGCCTGGACACGCTCGTCCCGAAGTTCCGTGACCCGAAGAACATCACGTTCGTGGTCGCAGGCGGCGAAGCCGGCAAGTTCGCCGCTTACCTGGGCGGCTGGGTGAGCGGCCCCATGGGCAGCCAGATGACGACGGTGAAGATCCGGGAGTAGCCCGGCGGCGAACGGCGGTTCCGCGGCAGCGGCCACTACCAATCCCTCCCCGACAACCCTACAATCCCGGCTATGACCACCATCCTCGACCCAACCGATGAGCGCGTCCCTGTCCGCCGAAGCCTGACAGCCCGGCCCGAGAGCGTGACCGGCGTGGTCGGGCTGCTCAACATCTCCAAGCCGCGAGGCGACATCCTCATCGGCCAACTGGAGGCACGCCTCCGCGAACGCCTCCCGGGCGTCGAGTTCCGCAACTACGCCAAACCGACGTTCACCAAACCCGCACCCCTGGACCTTCGCCAGAAGATCGCCGAGGAGTGCGGCTTCGTCATCGAAGCGCTCGCTGACTGAGGATCCTGCACGACGTGCAGTGTGCACGACACGACCTGGTTCGAAATCAACGGCAAGCCGTCCGTCTTCATCGCCTCGACGGAGTTCACCGATGCGGCGGAAGCCCAGGCTGTCGCCCTCGGCTTCCCGGAGGTGAGGCGCATCTTCGTGCCGCACCCGATCCAGGATGCGACCGACGCCGAGATGCGGGCGAAGGCCGATGCAATCGTTGACCTGGTGATCGAAGCGCTGGTCGACTGACCGCGGCGCCTACTGCTTCGCCGCTGGCGCGATGAGGTCCTGCACTCGTCGTTCATGCGCGAGACGGCGGAAGCCCACGAGAATCGGTTCTAGGAGCGCCAGACCGAGGATCGCCTTTTCGATTGCGCTCTCAGGTTCGAGGTCGAAGAGTCCCGGCATCGCGGCCTGTTCGATCGTCGTGATCTCGATCGCCGCCTGTGCATAGGGCTCCAGGAATTCCCCTGGCACGCCGGGGAAGAGCATTTCGCGCACCGACGCGAACGCGGCGATGATCTGGTGCCGAGCGAGGGAATCCTCCCGGGCTGGGAGGCCGAACGCCCCGAGGAGCCGATCAACCTCCACTGCGGCCTCGCTTTGCGCGGGCGTGAACTCGGCGATCGTCTCACCGCCCAGCGAATCCACGGCCTGCCCCATGACTTCGTACAGCTCCCGATGTTCCAGGGCGTCGACGATCGCCTTGATCTTCGCGATCGAAAGCCCGGCCACATCGCGCAGAGCTCGAATCAGTGCGGCCCTGCGCACATGGCTCTCGGAATAGTCCGCCTGGTTCGGCGCGGAGAGCTGGCCCTGGGGCAGGAGACCCTCCCGCAGGTAGAACTTCAACGACGGGATCGAAACCCCGGTGCGCGAGCTGAGTTCCGAAATCTTCATGCCCATCGTCCCGAAGGAGGTATTGACAAGGATAGTATCACTATCGGATAGTGTCACTGTCTACTATCCAAGGAGAACCTCCATGCTTCAGGAAATCGCCCGCAGCCGCCAGCAAGAACTCCTCGCCCATCCCCGCCAGATCGCACTCCGGGAGGAATGGGAGACGGCGAAGGATCTCGACAGGCTCCAGCGCTCTGTTAGGGTTGTCCGCGCGCGGCTGGGGCTGCTCCCCGCCACGGCGAGCTAACGGAATGACTGCAGCCATAACCGCCACCGGGATCACCAAGCGCTACGGCCCGGTCGAAGCCCTGCGAGGCGTCGACCTTGAAGTCGCGCAGGGCGAGGTGCTTGCCCTTCTCGGTCCGAACGGCGCCGGCAAAACGACTTTCGTCGAAATCCTCGAAGGGTTCCGCGAGCCAACTTCCGGCTCGGCAAGCGTGCTGGGCATCGACCCCGCGACCGGGGATGCCGCCTGGCGGGCACGCCTCGGCATCGTCCTCCAGTCGGCCGGGTTCTTCGAAGCGCTGACGCCCCGCGAGATCACCGCGCACTTCGCCTCGTTCTACCCCACCCCGCTCGATGTCGATTCGGTGGTGGAGATGGTCGGCCTGAAGGAAAAACGCGATGCGCGCTGCAAGAACCTTTCCGGCGGGCAGAAGCGCCGCGTCGACCTGGCTCTCGGCATCGTGGGGAACCCGGAGCTGATCTTCCTCGATGAGCCCACCACCGGGCTCGATCCCCAGGGACGCCGGCAGATATGGGAGGTCGTGCGCAACTTCACCGCACTCGGAAAGACGGTGCTCCTGACGACGCACTACCTGGATGAAGCCGAACAACTGGCTGACCGCGTCGGAGTGATCATCAAAGGGAGACTGGCAGAGGTCGGCACGCCGCGCGAGATCGGCGGACGCCAGCGGGCGATGGCCCGCGTCAGCTTCTCCGTTTCGCCGCAGCTCCAGGGAAAGACGCTTCCGGAGGGCCTGGCCGTCTCGACATCCGGAGGTGTCGCCACGCTGATGACGGCGGAGCCCGGCCGGGCCGTGGTAGCACTGACACACTGGGCGGAGGCCCAGGGCGAGAGTGAACTGCCCGAACTATCCGTCACCCGGCCAAGCCTGGAAGACATCTACCTCCAGATGGTCGGCGCTTCCGAGGCGGAAGGAGCCATGGAATGACTGCAACCATCGCCAATCCCGCGTTTCGGCCGAACGCGCCCGGGCGGCTGGTGAGACTATCTTTCGAACGGACACGTTTCGAACTGCAGACGTTCTTCCGGACTCCCGAACAGGTCTTCTTCACCTTCCTCTTGCCGGTCCTGTTCGTCCTGATCTTCTCGACAATCTTCAGCGGGGCGATCGACGGACCGCCCGGGGCTGAACCGGTGCAGTTCGCCCAGTACTTCGTGCCCGGCATGATCGCGACCGGGGTAGTCAGCGCCACCTTCGCCAGCCTCGCGATGACCGTGGCGATGGAACAACACGAAGGGCTGCTCCGCCGACTCTCGGGCACACCTCTGCCACGCAGTGCCTACTTCGCCGGCAAGGTGGGCCTCGCGCTTGTCACCTCGTTCCTCGATGTCGTCCTCATCCTCGCGATCAGGTGATCCTCTACGGAGTGGACCTGCCCACCGACCCCATCAGGTGGCTCGCCTTCGCCGGCGTGTTCCTGCTCGGCGTCGGTAGTTGTTCACTCCTGGGGCTCGCGTACACCCGGCTCATTCGCACTGGGTCCTCGGCGCCGGCGATTGTCCAACCGCCATACCTCGTCCTGCAGTTCATTTCGGGGTCTTCCTCCAGTACAACGAGGTGCCATCGGGGCTCAAGGCTGTCGCCTCGATCTTCCCCTTGAAGTGGATGGTCCAGGGCTTCCGCTACGTCTTCCTCCCCGAGTGGGTGGCCCAGGACGATTACGGCGGCGGCTGGCAGGTCGAACAGGTATTCCTCGTCCTCTTCGCCTGGTTCGTGGCGAGCTTCCTGCTCGCCCGGTTCTTCTTCCGCTGGAACCGCGAACAAGCCTGAGGCGGCGCCAGGTCGGCCGCGCCGGAGCATCGTTCAAGCGCTCGCCGGCTTCCGGAAAGTGAAGGTGCCCCTCAGGCGGCCCTGCGGAGCGCCTTCGCAAGGGCGCCGAATTGCGTATAGGCATCGAATCGGGAGCCGCACTGGAGACACGTCATCAGTGCCTCCGCACGGCCCGCCACGTACTCGGGGCCGATGACGAAGTGCTGGTGTCCGTTGGGACAGAACATGGCTGGCCCTCCTCCGGGATGTAGTTCGCCGAACACCAGAATCTCAGGCGCCCGGCATCTGCTCTGTCATCCGCTTCACTCAGGCGCGCTGGAAATGTGATCGTCACGACAGAGAAATATCCCGGAAACCAGCCGGAAACCGGACAGTAATTCTGGATTCTTAGCGTTCATGGCATCCAGCCGGGTGCGTGAGGCATGGGGCCGCCAGGCCCGCTGGTACAAATCACCGCGCGAGAGCGCTCCATACCGGGGGGTCCAGCGAATGTCTCAGTGGATCATGAAACGGAGGTTGCGACGGCCGCTCGGCATGCTCGGCGGCGCGCTCCTCGCCATGGCGGTGTTCTCCAGTGCCGCGGCCCAGGAAGCACCCACAACCGAAGACCAGATCACTGATCTCGTCACCGCCATCGACACGGCCTGGCTGCTCGTTACAGCGAGCATGGTCTTCTTCATGCAGGCCGGCTTCGCCATGGTCGAATCCGGATTCATCCGCGCGAAGAACACATCCAACGTGCTCATGAAGAACATGCTCGACGCCTGCGTCGGCGGCCTGTTCTTCTGGGCGTTCGGATACGCGATCGCCTTCGGCGTCTCCGGCGATTCTCGAACGGCTTCATGGGAGATGGCAACTTCTTCCTCAGCGACTTCGAGAATTACGCCTTCTGGTTCTTCCAGTTCGCCTTTGCCGCCACCGCCGCGACGATCGTCTCTGGCGCGATGGCCGAACGGACGAAGTTCTCGGCCTACCTCGTCTACACCGCGTTCATCTCCGCCATCATCTATCCATTCGTTGTCCACTGGGCGTGGGACGCTGCAGGCTGGATGAGCGCCTTCAACGAAGATCCTTTCATGGGTGAAGGCTACGTGGACTTTGCGGGCTCGGGCGTTGTCCACATGGTCGGAGGCACCGCCGCGCTCGTCGGCGCCAAGGTCGTCGGGCCACGCATGGGCAAGTTCAACAAGGATGGTTCCGTGAACGCCATCCCCGGCCACAACATCACCAGCGGCATGCTCGGTCTCTTCATCCTCTGGTTCGGCTGGTATGGCTTCAACCCTGGTTCCACCCTCCTCCTGACCGGCGGATTCGCCGCCCTCGCAGGAAGGTGGCCGTCACGACAACCCTCGCCGCCTGTGCGGCAGCCGTAACGGCCGTCGTATCCACCAAGATCAAGACCAACCGGTACGACCTCGGCCTCGTCGTTAACGGCACGCTTGGCGGACTGGTTGGGATCACCGCCGGCTGCGCCACCGTCGAACCGTGGGCCGCCGTCGTCATCGGCATCGTTGCCGCCATCATCGTCATCTATGCCGTCGACCTGCTCGACAATGTGCTCAAGATCGACGACCCGGTCGGCGCGCGCCGGTGCACCTTTTCACGGGGCTCTGGGGCGTGATCGCCGTTGGGCTCTTCTCTTCGGAAAGCGGCATGGCGGCAGCCTACGGCGGCGAATCCGGCGCCTACGGGCTGCTCCTGGCGGCGGAGCGGAACAGCTCGCGGCCCAGCTCATCGGCGCTGTCACCATCCTCGCATGGACGGGCGCGCTTTCCGCCTTCATCTTCCTCGCCATCAAGTACACCATGGGACTTCGCGTGCCGCCCGAAGAAGAATCCAAGGGCCTGGACCTGCTCGAGCACGGCATCGATGCCTCACCGGACTTCGGGCCTTCCGGCACCGGCATCTTCAGCACGGCGGGCGGCAAGTGAACCCGGGACTTCGGCACAAGCACGCTGAGCGCAGCCAGAGAGGAGTCACCCACTCCTGAAGCGTATCGACGCGAATCGGTCGTCCATCCCAGCTCAACTTCGTCCGAGAAGCTCTGACGTCCTGGGCTACGGCGGCATCACCGTCTCGGAGGTGAAAGGGCACGGCAAGCAGCGCGGCGTCACCGAACAGTGGCGCGGCCGCGAATATATCCGGGTCGAATACCTCTCCAAGGTTGGATCCTCCTGGTCGTTAACGACGCCGACCTCGAAAAGGTACTCACCGTCATCACCGAGAACGCCCGCACCGGCGAAATCGGCGATGGGAAGATCTTCGTTTCGAAGTCCAGGACGTCATCCGCGTCCGGACCGGGGGAGCGAGGGAGCGCAGCGGTTTAGCAGCCGCACCAAAGCAGGCACCGGGGAAGGACCGGCGCACTTCCGCTCAGGCCGCCTTCCCGAGCCTCCGGCAGGCAGGCCCGCACACCCGTGCGGGCCTGTTGTTGAATGGCCGGAAACGTGTTCGAAACGAACCCGCAAACCACCCGTAACACCCTCGCAAACCCCCGCGAAACGGGTCTCCGCTAGCCTCCGCCATGTGGAACGTCTCCAGACTCCTTGCTCCTCATCGCCGGGCTCCTGCTCTGGCGAAGGTCTCCGGCGCAGTCGCCATCCGGTTCAGCATGCCCTCGGTGCTCGGGATCCTAAACGTCGCCGGTTTGCTGGCAGGCCCGGCGGCGCTCGGACTCATTCACCCACGACGAATTCGTCGGCAACCTCCGGCCACATCGGCGTCGTCCTCCTGATGTTCTGGCTGGCCTCAGGACGGACCTCGGGGCCTCCGCACCGTTGGCCGGACCTCCTTCCTTGTAGCCATCGGCGGTGTCGCACTGCCAATGGGCGCGGGCTACGCCGTCGGCGCTTAAGCTCGCGGGCAGTGGAGACGATGCACGCGCTCTTCCTCGGGCCGATCTGGTGGCGACCTCGGTCGGCATCGCGGCCGAGACCTGAAGGAGCTGGGCCGTTCACGCAGCCGCGAGGAACATCATCATGGGCGCGGCAATCATCGACGATGTCCTCCGGCGTGCTCGTCCTCCAGTGCGCTCCGTCGTCGCCGGAGTCGGGAGGGTCGATCGGCGAGCCTGATCAAACTCGTCCTCTTCTCGCTGCTGGCCTCTGGCATCGGGCGATGGGTAATGATGCCGCTGATCGCGATCACCATACCGGATCGAATCGCGCATTACGCGCGCTGCTGACGCTGGCGATGGCACTCGGCTTCGCCTGGCTCGCATACGAAGTCGGCGGCCTGGCCGAGGTCACCGGCTCGTTCCTCGCGGGCGTCATGCTCTCCTCGCACCGACCTCGGCCACCACATCAGTCGAGCCGGTCTCCCGCCTTCGGTACGCTCTTCATCCCCATCTTCTTCGTCTACATCGGCAGCAGCGTGAACCTACGGCGGACCTGACGGCGCGCCGCTCATCTCCGCAGCCATCGTCCTCGTGGCCCTCATCACGAAACTCGCTGGCTGCGGCATCCCTGCGCGGCTCTGCGGCGGTCGCTTGCGACCTCGGTCCCGTGTCGGCGCGGGGATGGTAGGCCGCGGCAGTTGCGCTCGTGGTCGCCTCAGTCGGCCTGGCAGAAGAGGCGTCGTCGATGCCACCGGCTACTCAGTCGCGATTGTCGTCACGATCGTTTACCACCATCGTGGCGCCGTTGCTGTTGAAAGCCGCTTACCAATGGTTCCCGGACGCACGAACCGTCCCCAGCCCGAACCCTCGCCGCCGAATTCGCCGCGGGCGTCCAGTAACACCACGCCGAAGCAGCAAGGAGTCGGAGATGCCAATGAGAGTGGCGACGGTTTCCAGCAACGAGTCGCGCTCCTTCGCCTCGTGGACCGAACGACGCCGGATCAAGAACCTCGCGGGCATCCGCGACCGATTCGCAACTCGACCTGCTGCTCACGCTCCACAACTGGACCAGCGCAACCTGGGACATCGCGGCCGTGTATGCGAGGCGCTTGCCATCAGCATCGGCCGCACCGAAGCGCTGCGACGGCCAATCCGGGCTTCTCCGTCACCATCGGCGAGACCAACACGGTGACGTTCGCCCTCACGGAACGCCGCGCATGGGCGGCACCCGCTGGTTCGTCGCCGTCTCCGTCGGTTCCGGGCGGGCGGGCGGCTCCATCACACCCGCGGGCCCGGAGCGGAAGAACGACTAATGGACCCGCTCGCGGCTTGAGGACATCCTCCTCTCCGTGCTCGGGGCGTGGGCCTTTGCGTCATTCGGAAGGGGCCGGCCCGGAAGCCTGGGAGGCGGACTCCGCGCCGGGGGCTTAGGGGATCGGGCAACCCGGGAGGGGTGGCTCCCTGGGCGAAGTGGGCGATCCGCCCGAGCGACTGGCTGAAACAGGGGAGTTGCTCAGCCTACCCTCGGCGAAGCGACCACGGATCACGCCTTGCGGAGGCGGGGATCGAGCAGGTCGCGGAGGGCGTCTCCGAGCATGTTGAAACCGAAGACGGCGAGGCTGAGGGGGCCATTCGGGCACGATCACGGGCCAGGAGGGCATCGAGCATGAACGCGCGGCCCTGGCTCAGAGGCCTCCCGGTTGGCTGGTCGGGCACACCGGGGCCGAGGGAAGCTCAAACTGGATTCGATCGGGATCACTCCCGAGACCAGGGTCGCAGGCGTGATCCTGCCGGGGCGATGGCGTTGGGCAAGATGTGGCGCGCGAAGAATCGCGGATTAGCCGCACCGAGCGACCGGGCCGCTAAGACGAACGGCATGCTCTTCACGGAGAGGTGGCACTGCGGATGATGCGCGAGCTGCCGACGCCGAGCTGCATCCCGATGGCAACGTCAACCACCAGAATCCGGGGCCCGTCACCGGATCAACACCATCACGAAGATGATCGCGGGGAAGGCGATCCGTGCATCGATGAGGCGCGCTGGAAAAGCATGTCGATCAGCCGCCGGTACCCGCCCGACAATACCGATAGTGACGGAAAGCGTGGTGCCGAGGAGCACGGCGAAGCCCCACCCGCATCGAAACACGCCCCGCGTAGATCACCCGGGGAGAGCACCCGCGTCGCGGCGGGGTTGTCCGTCCCGAGGAAGTGCGAAAGACCGCCGGGCTGATAAAACTGGGCCAGCGATCCAGTTCGGATCGAACGGAGCGACTAGCGGGGCGAACAGGGCGGCGA
>NZ_JADJAT010000021.1:0-100567 GCF_016704105.1 Candidatus Amarobacter glycogenicus | reverse complement strand
CGACGAAGTAACGGCCAACGCCCGGCATGTTGAAGGAATCGATTCGATGATGATGGTGCCGCTGATCGCGATACCCGCCGGAAGACCGATGATCGTGATGACGGGGATGAAGGCGTTCTTCACGGCGTGCCGGAGGATAAACGGGCGCTCACGCAGCCCCTTGGCACAAAGGCGAGTTGCGGATGTAGTACCAGCGAAGGACCTCGAGCATCATCGTGCGTGTCATACGCATGACGCTGCCGGCAAGGGTGACGCCGAGGAGCACGGCGGGGGTCATGTAGTAGTGGGGTGGTCGATCGGGCCTTCGCCCCGTGACTTACTGTAGATGAGTGGCGGCGTCCAGCCCACGCCCGGACCAAACACGATGAGGATCGTGGCGGTGAAGAAGTAAAGGGCACCGGAAATATAGGATCGCGAAGCTGCGGCCGAAGTAGTCGGCGAAGGTATCCTGGCGGATTGCAGCGGTGACGCCGACTGGCAGCGAAATCATGAGGCCAGCGATGATGGCGAAGAGGCCGAACTCAAGCGTGACGGGCGGCGCCGCCGCAACAGCTCTTCGCCAACGGAGCGCTTCGTGAGCAGTGAATCGCCAAGGTCGCCCTGGAGGACGTCCCCCATGGTGATGAACTGCGAATAGATGGGCTTGTCGAGCCGAGTTCCTTCTTCAGCGCCTCCCGGTTTTCTGCGAACTGCTGCTCCTGGAGCATGGAATCGATGGCACTTCCGGGATCATCCGGCTGATGGAGAAGATGGCGATCATGACCAGGAGAATGGTCGGGATGGCCAGGCGAAGCGCCGCATTATGTATTCGTGCATGGGTGGCTCTGGGAGATAGCTCGGGGGCGGCACTGCCGTCCCGGGGCTTGAATCACTGGACTCCTGCGGCTACGCCTTCTTCCAGGCGGTCGCCTTGCGGCCATCGTAGAGGTCAGTCGGCCAGAACCAGCCCTGGACGTTCTTGTCGACGAAGTTGTGGTTGTTCGGGGTGTACATGAACTTCATCGGGTGCTTGGCGATGATGTCCTTCTGGATCTCCTGACGAGCGCCTGGCGCTCCGGCGTGTTCACCGTCTTCGCCTGCTTGTCGATCTTTTCCCAGATCGCCTCGTCGTGGAACTTGAAGAAGGTCGAATTGCGCCCGAAGTAGGCGGAGAGGTTTTCGTCCGGGTCTGGATTGTTGAGCGGAACGTGGTGCGCCAGCGTGTAGTCCCAGGCGTAGATCTTGTTGTAATAGGGGGTCGTGTCCATCGGCTGGAGCGTCAGATCCCAACCGATCTCCTTCAGCTGCTGCTTGAGGACTTCGGCCGTCTGGTCGTTCACCGTGCTGCCCTGGGATGCCCAGACCAGAGGGTCTCGGTGGCCACCGCTCATGCCGGCCGCGCCGAGCAGTTCCTTCGCCTTCTTCAGGTCGGTCTGTTGATAGTTGTCCTTGAGCGCCCAGAGCGGGTAGATCGGGGAGGATCGGGCCGTTCGCCAGACACCGTCGCCGGAGTGGACGAAATCGAGCGCCTGCTTCAAATCGATGGCGCGCACGACCGCTTCCCGGACGCGGACGTCGTCGGCCCCGGGCCGCCTTCGCTGCGGTACCCTTTGCCGAGTCGGCCGCGAGCGTCGGCGGCATGCGGAACTGGCGCCAGAACTGGGACGGCACTGCCCGGTAGGCCGAATCGCTCTTTCGCTTGTCGTTGACCTGGGAAAGCTCGTTGTAACCGACGATGATGGCGTCGATCTTCCGGTCGATATAAAGCGTGGCTCGCACCTGGGCATCGGTGGCGATCAGGTAGGTCAGTTTGTCGACATACGGCAGTTCCTTGACCTGGTAGTCCGGGTTGCGGTCCAGCTCGACCTTCACGTTCTTCTGCCATTCCTTGAAGATGAACGGCCCGGTACCGATCGTGGTCTCAGTGAGATCGCCCCACTTCTCCACGCTCTCGCGGTTGATCATCATCGTCCACGGACTGGCGATGTAGCTGAGGAACGGCGCGTAGGCGGTGTTCATCTTGACGCGCACGGTGTAATTATCCGGCGTCTCGATGCTGGCGATGCGCTTGAGGAAGAAGTAGGCGTGCTGGAACTTGCCGGCCTGATCGGTGGACTGGCGCTCGATCGAGTACTTCACATCTTCGGACGTGAATTCGCGGCCGTTGGCCGGCTCCACGTTCTGGAATTTCACACCCTGGGGATCTTGAACACGTAGGTCAGTTCGTCCGGCTGCTCCGGCATCGCCGTCGCCAGTTCTGTTTCGAGGCCGGTGAGGTCCGCCTTGAACCTGAGGAGGCCTTCGTTGGTGTTGTTGGTGATCATCGTGTTGGCCGGGAACGTGTCGAAGTGCACGTCCAGCGTCCGCGGTTCGCCACCCGAAACGAGCGTCAGTGAACCGCCGCGGACCGGCTTGAGGTGGTGTCCTGCGTCGGCAGTGCTTGCGTCGCTTCGGGAGTACCGCCGTCATCGTCATCATCGTCGTCCCCGCACCCTACGAGGGCCGCGGTCGCCAGGGCGCCGGAAGCCAGGCCTGCGCCCCTGAGCGTGGCGCGGCGGCTCAACCGGCGCTGCCAATAACTCCGTTCGTCGAGCATGGTCCTTTTCCCTCCATAGCCAATGCGCATCTCACACATCGAGGTTGCGAGATGGACGCTGTTTCGGGGCAGAATCTATGCTCCGGGTTTCAGGCTGTCAATGTTCGCAATCGGCTAAATGCTGATAGGTGTGACCGATTCCATCCATCGACAAGAGGCGCGGAAAACACAAAGCGGCCACTCTTTCGAGTGGCCGCTTTGGGATCCGAAACCGGGGCTGAGAATCAGACGTCGAAGTAGAGGTGGAACTCGTACGGGTGCGGGCGCATCCGCACCGGGTCGACATCGTTCTCGTACTTCGAGGCAAGCCACGTCTCGATGACGTCTGGGGTGAACACCCCTCCCTTGAGGAGGAAGTCGTGGTCATCTTCGAGCGCGTGGAGCGACTCATCGAGAGACTGGCCCACCGTCGGGATGTTGGCGAGTTCTTCCGGGCTCAGGTCGAACAGGTTGGTCTTGTCGAGCGGCGCGCCCGGGTCCCACCCGTTCATGATCCCGTCCATGCCTGCCATGAAGATCGCGGCGAACGTGAGGTACGGGTTGCCCGCCGGGTCCGGCGGACGGAACTCGACGCGCTTCTGGCGCGGGTCCGGGCTCACGAGCGGGATGCGGCATGCGGCCGAGCGGTTTCGAGCCGAGTACACCAGGTTCACCGGCGCTTCGTAGCCAGGCACCAGCCGCTTGTAGCTGTTGGTGGTCGGCGCGCAGATGGCCATGAGGGCCTTGCCGTGCTTGATGATGCCGGCGATGTAGGCGAGGCACATCTTCGAGATACCGGCGTACTCATCGCCCGCGAACAGGTTGCTCCCGTCTCGCCAGATGGAGAGGTGGGTGTGCATGCCCGAGCCGTTATCGGCGAAGAGGGGCTTCGGCATGAACGTGGCTACCTTGCCGTGGCGCTTCGCGACGTTCTTCACGATGTACTTGTAGAGGAGCGACTTGTCGCCCATTTTCGTGAGCGTGTCGAACCGCATGTCGATCTCGCCCTGGCCGGCGGTCGCCACTTCGTGGTGGTGGAGCTCGATCTGGATCCCGCTGGCTTCCATGATCTCGACCATCTCGTTGCGGATGTCGGTCTGCGTGTCATGCGGGCTGACCGGGAAATAGCCTTCCTTGTAGCGGGGCCGATAACCCTGGTTCAAGTCGCCGCGGAGCGTGGATTCAGCGCCGCTGTTCCAGATACCTTCGTCGGAATCGACCGAGTAGAAGGCCGAATGCTGGTCGCTGGCGAAGCGCACTTCATCGAAGATGAAGAACTCCAGTTCCGGCCCGATGTAGACCGTGTCGCCGACGCCGGAGTCCTTGACGTACTGCTCGGCTTTTTGCGCGACGTAGCGGGCATCGCGCGAGTACCGCGCACGCGTCACCGGGTCCTCGACGTTCGCGATCACCGAAAGCGTCGGCGACTGGATGAACGGGTCGATGAGCGCCGTCTCCGGGTCCGGGATGAGGAGCATGTCAGACTCTTCGATCTTCTGGAACCCGCGGATCGAGGAGCCATCGAAACCGTAGCCGCTCAACCAGGGGACCGGCTGTAGTCCGACCAGTCGTTGAGTTCGTGGATCGGTCGCGTGATGTGCTGCCACTGGCCGAAGAGGTCGACGAACTTGACGTCGACGAAGCGGATGGCGTTGTCTGCGCAAAACGCCTTGATTTCCTCGGGGGTCATGAGTGCTCCTCTGGTGATGGTCGCGGGGACACTGATTGTGACGCATTTCACGGCTACAGCCAGCGGCACGATCTGGAGATGGATGAAGATCGTGTTACGCGTCCCAACGCGAGTTGCCCTGCGTTGTCAGCCTAAAGCCTACGCTCCGGCCATTTCCGGCGGGTTGCACGAGTGTTACGAACAGATTTCGAGCCGGGCAAGCTCGCTGGCCTACCCCGCGGGCGAGCGTTCTGCCGCCGGAGCCTGCTCTGGTTCGCGGGCAGCGCGCCAGAGCAGTGGACCCCCGAACACCAGCACAGAGAGCAGCGTCATGACGCTCCCGATCGTGAAAGCTTCTCCAATGCCCCACTGGTCGGTGGCATAGCCGAGCCCGGGTGCGAGCGCGGCCAGGACCAGGCTCCGGAACATGCTCGTAATCGAGAGCACCGTGGCCCGGCGCTCCGAGCCGATCCGGCGGTTGATGTAGCCCGTCGCGATAGGTTCCACGCACGAGCTGATCCCGATGAGCAGTGGCAGAGCCGCATAGGCTGCCAGTCCGGGCGCCCCGGCAAGGGCCGCGAAGCAGCCGGCGCCCAACAGCGGTCCAGCGACCAGTGCCTTCGTGCCGGCGCCCCTCGAAACACGCCCGGAGAGCAGCGCTCCCCCGAGGCCCGCCACGAGGATAGGCACCTGCAACAGCGAGAAGAACACCCCGACTTCCACATTGCGGTCCACCAGGTACGGCTGGATCAGGTAGTGCACCGCCTCGATGGCCGCGAAGGCCGTACCCGCCAGGAAGATGAGGATGCGCACGTCTACAGCCCCCCACGCCTCGCGGAACGCGGCCCGAATCGATGCGAGGTAGGGCTGCTTCTCTCCCAGGTCCCGCTCATGCGGCGGCTCCCAGATGGCGAGCGCAACCGCGGCCGTGGCGAGGCATGTCGCGGCGCCGATGAATACGGTCGCCCTGGTGTCGAGCAGCGCTGCCACCGGCCCGCCGAGAAACGTCGCGATACCGACGCCCGACCAGGCGAACGCCATCCCTCGCCCGGCCAGCCGCTCGTACTGTGCCTCGCGGCCGGCGGCCTTTCAACGTGTCGAACAGGAGCGCCATATCGGCGCCGGACATGAGGGCGCTCGCGACCGACCAGAGCAAGAACGAGGCGAGCAGGACCGCGAATGACTGCGTGAACGCGAAGATCAGCACCGCCCCACCAAGCACCGCCGCCCCGAGTGCCATCGATTTCGAACGCCCGTAGCGGTCCGCTACCGCACCGGTCGGGACCTCGAGGATGAGCACGCCGATGAGGTAGAGCCCTTCCGCCGCCGTCACCTGCGTGAGACTGAAACCGCGCTCGATGGTCAGGAACACGATCCAGGCGGGTATCCAGAGCTGGAAATCGCGCAAGAACCAGTAGACGAAGAGGTCGGATGTTGCGATCGGGATGCGCGGCGTGCATCCGGGGAGCCTAGCAGGTGTCGGCGACCGAACGCCCGGCAGGCCACACGCTGCCCAGGCCCAGGGAGCGCGAAGAGGGCCCCTTGCGGGGCCCTCGCGTTGAACAGGGGGCGGATCGGGCCTAAACGGCGACGTCTCCGCGCTCGCCGGTGCGCACCCGCACTGCCGTTTCCACCGGGATGACGAAGATCTTCCCGTCGCCGATGTTCCCGGTCCGCGAAGCCGCGATGATCGCATCGATCACGCGGTCCACCGCCTGGTCCGGGACGACGACTTCGAGCTTCACCTTGGGCAGGAGGTCGACCGTCACGGTTTCGCCGCTGCGACCCTGGTGGACGATGCCGCGCTGGGCGCCCCGACCAGTCACCTGGAGGAAGTTCATACCGTGGAAGCCAAGGTCGTCGAGCGCCTGCTTCACGTCATTCACTTTTTCGGGCCGGATGATGGCCTCGATCTTCTTCATGAGTACCTTCCGGGTTCAGATTTGGGTGGGCCGGGCGTCCACGTTCCCGTGGACGCCCGGCGTCGAGGAGAGAGCCCTGCTAAGGGGCCGACTGGCCCTTGAGCGAAGCGGCGTACATCGCTGGCGGTGCGGGAAGGACGTTGCCCACGCCGAGGGGCACGCCGGATTCGTCCGTGGTGTAACCGCGTTCACCATGCTGGGTCAGGTCGAGCCCGAGCTCTTCCTCATCTTCCGAGACGCGGATGCCCATGGTGACATCGAGCAGTTTCAAGAGGATGAACGTGACGATGAACGAGTAGGCGCCGATCACTCCGATGCCGATCAGGGCGTCAGTGAAGCGGCCCCATTCGCCTTGCATGATGCCCTCGGCATACGGGATGCCGGAGACTGCCGAGTTGGCGAAGATGCCGGTCGCCAGGGCGCCCCACATACCGCCCACGCCATGGACACCAACGACGTCGAGTGAGTCATCGAAACCGATCTTGGCGCGAAGGCGGACCGCGCCGTAGCAGAGTACGCCGGCGACGCCGCCGATGATGATCGCTTCCATCGGCATGACGTAGCCGGAAGCCGGTGTCACCGCGACGAGCCCGGCCACGGCGCCGGCGGCCGCCCCGACAACGCTCGGCTTGCCACCGAACTGCCACGACGCGAGCGTCCAGAGGAGGCCTGCGGTGGCCGCGGCGACCGCGGTGTTGGTGAAGGCGTAGACGGCCTGGGAGGTGGCTCCGCCGGCGCTGCCGGCGTTGAAGCCGAACCAGCCGACCCAGAGGATGGCGGCGCCGAGAACGACCATCGTGATGTCGTGCGGCTCCATCGGCTCCTTGCCGTAGCCCTTGCGCTTGCCGAAGACGACGACGGCGGCGATGGCGGCGAAGCCGGCATTGACATGAATCGCGAGACCGCCCGCGAAGTCGAGCGAGTTGAGCCCGATGTCCGGGGCGTCGGCGTTCGTCGAGAACGCGCTCAGCCAGCCGTCATAGGCGAAGACCCAGTGGGCGACCGGCACGTAGACCAGCAACGACCAGAGGGCGGTGAAGATGAGGAAGGGGCCGAACTTCGCGCGTTCCGCGAATGCTCCCGTGATCAGCGCCGGCGTGATGATGGCGAACATCATCTGGAACGACATGAAGAGCAGATGCGGGATTCCGAAACCGTAGACGGAACCCGAAGCAAGGTTGCCTTCGGCATCGAATGAGACGTTCGGCCCCCCCGGGAGCGCGCCCACGTCCTTCAGCCCGAAGAAGTCGAAGTTGCCGATGATCCCACGGCCCTGGTCCGGACCAAAAGCGAGAGAGTACCCCACGACACACCACAGGATCGCCACCACACCCGTTGTGATGAACGACTGCATGATCGTCGCGAGCACGTTCTTGTTGCGGGTCAGCCCTCCGTAGAAGAAGCCAAGCCCCGGCGTCATGAACAACACCAGCGCGGATGCCGTCAGCATCCACGCGACGTTGCCGCTATCGAGTTCCATAGTGCCCTCCGGTCGTTTCGGGGGCCCGCCACTTCCTGCGGACGTCCCTTCGGACGGAAATTACGCTGTCCGAATTTCCGGTTCGTTTCCCATCCATTTCGCCGGTGTGTCGTGTGTGTTACGAACAGATTTCCGGGGCGAGACCACCATGGTGAGCAGCGGGGCTCCATACGAAGACCCGAACCGGGTTCGGGACTGTTGAACATCCGTTAACACTCTGCGAGCATCGCCCAACACCGGAGGGATGCCCGCATTGACCGAACTGACCCCACTGCCACCGTCGATCGAATCGCTCACGCCCGAGTGGCTCACCGCTGCCCTGCGCAGCGGCGGTGCACTCCCGGAAGGCTCGGTCACTGCGTTCGGGCACGAGATCATTGGGGAGGGTATCGGGTTCATCGGCACGGTCGCCCGCCTCAAGCTCCAGTACTCGGGCGCAGGCCCCGAAGCACCGGCGACCGCGATTGCCAAACTGCCTTCGGAAGACCCCGGCTCGCGCATGGTCGGCGTTGCCTTCGGCCTTTACGAGCGCGAGGTCCGGTTCTATTCGGACCTCGCGGGTGACTGCGGCCTGCCCGCACCGAAGCCGTACTTCTCGCACTACGATGCAGGCGCCGGACAGGCGGCCATCATCCTCGAGGACCTCACCGGCGGCGCCTTCGGAGACCAGGTTGCCGGCGCCTCCTGGCCGAGGCCGAACTCGCGATCGATGCGATCGGCGCCTTCCACGCGCGGTGGTGGGAGAGCCCGGAGTTCGCCCGGTACCCCTGGATCACCTCCGGCATCGAGACCATCCGCCAGCCCATCCAATTGATGTATGCGGCGGCCTGGCCAGTCGCCATGGAGCGCTTCGGCTACGTCTTCCCGGAGGAACTGCGCCCGCTGATCCCGGACTTCGGCCGCCGCACGATGGCCGCGCTGGACCAGATGACGCTCGGGCCGGAAACGCTCGTTCATGGCGATTACCGACCGGATAACCTCTTCTTCGGAGCCCCCGGCGGCGCCCGCCCCCTGGTTGCCTGCGACTGGCAGAGCCCGGGCAAGGCGACCGGCGTCGTGGATGCCGCCTACTTCATCACAGGCAGCATGGAGCCGGCGGACCGCCGCAAGCACGAAGACGACCTACTTCGCCGCTACCACAACCAGCTTCTCGAAGGCGGCGTGAAGGACTACTCCTTCGACCAGTTGAAGACCGACTTTCGCGGCTACTTCGCTGGTGTCATTGCCGGCGGTGTCGTCCTCCTCGGGACCCTCCCCGAAGGGAACGACCGCGGCCGCCGGCTGATCGAGTCTTCGATGAACCGCTTCATCTCCGCGATGCAGGATCACGACTCCCTGGCCTTGTTGCCCGAGTAGTCACGGCCCGAGGATCCTGAGATTTCACACAGCGCCGCGCCCTGCGAGTGCTATAGTCGCCATCTGATGCGAACCGGCCAGACGGGGTCTCTTTGTGGCTGAACCGAGCCGGGCGAGTGAGCCGCAGCAACCAGCCGTCGTGCGGAGCCGCGCCCCGGAGCGAACCCCCGGCGAGATGTCCTCCGTCGCACCGATCCTGACCGGCGATTCCCGCACTCGTTCCGTCATTGGCCTCCGCGGCGTTGTCGGCAACCAGGCCGTGACCCGGCTCATCCACCGTCGCGCTGACAACAACCTGCGGACCACCCGCGACACCATCCACCGCGCGAGTTTCGTGGGCGCGAAGGCGGCGCCTTCCAGCGCCGAATCCGCGGGATCGGCCTGCATCCAGCGCCACAGCGCATACGAACACTACCTTCTCGGCCAGGTGACCCCCGCAAAGCTCGCCGAGATCCCGCAGGTCCGCGAAATTCCGGACCTGAAGAAGCAACTGGTTACCCTCCAGGCCGAGGTCAAGAAGGCGAAGGTCATCAAAGGGGTCGACATGTCAAACGTCGCCGCTCTCGAACGCCGGATCGCGGAGGCCGAAGGGAAGAAAGAAGAGGTCCGCCACACCATCACCCAGGAGATGAACCGGCTCCTCGCCTGGAAGGACAACCCCGAGGCAGCGAGCATCGCGGAGGGTGAGAAGGGCGTGGCCAAGAAAGTCGACGATCAGTGGCAGGTGCCGTACGTGTCCATCCCCTGCCGCGATGGCGCGATCGTCGTCGCTTACAGCGAAATCAACACGCTGCCGGACCTTTTCGGCAATCCCGAGGCGATCGCGAACACGCCGAGGGCGAAGGTGCTCGGCCTGCTCCAGGGTGTGCGCCAGCAGGCCTACATCGAACTCGACAACCTCCAGCAGGAGCTCTTCGGGAAAAGCACGAACGCCCTCCACAACCGTTTCACTCCCGATGACGACTTCGAGGGTGCGCGCGGCCCTCGTGCCCAGGCCGTGAACGAGAAGGCGTACGAGATCCGGATGGAATCGCAGGTCAACTCCGATACGACCCGCAAGGGTGAGGAGAGCGACTCCTACTTCGCCGCGCTCGAACGGAACGCCTGCCACTTCTTCCCGGAAAACCGCGTCCAATGGACCGGCTACCACAAGAAAGCGCGCGACCTCGCGGACGCCGCGGCCACCGAACGCGAAGCCGCCGAGATGCTGAAAGAATCGGGGAACGCGAAGGAGGCCGAGGCGCTCGAGCAGCGCGCCGCGGACCTCGGGAACCAGGCCATGCTCCAGAACGCGTTCGGCGAACACTACCTTCAGGACGCATACGCGGGCGGGCACCTCGTGAACAAGACGAAGATCATGCAGTGGTTCGTCCAGTGGCTGGCCAGCAACGGCGGCCTTGGATCCACCGACCTCGGCGAGGCCCAGTTCGCCATGGCGAAGCACGCCGCAAGCCAGGACCTCGCTTCGAACCCCCAGCGCCTGGACGACCGCATCAAGCGCGGCGAAATGGGTTCGATGCAGGAGGCCAGTTCCGAAGTCGGCATGGGCAACAAGCCCGAAATCGTGTTCATGATGAAGTGGCGCCGCGCCGCCGCGGGCGACGATTCGATGCAGGACCTGACGCCGAAGGCCGCGCAAGAGGCCGGGCTCGCGGATCGCGACACAGCCCGCACGCACATGCGCGCCCTTGTCTCGGCAGGCTTCGCGGAACGCCAGTTCGACGAAATCACCGGGGAACGTTACTTCCACCTCAAGGAGAAGATGGTCGACACGGCGAAAGGCGCCACTTTCGCCCCCTACCAGGCGACTCAGTCCGGGAAGGAAGCGCCGGACTTCGAGGAAGAGGCCGCCGAGTTCAACCTCGCCTCCTACAACCAGTTCCTCTCCAACGCCTACATCCAGGGGGCAACCAAGTTCTTCCACGACAAGTACTGCAAAGAAGGCCTGAACGTCGTGGCGGCCAACGGGGACGCCATTTACACCGTCTACGGCGACAACAACATGCTCAAGGCCGGCGGCCAGAAGGGCGTTACCTACGGCGCGACCACCTCGCAGTGGTCTCGCGAGGCGATCTTCGAAATCCTGGCGGGCAAGGTGGAGAAGGCGCACTCCCTGGTCGAGATCCTGGGGAGGTTCCCGGCGCAGGCGGTCGAAGCGGCCGGTCCGGCAATCTCGCTCGACGACTGGAACGAGCAACTCCATCAGCGCGGCATCAACGGGCTCTTCGCAGAAGCGCGCAGCTACGGCGCCAAGGTGCTCTCGAAGGCGAAGCCTTCCGGCAGTATCTCCGGCGGCCATGCGATCGATATCCAGGCGCTTGCATCCCAGATCGAGAAAGCGCCCGAGCACGATGAGGGCACCTTCTGAACTGCGGGAACCGCCGGGGCCATCCCGGCGTCTGAAGGTTTGTGAAGAACATGCACTTCCGCCCGATCCTCGCCGTGGCAGTCACCCTGCTGCTCGTGCCGGCGTTTTCGGCCTGCCGCGACGGCGACTCCGGTGACGCGCCCGATGAGTCCCGCCGCATCGTCGATGCCCCTATCGTGTCGATTGACATCCTCGTACGCGAGAGTTTCCCGCCGGGTTACACGGCTCATGTCACCTCCGGGCTGCCCTCCGGCTGCGCGAAGTTCCACGAAGCGAAGATCACCGGACGTCGGGAGGACCTGGTCACGATCGCGGTCACGAACACCCTCCCGACAGACCCGGACGTCATCTGCTCCGCGATCTATGGCTACTACGAGTCGAACGTAGACCTCGGCCAGGACTTCACTTCCGGCCGGACTTACACGGTGAAGGTCAACGACAACACGACGACGTTCGTCGCCCAGTGACCACCGCTGCATGCACGATGCGCGAGTAGACTGTGCCGATGACCGACCAGGTTGAGTTCGGACTGGGGAAAGGCAAGGTCTTCCCCCACCAAAAGGCGCGGAGCCTGCTGCACCCCGTGCGCCGGTTGATCCAGTCGCCGCAGGCGTTGGTGCGCTGGATCGGGCTTCGCGGCGACGAGACCGTGCTGGAGTTGGGCTGCGGGCCAGGGTACTTCAGCATCGCCCTTCGCGATGCCACGCCACACGGTCGACTGGTCTTGTTCGACCTCCAGCCCGAGATGCTCTCGATGGCTGTAGAGCGGACCGGCATCCGGAGCGGGCTGGCCGCGGTAACCGGCAACGCGGTCGCGTTGCCGTTCGCAGCCGGTGCGTTCGACCTCGTGTTCATCGCCGCCGTCCTCGGGGAAGTCCCGGACCGCCTGGCATGCCTGCAGGAAGTGCGGCGCACGCTGCGCCCGGGCGGGCGACTGGTGGTCAACGAAGTACGAGGGGACCCGGACTATATCAAGGCGACCGACCTGGACCGTCTCTGCGGGGAAGCCGGTCTGCGGTTGCTCCGGCGCCGTCGCGGACGACTGCGGTGGACCTGCGTGGCGGAGTTCGCTCCGGACTGACAGTCAAGGCGATGCGAGAGAAAAGAGGCCGCCCCCATCGCGGGAAGCGGCCCCTGATTTGGTACGAATGAACCAGGCTCTCGCCTACTTCTTGTGGACCACGATGCTTCCTCCACCAAGCGCCGTCGTTGGGTCCGCGTTCTCGTCGACGCCAAGCTGGTTGTCGTAAACGGGGAGGTCGGATTCGGCATCCCAGATGCGGATCCGGAACGTGTCGGGCTTGCCGACACCCAGCTCATTCCCGTCGATGGCGGTCAACATGAACCGGTAGTTCCCGGACCCGTTGATCGTCCCGAAACCCTTGTATTGCGCCTTCGCACCAGCGACGACGAGCCAGTCGTACGACGTACTCTTGAAGTCCAGCCCAGCCGCGTGGAACTGGAATTGTGTGTTTCCAGTCGGCACGTTGGCGCCCTTCTTGTATTGCGAGACGAACCCGAACGTCGCCTGCCCGGTCAATGACGGGTCCGGCGCGTACGCGCCCACCGGCGAAGTAATCCACCCGCCGCCCGTCACGAACCCCGCGGATGGGTCGTAGACAACAATGTGTTCGTACTGTTCCTCGTCGTAAGCGCCTGCCTCGTCGGTCACCCGAAGCATAACCCGGTAGACTCCAGACTCGTGGTACTCGTGGCTATCCGAGATGACGGCCGACAAGGCGACGCCCTCGGTCACCGTTTCATCGCCCCAGTCGATCGTCCAGGAGTGGCTGTCGTCGGGAAGGTCGAGGTCGCTGAAAGTTGCACTCAGGACAACCGCCGTACCAACCGGCACGAGGGATGGCGAGACAGCCGGGCCTTCGATGACTGGTCCCGCGGTCACGGCGAACGCCGTACCACCAAGATCGAAGATGTTGGGATGAACACTGGGATCGCTCCCGACGGTGAATTGTAGACAGGTCGCCGGTGGAGTGGCGGCTAAAAGCGTGACATTTTCGATGAAATCCCAGTTCAGACCGCCGTCCGGCGACCAGTAAAGCGCCGTGCCGCCTAGCGGGTCGCAGTAGGTAATAGTAGTCGTGCCAAAGGTGCTCTCTGGCGCGACGTAGACGTCGAAGTAGCCGTTGGCCGCTGAGAAAGTTGCCGGGGTCACGCCGCCCGGAGCGCCGTCGTAATTTGCTACAGCCACCGTGCCGGTGCCTTCGCCGGTGGTGGCCTCCAAGGTCTCCCCGCCCGTGCCGGTCGTATCGACCGTAGTCACTAGCGGCTCGACGACCGTTACTGCATCGATCGAATCGATCGGAGAAGCGACGGGCGTGACGAAGAACGGAAGGATGTTCGAGCCCGCATTCCATCTCGGATTGAATGCCGTGAGTTGAAGCGTGCCCGGAGCTGCGAGAGCAACTGCTGGAAGCGTCGCCGTGACATGCGTCGCATCCACGAAGGTCGTCTGCGAATCGACGCCGTTGACGCGAATAACAGTCGTGTTCAGAGGAGCGTTTTTGAACCCCTCGCCTGCAATCACTACAGTTACGTTTTCCGAACCAACCGGAGCACTTGAGTCGCCTAACGTGTCGATTCGCGGTCCGATGAAGAAGTCGAAGAACACCGACGAACCCAGTGTGGGATCGGCATGCTTCAGGAGGATGCTGAAGTTTCCCGGCGTGCCAAGTACAGAAGACGGTAGCGTCAAATTCGCCGTGGTCGCGGAAGTCGGCGAAAGCACGGCGAGCGGCTGAAGGTTCCCGTTGGTCACCAGTGCGACAACGTCGGCTCCATCGAGTCCGGCCCCGGTGATAGAGATGGTCGGATCCCCGATGCCAACCGGGACGCTGGTGGGAAAGGTCGAATCGATCCGTAGGCCCGGATCCAAACACCGTGAAAAACCAGACGTCGACCCGGATTGAACATGAGTTGCTGTCATGGTGATTCGTGAGCCGGGAGGCCAACCGCTGAGGGCCTGGGCGTCTCCGAAGTTCGGCCCGAATCGAACGACACCGTCGAGGCTCCCGTCGTCGGCGTCGGTCTTCGTGTACGACCCGAGGTACGTCTTTCCTTCGCCGAATCCGGACGTGTCACATGTTGGCGAAGCGAAGAACTCGAACTTTGCAGTCTGCCCGAGAGAGGTCGCGGGGAATTCCCGAATGAATGCCCCGCCAACCTCTACAACTCCACCGGCAGGTCGAGACATTGTGACGAAAGCAGGTAGCTGCAGACTGGTCGAAACAATCCCGGGGCCAGTGCCCCCCTGCGAGCCGTACGCAGTTCCTCCAACGTTGTCGAATATACTGTTCTCGCTGATCAGGGTGCCATTCGACGGATTCGCCAGCACACCGTAGCCGAGCCCACTCCCTGCATTGTTCTTGGCGATGACGTTCCACCGCACAGTGTTGTTCGATGGTCCGCTTTGCAACCGTACTCCCGTGGCGTTGGCCGCCGCGAGGCCCGCCGCATCCGTGCCTATATTGTTGCATTCAATCGTCAGGCCCCCGGCGGACGATCTTATCCCCGACCCGCCGCTGAAGTTCCCAATGGCCAGTCCTCGTACGGTTGACCCACTGCCAGACTGCAGGAAGATGCCGTCGCCGGCCCCGGAAGTTCCGGAGACCTCGACCAGCGGAGTTCCACAAGCGGTTGGCCCCTGAGTGAGACCGTCGATGACGACAGCATCGAGAATGAAAGGAAGAGCGGATGAAACGTTGATAGTCTTGACGCCACCACCAGGGATGGCGAAGTTGATTTGATCCGGACCGCCCGAGTTGAGGTGACCGTTAGCAGCATCAATTGCTTCGCGTAGGGTGCAGTCCTCGCCGCCGCACATGCCGTCGTTCGAGTCCTCCGCCGAGCCGACAACGTAAACTGTCAGCGCGGATGTCACAGAAGGCGGCGCCGCGAACACCGCCAACCCCGCGACTACAACCGCCACTAACGCCAGCGCCATGCGCCTCAGGCTCGTACTCATATCGTCACCCCGCAGGCCCCGCTCGACACGGCGCCCACACCATGAGGCGCATCCTGCGGATGCTTACCCCGTATCCGCAATGGAAACCGCGCATACACCTGTACGACTCCTGCGTACTCCAACGCAATCCATACAAAAGGCCCCCGGGCTACGGCAAGAGCACCAGAGCATCGACGTGCCGCGGGCGAACGGTGCCGAAGTGACGACGGTCCAGTGTGGCCACCTTCGGCTCGTTCAGCCGTTCAACGACCGCGATAACCGCGGCATCGACGAACCCAATGTCAGAATCCGCGTAGCGGTCGCACACTTCGCGCACCCGCCGGTAGTCGGAGGCAACCAGGTCCACCACTCCATACGCGCCCGCCGCGATGTCGTCGAGCAGCGCCACAAGAACTCCGGGATGCAGTCTCGTGTGTATCCAGTAATCCACTTCAACCAGCACGGGTGCCGGGATGACCAGAGGCTCGGACGTGTTCTCGATCAGCCGCCGGCATGCGGCGTAGTCGGCGTCACTACGGTCGAGCGATGCGTAGAGCGGACCAGTATCGAGGATCAGCGCCACGTGCGGGGCTCGGGGCGCTCGTCGACCGAACGCCTCGCCGTATCGGGGTAGCCCGATGCGCCAATCCCAAGGCTTCGCGGGCGCGGTCGATGGCTCGAGAGAGTATGTTCGACCGCCTCTCGAACAAGCGCCGCGATTGACACGCCGCGTTCAGCCGCGAGTTTGTGTAGCTCTCGAAGCATCGGATCGTCCAGTGAAATAGTGGTGCGCCTCATGTCTCCATGATAGCACTCATGATGCACCCTCGTGGGCAAGAAAGAGGCCGCCGACCTCTCGGCAGACGGCCCCCTCTGAAACGTGCTCCGTGAACCCGAAGAAACCTCCGTGTCCTCAGTGCCTCCGTGGTGAATCACACTTCCCGGAATTCGCCCTCGACGGTGCCTTCCTGGGCTGCTCCCGACGGTTCCCCGTCCGGACCCTCGGGCCCGGCTCCATCCACTCCGGCTGCACCGTAGACGGCCTCGCCGATCTTCGAAAGCGAGCTGCTGAGCGCGTCCAGCGCGGTCCGCATGCGGTCTGCGTCGTCCGCCTCAACGGCGGCCTTCACGTCGGCAATCTTCGCTTCCACATCGGCCTTCAAGTCCGCGGGGACCTTGTCGGGATTGTCGCGAAGCGTCTTCTCGGCCTGGTAAGCCATCGAATCGGCCGTGTTCTTCAATTCGATCGATTCGCGCTTCTTGCGGTCCTCATCCGCGAAGAGTTCGGCTTCGCGCTGCATCTTCTCGATCTCGTCCTTCGAAAGCCCGCCGGAGGACTGGATCGTGATCTTCTGCTCACGCCCGCTCCCCTTGTCCCGAGCGGCCACGTTTACGATGCCGTTCGCGTCGATGTCGAAGGTGACTTCGACCTGCGGAACGCCACGCGGCGCCGGGAGGATGCCATCGAGGATGAACCGACCGAGCGACTTGTTGTCGCCCGACATCGGCCGCTCACCCTGGAGGACATGGATCTCGACGCTCGGCTGGTTGTCGGCGGCGGTACTGAAGGTCTGGCTCTTGGCGGTTGGGATGGTGGTGTTGCGCTGGATGATGGGGGTCATCACGCCGCCCAGGGTTTCGATACCGAGGGTCAGCGGGGTGACATCGAGGAGGAGGACGTCCTTCACCTCGCCCTTCAGGACGCCGGCCTGGACCGCCGCGCCGATCGCCACGACTTCATCCGGGTTGACGCCCTTGTGCGGCTCCTTCCCGAAGTAGTCGGCCACGATCTTCTGGACCGAAGGCATGCGCGTCTGACCGCCGACAAGGACGATCTCGTCGATGTCGCCCGGCTTCTTGCCGGCGTCGGCGAGCGCCTTCTTCACCGGCTCGAGGGTGCCGCTCAGGAGGTCGCCGACGAGCTGTTCCAGTTTGGCCCGCGAGAGGCTGATGTTCAGGTGCTTCGGGCCGCTCGCGTCAGCGGTGATGAACGGCAGGTTGATCTCGGTCTGCTGCGCGCTGGAGAGCTCGATCTTCGCCTTTTCGGCTTCGGCCTTCAGGCGCTGAAGGGCCTGCCGGTCCTGCTTCAGGTCGATGCCCTCGGCCTTCTTGAACTCCTCGATCAGCCAGTCAATCACGCGCTGGTCGAAATCGTCGCCGCCGAGATGGGTGTCACCATTGGTGCTGAGCACCTGGAAGGTGCCCTCGCCGAGTTCGAGGATCGAGATATCGAACGTGCCGCCGCCAAGGTCGTAGACGGCGATGAGTTCGTCGTGCTTCTTATCGAGGCCGTAGGCAAGCGAAGCGGCCGTCGGTTCGTTGATGATGCGCAGCACTTCGAGGCCGGCGATCTTGCCCGCGTCCTTGGTGGCCTGGCGCTGGGCGTCGTTGAAATACGCCGGGACGGTGATCACCGCTTCGTTTACCGCTTCGCCCAGGTACGCTTCGGCGTCGGCCTTCAGTTTCTGGAGGATCATGGCGCTGATCTCCGGGGCGCTATACGAGCGCTCGCCGACCTTCACCGAGACATCGCCGTTGCTGGCCGCCGCGACGTTGTACGGCACGAGCTTCAGGTCACGCTGGACTTCCGGGTCGTTCAGCTTGCGGCCCATGAAACGCTTGATACTGAAGACGGTGTTCTCGGGGTTCGTGACGGCCTGGCGCTTCGCGACCTGCCCCACGAGACGTTCGCCGGATTTCGTGACCGCCACGATGGACGGCGTGGTGCGCGCGCCTTCGGCGTTGGGGATTACGACCGGTTCGCCGCCCTCCATCACCGCGATGCAGCTGTTCGTGGTACCGAGGTCGATGCCAATTACCTTTGCCATGGTTGCTCCTTTGCTGGCTGGTCTGGGAGTTGGTCTCAGGAACCTTCGCCGACGATGACCATCGCCGGGCGGATGACTTTGCCCTGCAGTTCGTACCCCTTCTGGAGCACGTGCAGGACCTTGTTTTCTTCGCCGGGCTGCTGCCCGACCGCTTCGTGGCGGGCTGGATCGAAGGTCAGACCCTCGGCCTCGACCTCCTTCACGCCCATGGCGTCGAGCAGGCGCCCGAACTTCTGGTGGATGGCACTCACACCCTGGACCCAGTTGAGGCCCGCGAGTGTCGAATCCACCGAAGTCACTGCCCGGTCGAGGTCGTCGTAGACGGGCAGGAGATTGATGACGACAGCGGCGTTGGTGAGCCGGGCGTTCTCGCCACGCTCCTGCTCAACGCGGCGCTTGAAATTGGCGAAGTCAGCGGCAGTCCGCTGCCAGTTTTTGAAGTACGTCTCCGTCTTCTCGCGCTCTGCGGCCAGCTCATCGACGGGGGCGCTCTCGGCCGCCGGTGCTGCTTCGCCGGGAGCCGGCACGTCATCACTCATTCGCGCCGCCGCGCGTTTGTCGACGAAGCGCTCATCGGTTGAATCGCTCATAGACACCTCCTGTCCAGGTTCCTGGCTGTTCAGTCTTCGTTGTTTCCGTAGAACTCGCGCATGAGCTCGGTGAGCACGGCACTGACGTAACGGACGTTGGCGACGGCCTCGCCGTACTGCATCCGGGTCGGGCCGAGGACGCCGAGGATGCCGCCGGCTCCACCGTGCGGCCCGTAGCGGGCGAGCACGAAACTCATGTCCTGGTAGGGGCCGGCCCGGTTTTCGTCTCCGATAACGACGGCGACCGCCTCGTCTTCGAGCGAACCCGAGGGGATGGCCTCGCGCAGGCGGCGCTCATCGACGGCTTCGAGCGTGTCGAGCATCCGGTCGCTGTGGCCGAACTCCGGCTGGCGGAGCATTTCGCGGACGCCCTCGATGATCGGTGACTCGACCCGGGCCGCCTGTTCGCGCAGCATCAGATCGGTGAGGCCGGCGATAATCGCCGATTCGACCGGCCCAGGCGGCTCGGCACCCGGCTCGGGCTGAGGGAACTCGCCAACCGTCTTCCCGCCAAACTCCCCGTTCAAGCGCACGGCCAGCCGCGTCAGTTGGTCCTGGTGAACCGGGACCGGGAAGTCGACCGTCCGCTGATGGACGCCGCTGTCACTGGTGACCGCCACGAGCAGCGCGCGGTTTTCGAGGAGCTCGACCAGCTGCAGCTGCTTAAGACGTACTTCAAGCAGACGCGGCTGCGTAACCAGCGCCACGTTGTGCAGGTTGTTCGCAAGCACACTGGCGGCAAGACCGATCCACTCCTCCAGCTGGCGCGAGGCCTGGTGAAACTGGTGGAGGATCGTGAACTGCTCCTGGTTCGTCAGGTTCCGTTCGGGCATCAAGCTCGAAACGTAGTAGCGGTAGCCGCGGTGGCTCGGGATCCGGCCGGCCGAGGTGTGCGGATGCGTGATCATGCCCTCCTCTTCGAGCGCGGCCATCTCGTTCCGGACGGTAGCGCTGGAGAGGGTGAGTTGATGTCGCTCGACCAAAGACTGCGAGCCAACCGGCTGGGCCGACCCGACGAAGTCATCAACAATGAGGGCGAGGATGCGCGCGCGGCGCTCTGATAACGACATTATCAACCCTATACTGCCACATTGGCACTCGCCTGTGAAGAGTGCTAACGCGGCTCCCGGCATTGTACCACGGGCTCGACGCTGCGCGGCATGTCCGCCACCACAGGCCATCCACGGCTGGACCGCGCTCTACGTCGCCTCGCCGATCTCCCACCGCTGGAGCGCCCGCACCGACAACCAGGTGGCTCCGACCGTCACCAGCACCGCGAAAAGGACCGCCGGGGCCACGTTCAAGCGCGGGTCGAAAATCTCGTCCGGGGCAGTGATGAACGCCTTCGCGATCCCGAGCGCGTACTGGCTGATCGAGAAGTACCGGACGCCCGAAAAGAGCGAAACCACCACGCCCTGCCAGATAAAGACGTACAGCAAGCCGACGATCAACGCGCGGCTCGTGGCGATGCTCAACCAGAGGAAGGCCGCGCAGTAGACGAGGCTCCCCACCACTGCCGCGGCGACGAACCCGGCGATGATACCTTCACCCGGTTCGCCCGAGAGGCCGATGGCGCCGGTCAGGGCCGCCGAAACCACCACCACCGCAGTGGTCGCGGCCCAGGCGACGACGAGTTTCGAAAACACGATCGTCGCCCTGGGAATGGGTTTCGCCAGCAGATACACGGCGGTCCCATCCTCGAACTCCTGCCCGAGCGCGGCCGTCCCGAAGACCAGTGCCGTGAACGGCAGCACCAGTCCGATGACGAGGCCGCCCAGTGCCACTTTTGCCGTCCACTCCTGTGCGTCGCTGCTATCGTTTTCAAGCGCGTAGAGCACCGCGAGCAGCACCGGAAGGAGGGCGAAGAGCACCATCACGATAGAGCGGCGCTGGCCGAGCAGCTGGCGCACCGTCAACCGCAGGATCGTGGGGTCGATCATCGCTTCACCAGGTACGAGAAAACACTCTCGAGCGACTCATCGGTCGGCCTGATCTCGTAAATGGAGACGCCGGCCCGCCGTGCGACTCCGGCCACCGCCTGCGTGAACGAGGCGAACTCGGAGGTGCTCACCCTGAGGTCGTCCCCTGCCAGTTCCACGCCGTAGACCGAGGCGTCGGCGACGAGACTGGCCGCGAGCCGCCGGTTGTCGCTCGCCCGCAAGAAGAACGAATGCGGCCGGTCGGTCATCAGCTTGCGGATCTCGTGGAAGTCGCCCGAAGCGGCCAGCCGCCCCGCCACGATCACGAGCACGTCATCGGCAAGCCTCTCCACTTCCTCCAGGATGTGGGACGAGAACACGACCGTCCGGCCCTCCTTCGCCATCGCCCGAAGCATGTCCATCAGCTGGAGCCGCTGGCGCGGGTCCGCGCCGTTGAAGGGCTCATCGAGGAGCAGGACTTGCGGCTCATGCACGAGCGCCGCCGCGATCTTGATCCGCTGCTTCATCCCCTTCGAGTAGCCGCCGGTAGCACGGCTCATCGCGCTCTCCAGTTCGACCATGTGGATGGCCTTCAGGGCGGCCTTCTCCGGCTCGGCGATGTGATGGAGGCGGGCGCTGTCGAGAACGAACTCGTACCCGCTCAGGAACGGATAGACCGACTCGCGCTCCTGCACGAGCCCGATTCGCCGGTACATCGCGGGGTTCTGCCAGGCGGGTTCGCCCAGCACTCGCACTCCACCCGCGGAAGGCCGCAGGAACCCGGCGAGCATGTGGAGCAGTGTCGACTTGCCGGCGCCGTTCGGTCCGAGCAGCCCGGTGATCCCGCCATTGAGCGCGAACGAGATATCGTTCACCGCGACGATGTTCCCGTACCAGCGCGAGACGTGATCGACCTCAACCGCCGGCGACTCCTGGGTCACGCTGATACCCGTGCGAAGCGGCGGACCACCAGCGCCGCCCCGGCGCCGATGTAGGCGAGGACCGCCACGAAGTAGGTCCAGAGGCCGAACCCGGCCTCTTCCTGGACGCTTTCGAACTCCGCGCCAACCCCGAAAATCCAGAGCGTGCACCCGTAGATGAAATCGAACGGGCTGGCAAAGACGGCGTAGCGGCCAACGCCACCAATGGCGAAGACGAGGATGTTGGCGATCGGGAACGAGATCAGGAACCACGCAACCACGCCCACCGTCGCATAGGCGCGCCGCGGCGTCTGGCTCGCAATCGCGAGTGACCCCGCCGCACACAGGACTGCGATCAAGAGGCCGGCCGCGAACGTCCGGGGGACATCCGCCCAGTTGTCCGAGATGTAGCCCGTGACGTCATTCGTCGCGAGGCCGTTTCCGAAGACCAGGAGCACCTGGGGCATCAGGGTCAGCAGCGTGAGCGCGGTCGCGAATGCGGCAAGCTTCGCGAGAGCGTAATCCCGCCGCTGGAGGGCCCGCGAGAAATACAGCGAGAGTGTCCGCTGGCGCATGTCGCGGCCGGTGATCTCCGGCGCGATCGCGGCACAGAACAGCGCGATTGGCACCTCGACGAACCCGAAGTATCCCTCGGGCGTGATGATGTCCACCTCATCGGATACCAGCGCGGCGATGGCGAGTTGCGCGACCGCCGGGAGGAACGCGATTACGGCGATCACGATCGGGATGATCTTGCTCGAAGTCCGCCGCCCGAGCCCGAAAGCGCCGCGGAGTGTGTAGAAGTAGAGCGCGAGCACGGCGTGGCGACGCCCGAGCCGTTTGCCCGTGTAGTTTCGATAGCCGAGGTCGTAGATGTTCCCCGTCCGGGCGTCAGCTGGCTGCATGGACGCCCTCCCCGGCCCGCTCACGGAAGATGTCTTCGAGGTTCCGGCGCAGCAGTTCGATGCGGACGAGCCCCACGCCGAGGTCGTCGCACGCATCGCGGATGATGTCGTAGGCGGCTTCACCATCCAGCGCGACAAGGACCTGGCGGCCTTCGTGCGCCGCTTCCAGGCCCGCCTCGCGAAGCCGCTGGTGGAGGGCTGAAACGTCGCCATCCACCTCCACGGCGAGCGTACCGGTGGTCGCCGTGAATTCGCGGATCGGGCCGCTGCGCATCAGGTGGCCGGCATCGATCACCACGAGGTGCTCGCAAACGCGCTCGATTTCGCCGAGCAGGTGCGAAGCCATGATGATCGAGATGCCGAACTCGTTTCCGGTCCGCCGGACCAGGTCCAGCATTTCGTCGCGCCCGGCCGGGTCGAGCCCGTTCGTTGGTTCGTCGAGGAACAGGATCCGGGGATCGTGGACGAGCGCCTGGGCGAGCTTCACGCGCTGTTTCATGCCGGTCGAGTAACCCCGCATCTCGCGGTAGCGCTCCTCGAAGAGGCCCACGTGGCGGAGCGTTTCGGCCGTGCGTTCCCGCGCCGCCGAACGCGACAGGCCATTGATCTGGGCCATATGCGCGACGAACTCCGTCGCGCTCACATCGCCCGGCAGGCAGTCGTGTTCCGGCATGTAGCCGACGAACTGGCGAAGGAGCGGACCCTGCGCGACAACGTCGTAGCCGATGACCTCGGCCGTGCCGGCGGTCGCGTCGATGAGGCCAAGCAGGATCTTGATGAGCGTGCTCTTCCCGGCACCATTCGCGCCCACCAGGCCAATCACGCCGGGTTCGAGCGAAAGGTCGAGTCCGCCGAGGGCGGTAACGCTTCCATAGCGCTTCACCAGGCCGCGCGTTTCGAGGATTGGCACGGGCACAGTCTACGCGAGGAGCCGTGAAGCGCCCCCCTCGCAGGCGAATCGGGGAAACGCCCGGTAAGAATTGGGCGGCGTCTCTCTGGCCACTCCCGTCCGGATAGCCGATTGTGAAGAGGATGCGCAGGCTGGTTGGGAGGAAGTTGCCGGGGACGCACGCCGTGCGGATCATGCTCGGAGCGACGCTGTTGGCAGGCGTTGCCGCCGTCGTCGCCGCGCGCACCCCGGGCGATGGCGCCGGAGACGAGGGAGTCGCCGAAGCGGCCGGCGTTCCCATGGGGCACGCTGTTACGGCAGCCAACACGGCCGGGAGCACTGCCTCCGCCCAGCCCTACACCACGGAAGAAGGCGCAGTCCCCGAGCCCCAGCCGGAGCAACTGCCGGACACAGAGCAGGTCTCGGCTGCGGCGAAGAACCGCTTCAGCATGCCCCTCCGGGCATGGAGCAAAGTGACGGACCGGTATGGCGCAAAGAACCGCGGGGCGGGGCTCATCCACGGCGGCATCGACCTGGCCCTCGACGGCCTCAGCCACTCGAACGTCTACGCTGCCTGCACGGGCACGGTTTCCGATGCCAGCTACTCTTCGGCCTACGGCAACCACATCTTCGTGGACTGCGGTGATGGCTGGAGCACGCTCTATGGGCACCTCAGCCAGATGCTCGCGAAACAGGGCGAGGCGGTAAACCCGGACACGGTCATCGGGATTACCGGAAGCACCGGTTTCTCCACCGGCGAACACCTCCACTTCGAGATCCGATGGCGCGACACACCGGTGAACCCCGAGGACTACCTGGAGTTTCACATCGCACCCGGCACCCCACTCAGCGACGGCCCGCTCTGGTTCCCAAATTCCGGCGCCGCCTCCACGCCTTCCGGCCCACCGCCCACACCGACCGACACGCCGACGCCCACGAACACTCCAACGATCACCCCGACGCCGACCATCACACCGACACCGACGTGGACTCCTACGCCCACGGCGACGCCAAGGCCTCCGACAAAGACACCCACGCCGAAGCCCGTCTCCAAGTAGTCTGCCCGGCTACGACGAACCGCGGTCGCCGGCGAGCGCTGCGTCCCCGTCCAGGTGCGAATGGTCGTTGAAGCCCGCGAGCGTCATCCGGCCGCGTTTCGAGAAGATCAGCCGCGTGATCGAAGTGTTGGTGACCGCGAACGACCAGCTGCTTTCGTTGGGGACGTTCAACAGCTCCGCGATCATCGCCATGATGGCGTTCCCGTGCGAAACCACGAGGAGCGTGCTCTCGGGGTGGGCTTCAACGGTGCGGCGCAGTGCCGCCGCCGTCCGCGCCCGGACCTGCTCCACCGATTCGCCCCCGGGCGCCGGCACCTTGCAGCGGAAGAACTCGCGCAGGAGGTCCGGGTCGCGCGCGCCAATCTCGCCGCCTTTGAGCGACTCCCACTCGCCGTAGTGCATCTCGCGCAGGCCCGGGTCCAGCACGGGTTCGATCGGCTCAGCATGGTGTTCGAGGGCATAGAGTGCGGTGCGGTGCGCGCGAGAGAGGTCCGAAGAGTACGCCGCGTCGAATCGCTGGCCGCGCAGCCGGCGCCCCAGGGCCTGTGCCTGCTCGACGCCTTTCGGCGTCAATTCTGTCTCCGAATGGCCGCAGAAGCGGCCCTCAATGTTGCCGAAAGTCTCGGCGTGGCGGACAAGGAAGACGGTGGTGGGCATAGGCGCCAGTGTAAAGGACACGCCGGTTGTCTATTCGTGAAGGGCCTTTTTACGAAGGTTTTACAGCGCGGTGGCAACTCGCCCGACTGCGCAAGCGTTTCTGTTGGTGCATGTATATGTCACGGTTGCTAGGGTAGTGAGACTGCGCCGCAGTGTTGCGCGGGAGGAAAAATGAGCTGGATTCATCGGAAAGCACTTGCGGTCGTCGTCGCGGGCGCCGCGATCGCAACGATCCTCGGGGCCACGCTGGGTATCGCCGTGGCAAAACACACGAGCACCGTCGGCGGTGTCTGCTCCGGCGGCTCGCCGGGCTGCAACATCCACTACGTGGGCGCCATCAAGTCCGGCAGCGTCAGCCCGGACCAGTTCACCAAGTGCATCCCGCCCGCCAACTGGCAGGCAATCTACATCTGGGACGGCCCCAACCAGCGCTGGCAGCACTTCTTCAACACTGCCAACGGCGTCCCGACCTACGTCAACTCCACTTCCGCCGGCGGTATCTCCGCGATTCCCGGCTTCTCCGGAGTCGTCCTCATCATGACGCCCGGCGCACCCACACAGGAAGTCACCCTGCTCGACTTGAACAACGAGTCCTGTAACTAACAACCCAATCCGGGATCACTTTCGAGAACCCCTCGCCGCCCGCGAGGGGTTCTCGCGTTCCCGGCTGGCCCGTTACTCGAGCCCGGCCGATCCGGCACAATGAGATCATGACCACTGCGGAGGCCGGGATGACGGTTGCCATACGCCTGAAGCGCGAGCACATCGATGCGATGGTGGCGCACGCCCTCGAGGACGCACCCATCGAGTGCTGCGGCCTGCTGGCTGCGAAAGATGGCGTCGTTGCCGCCGTCCGCAGGGCGAAGAACAAGGAAGCAAGCCCCTACCGCTTCAGCATCGACCCCCTCGAAACCCGCAAACACGAACAGGCGATCGATGACGCCGGCATGGAGCTCGTCGGCTTCTACCATTCCCACACCGGCAGCCACGCGGTGCCTAGCCCAACCGACATCCGGATGATGGGCCCGTTCTTTGGCCCGCCATTCGTCCACTTCGTCATTGGTGTCGCCGATCGCGAAAAGCCCGAGGTACGCGTCTGGCACATCGACGGCAGCGAGCGAGTCGAGCGCACATTCCAGGTCGTCGACTAATGGCCCCCAGGCGCTCCTCTGGTTTGCCCACGGCGCCGGCGAAGCGGCCGCGCTTCGAGTCCTGACGCGTGTCCTCCCGGGACGCCGCGCCATCTCTCGAGCTACGCGGCCGTGAGTTCCGCTGGGGCTCGCGCACCTTCATCATGGGCATCCTCAACGCGACGCCGGACTCGTTCAGCGGCGACGGCCTCGCCGGGGACCTGGATGCGGCCGTCGCTCTCGCAAGACGCATGGAGGCCGATGGCGCCGATTGGCTCGATATCGGGGGCGAATCCTCCCGCCCCAGCGCCCAAGAACTCGAACCGGCCGAAGAGGCGCGACGGGTCGTGCCCGTCATCGAGGCGGTGCGCGCCGCAACGCAGCTCCCAATCTCGGTCGATACCTGCAACGCCGCCGTCGCGCGGGCTGGTATCCGGGCCGGGGCCGACGCCATCAACGACATCTGGGGCCTGCGCGGGGACGCGGACATGGCGCGGGCCGCACGGGAGACCGGCGCCGTCGTCATCGCCATGCACAATCAGCGCGGGCGCGGCTTTCGCGACGTCGTGGGCGACATCCGGGCCGGCTTCCTGGCGACGCTGGCGATCTGCGCACGAGAAGGCATCCCCCGGGAGCGCATCATCCTCGACCCCGGTTTCGGATTCGGCTGGACGCCGGGACAGAACCTGGAGATGCTTCGCCGCCTTGCTGAACTCCGGAGTCCCGGATTGCCGCTCCTCGTCGGGACCTCACGCAAGTCGACCATCGGCCACGTCCTCGGGGGAGCACCGGTCGATCAACGGCTCGAAGGCACGGCGGCGACGGTCGCCCTCTCCATCGCGAACGGCGCCGATATCGTCCGCGTCCACGACGTAGCTGAGATGGTGAGCGTTGCACGCATGAGCGACGCTATCGTGGGCCGGGGGCCGATGGTCCCGCCGGCCGTCTCAGCCCTCGTCGCGCTCGGCTCGAACCTCGGCGACAGACTGGGCAACCTGCGGGCCGCCGTCCGCATGCTCGCCGAACGGGGCACCGAGGTCACTGCGAAGTCATCCGTCTGGGAGTCCAGTCCCGTCCCGGAAGACCAGCCCTCCTATCTGAACGCGGTCATCCGCGTCGAAACGCGCCTCGGGCCGGCGGAACTCCTCGCCCGCCTCAAGGAGATCGAACGCGCCCTCGGGCGCCGCCCCGGGCGCCGTTGGGGTCCGCGACCGGCCGATCTCGACATCCTGTTCTACGGTCGGGAGGCCGTGAACCTGCCCGAACTGCAGGTCCCGCACCCGCGCATCCTCGAACGCGGTTTCGTACTGGCGCCGCTCGCGGAAGTACTCACCGGCGAACTGCCGCTCCTCGGGATGACGGCAACGGAGGCACTGGCAGCCGTGGGCGTCGCGGGCCTCAGCCGCTGTTCCAACCTGTAGACCCGCCGAATCGAGTACCGAACCTTTACCTTCCCCGGGAACCAGCGGGCGGCCGCGGGCGTTCTGTCGGCATGGACGGCATTGGCTGTCCCTGGAGGTGGGAAATGAAGATCAGATGGATGGTTGCAGGCGCCCTCGCGGCCGGCCTCGTGCTGGCGGGATGCGGCGGCGACGACGACAGCGACGGGCCGTTCGTGGCAGGCGACTCAGTCGCGACAAACGAACGGGATGCCGCCAGTGCGAACAAGTACAGCTCGACGGCCGACAGCGTTCCCGGCGCGCCCAGCACCGGTGGAGTCGCACTCGAAAGCCCGAAGTCGACGGGCACCGGCGATGAACCTCTCCCGTCGGTCACCGACCGGAAGATCATCTTCACCGCAAGCCTTTCCGTGAACTCCGAAGACGTCGGCCGTTCCTTCGGCGATGCGACCGCGCTCGCGCGGAGCAACGGAGGGTACGTGGAGAAGTCTCAGTACGCGAACGACGCGGGCGACAATGAGAAGCGGTCCGCCAGCCTGACAATCCGCGTACCCGTCCAGAACTACGACTCGCTCGTCGCCAGCCTCAGGACGATGGCCGGCGTCACGGTCGACACTGAGGGTTCGAATTCCAATGAAGTCACCGAACAGTACACCGACCTGCAGAGCCGGATGCGCAACCTGCAGCGGACCGAGGAGCAATACCTCCTCCTGTTGAACCAGGCTAAGAGCATCCAGGAGATCCTGACTGTCCAGGATCGATTGAGCACCGTCCGCAGCCAGATCGAACAGATCCAGGGCCGCCTCAACGTCCTCGACGCGCTCACCGATTTCGCGACCGTGAACCTGACCGTGGCTCCCGTCATCGCCAAAGTCGAGGAGCCCAAGAGCCAGGGATGGCAGCTCAGCGAAGTCTTCGCTGAAAGCTGGGAGGCCTCGCTCGAAGTCGTCAGGTACGTCGCGGCCGGGGCGATCGTGGTCCTGGTCGCCGGGGTCTGGCTGGTCATTCCGGTGGCACTCGCCATCTTCGGCGCGCGGCGATTCCACAGGAAGAGTCCTCCGGCCGTCACGCCGCTTGCCGAAGCCTGACCCGCAGGAAACGGCGATGCCGGGGCTGGCCATCGGCCAACCCCGGCATCCGTAGGAGACCGTTGGGACTACCGGGAGCGGCGAGCCGCGAAGACCGTCCCGCCGGCGGCGGCGACCGCCATCAGCAGGCCGCCAAGGAGCACGGCGATCGGGGCCATGGAGCCACTATCGACCGCGGCAATCGTGTCACCGGTCGAAGGAGCGCCCGGGGCGGCCGGCGCCGGCGCATCGACCAGCGGGACCACCTTGAGCGAGCCGTTTCCGGCCAGGCCAACCGCAACCGCGGTGTACACGGTGCGGGCATCGAGCTTGAGGTTCGGGATGGTCAGGACCGTCGCACCGGACGCGTTGACCTTCACATCAAGGCTATAGGTACCGGCATCGACCGGGGTGTAGGGGCCGAAGTTGCGGTAGGCAACGCCGGTGAAGACGTTCGTGTTGGTTCCGGCGACGGCAACGTTCACAGGCGGTGCATCCGGAGAGGCATGGATGAGGCGGATGTGGGCCTTGCCTGCGGCCGGCGTGGCGTTGTTGTCCTCGAGCACATAGAGCCCGAGCGTACTCTTGGCGAGCTCGCCCACGGCGAGGACGGTGTAGTCCTTGCCGGCGCCGATTTCGAGATTGGCCTCGAGGACGGCCGCGCCGCTACCATTTGAGGGCGAAGCGAACACCTTCACATTGTGGCCGCCAGCGGGCAGCGATACGTATGGGGTGTTGTTCGGAAATGCGAGTGCGGTGACAGCCTTGGCGCCATCAACAAAGATGTCGACTGCCGGTGCGTCGGGCGAAGCGTGCATGACGCGGACGCGGCCGGTATCCGCTGCCGCGGCTTCGCGTGGGCTGAGGCTAATGATGCCCGCGAGGGCGGCTGTCGCCGCCGTTGCCGCCAACAGAAGGCCCCTTCCCCGGGTGAACGTTGCGCTGAGAGACATTGGACTGACCTCCGAAGAGCTTGATGATTTCCCACCATCGCGGCGGGTTTCGTGCCATATACGGAAACCTCGACAATTTTCGATCACAATGTGGACAAAATTTTGACAACACCCGTGGTACCGACGCCTTTCCAGCGCTTCCGGGCTGGCGATCCCTCCGCATTCGACCACTTCGTCGCGGAGTACACGGGCCCTGCCTACGCGACTGCCCTGCAGGTGCTGAAGGTCCCGGCGAGAGCTGAAGAAGCCGTCCAGGATGCCTTTGTGCGGCTCTGGCAACGGGCTGGACAGTTCGATCCTGCCCGCGGCCACGAACGCAGCTGGGTGCTCGCTATCGCCCGTAACTCCGCCATCGATGCGCTCCGTAAGCAAGGCCGAACCTTCGAACGATCGATTGACGACGCTCCCTCCGTATATGCATTGCGCGACCCCGACGACGTCTGGCAACAGGTCCTCGAAGGGCTCACGAGCATCGACGTCCGGGCAGCGCTCCAGCAGCTCCCCGCGGAGCAGCAGGACATCGTGTTGCAGGTGTACTACGAAGGGAAGCGCCCGGTGGAAGTGGCACGGGAACTCGGGATCGCGGAGGGGACGGTGCGCAGCCGCCTCCGGCTCGCGCTGGCCAAACTCCGCGAAGCACTCGGCCCGGTCCGCGAGGATCTGCAATCATGAAGCACGAAGCCGCACAGGACCTGCTCGCCGACTTCGCGCTGGGGCTCCTCGATGGCCAGGACGAGGCTGCCGTCCAGGCCCACATCGAAGGTTGCGGTGACTGTCGGGGTGACCTCCAGCTCTTCCTCCAGGCGGGCGAAGCCCTCGCGTTCGCTCCGACCACCGTGGAACTGCCTGCCGGAACAGCGGGACGCATAGCTGCCGGCGTGAGGGTGCGTCTCGATCCGCCACACCCCCAGACCCTCCGTTCGAATGTCATCATCGGGCCGTGGCGGAACCTCGCCCTCGGGGCCGCCGCCGCAGTCTTCCTGCTCGCCGTCGGGCTGACGGCGGTGACTATGGCCTGGCTGGATGCCCGCGACGAGGCCGACCGTCTCGAGGGACAACTGGCCGCCCGCGCGATCGAACTCCCGCTCAGCGGAGACAGCGCGACCGGGACAATCTATGTCGCGGCGGACTTCACGAGCGGCGTCGCACGCTTCACCGGCCTCGGAAAGGCGCCTGCCCAACACCACTACCAGGTCTGGAGTGAAGGCCCCGGTGGTGCAACATCGGCGGCGGACTTCACGGGCTCCGAAGGAGAACTCCTCGTCCGGCTGCCCGAGCTGCCCAGGGACATGACGCGAATGTTCGTCACCATCGAACCCGATGGTGCAACGGGCAAAACACCGTCCGGCCCAGAAGTTCTCTCGACGCCCCATTAACAACGACTGTTTGGCCCTTGGGGGCGGGCGGTCGTAGCATGGTGGCACGAGTCGCCCGCTCTGGCGCCCCGGGAAGCAGATGCGCACCGCGAACTACGTTTTCTCCGTCATTTCGATTGTCCTCGGGTTCGCGCTGATCTTCTTCGTGCTCACGCAGACCACGAACTGGAACATCGGCTTCGCCATCGGCATCGTCCTCGTCCTGAATGGGGCCATCCGGCTCTGGTTCGCGCAGGACGATCATTGATGCGGGTCTGCCGGCCCTCCCAGCCTTTCATCCCGAACCGGCCCGCCGCGGAGGTTGACTGACCCCCATGGCCACGCCGCGCGTCATCCTCGTCCCCATCGTCGCCAACCAGGCCAGCCTCGATGCGGTCACCGTCGCTGCCACCGTCGCGAAACCGCGCAAAGGGCGCGTCTACGTCGTCCACATCATCGAGGTGACCCGCTCGCTCCCGCTAAATGCGGAGCTCGATGCCGAGGCGCGGCGTGGCGAACAGCTCATCCGCCAGGCCGAAGAAGTCGCCGCCGCGGCCGGCTACCCGGTCTCGGGCACGCTCCTCCAGGCGCGCGAGGCCGGCCAGGCCATCCTCGACGAAGCAGTTGATAACGCAGTCGATACCATCATCATGGGTGTTGAATCCTCCGGGAACACCGGGACGGTCCACCTGGGCCGCACCGTCGAACACGTCCTTATGAACGCCACCTGCGCGGTCTGGGTGGTGCGGCAATCGATGATCCCCCAAGCGGATCATCACCACGAATGAACTGGCGGCTGGCATGAACGTCATCGTCATGGGGTGCGGGCGCCTCGGCTCCCGCATCGCCGGGATCCTCGATTCTGAAGGCCACTCGGTCACCGTCCTCGATGTGAACGAGAGCGCGTTCCGGCGCTTGCCCGAAGGCTTCCACGGAAAGCGCGCCGTGGGCAACGGCATGGATGCGCACACCCTCGAAAAGCACGGCATCCAATCGGCGGACGCCTTCCTCGCCGTTACCCAGGGCGACAACCGCAACTACTTCGCAAGCCAGATGGCCCGCGAGGTCTACGGCGTCAAGCGCGTCCTCTGCCGTATCTATGACCCGGTCCGGGAGGATATCTTCCGCGACCTCGGCCTCGAAACCTTCAGCCCGACGAGCTTCGGAGCGCAGATCATGGTCGACATGCTGCGCAAGGAACCCGGGAGGAAATAGCCATGTACATCCTGATCGCCGGCGGCGGCAAAGTCGGTTTCCACCTCGCGGAAGAACTGCTTCGGGAACACCACGAAGTGCTCGTCATCGAGCGCGAATCGGCGCGCGCCGCCCAGGTGCGCGAAGAGCTCGGCGGCAATGTCATGGTCGGCGACAGCTGCGAGGCCACCACCCTCGACGCCGCCGGCGTTTCCCGCGCCGACCTCGTCGCGGCGGTCACCGGCGACGACGAGGACAACCTCGTCATCTGCGACATCGCCCACTACCGCGGCGTGGGGCGCACGATCGCCCGCATCAACAACCCGAAAAACGAGTTGCTGTTCTCCAAGCGCGGGATCGAAACCACGATTTCCGCCACCCAGGCCGTGCTCGCCCAGATCGAACAGGAGCTGCCCACGCAGCAGATGATCCCGCTCCTCCAGCTTCACAGCGGCCTCGAGCTCGTCGAAATCAAGCTCCCCGAGACCTCGCCTGTCGCCGGCCGTTCGGTGCGCGAAGTGCTCCTGCCGGCCGAGTCGCTCATTTCCCTCATCGTCGACCCGGGCGGGGTGCCGCGCATGCCCAGCGGTGATACCCGCCTGAGCGCCGGCGACGCGCTCGTCATCGTCAGCCGGAAAGAAAGCCTCGGCATCCTCAAGGAACAACTCATCGGCTCGACGCACGGGCTGGACACGTGAAACTCGCCTTCCTCGGCCCCGCGGGCACGTTCGGCGAAGAGGCGGCGATGCGCTTCGCCCCGGGGGCCGAGTTCCTGCCGTTCCCATCCCACCCGGCCGTGGCCGCGGCGGTGGAATCGGGTATGGCCGACATGGGCGTCGTCGCCATCGAGAACCTCATCAACGGTTCCGTGCCCGAGACGCTCGATATCCTCATCCATGAAACGACCCTCCACATCCAGGCCGAGATCATCCTCCCCGTCGTCCTCAACCTGGTGGTGAAGCCGGGCACAGGCGCCGGCGAGGTCCGGGTCATCTACTCCCACGCCGTCGCCCTGGGCCAGTGCCGGAAGTTCGTGGAACGCTGCTTCCCGAAGGCTCAGCTCGAAGCCGCACTCTCGACAACTGAAGCGGTGGACCTTGCCCTCGCCCGCGATGGCGACGCCGGCGCGATCGCCACCGCGCGGGCGGCCCAGCTGCGCGGGGGCGAACTCCTCGCACAGGGCATCCAGGACAGCGAGTCGAACGTCACCCGTTTCGTGGTCCTCGGGCGGGGCGAGCCCGCTCCCACCGGCCACGATCGGACGTCGATCGCGTTTACGTTTTCCGCGGACCACCCCGGCGCCCTCGCCAGCGTGCTCGATGAGTTCGCGAAGGCCGGCATCAACTGCACCAAGATCGAAAGCCGCCCAACCAAGGCGACGTTCGGCGAATACGTCTTCCTCATCGATTTCGAAGGCCACCAGGCCGATCCGCCCGTGAAAGCCGTGCTCGACCGGGTCCGGCCGCTTTGTGGCGTCCTCAAGGTCTTCGGCAGTTACCCGCGCGCATAGCGGGGACAAGCCTCACGGGTAATACGTCTCGCAGCTTGTGGGCCAGTTGAGGAAGCCCGCGCCATAACAGGTGTCGTTGCCTCCGCCCCCGTTCAGGAAGTCAATGAACCCCGGGCCGCTAATGAGGACATCATTCCCACCCTGGCCGTTGAGCGTGTCGCTCCCCGCCCCGGCGACGATGCAGTCGTCCCCACCGCCGCCGGAAAGCGTTTCGCTCGAGGACGACCCGAGGATCAGCGCGTTCCCGCCGCCGCCGCCGCCGCCGCCAACCTGGATCCGGGTCAATCCCATCCCTGCGCACTGAGGGGGCGCGATCTGGCTGATGAGCAGCGCCGTGTCGGTCAGGCCCGCATTGGTCGGCGGAACCGTGTTCGTCGCCGCGGCCGCGTTGAAGATGCTCACCGCGACGAGGGCGACGAGGCTGCCGGCCGCCAGCCGTGGCAACCTCCGCGCGCTCATGCCACCCGCCTCGTGATCTTCGGTTCAGTCGAATGTTCGTCGGCGGTCCCCTCCGCCTCAAAGCGGTAAGTCACCTCGAGGTCGTTGACGAAGAACGCGTGGTAGCCCGGCCGCGCTTCCTGGAGGACAACCGCCCCGAGCCGGGCCGCGATCCTGCCGAGGTCATCGAGGCTCGCGACATCGATGACGCGCGTCGAGCCGGGCGTGGGTACGCTGCCGCGCACGTTCACCAGCGGTGTCCGGAGCTTCCGGCCGGGGCCAAGGCTGCTTTCTGACGGAGAACGGCCCTGGTTGACGGCGGCCACCGTGAGCAGCCCCGCCGCAGCGAGCAGCAGTCCCAGGCCGGCCACCGAGATGGCCCTCGCCGCCGAAACCGGCAACGAGATCATCAGCAGCTTGATCGTCATGCTCTTCGTTTCGAGCGTGTTCACCATGCCATCGAGGCGCGGGTTCAACGGGTCCTTCTCGTCCGAACGTGGGTCCATCTTCAGCTGCAGCTTGTCCAGGTCCATCGCCAGCTCGGGCTTGAACGTGTCGTCGAACGGTGTCCCGCCGACCGCACCGCCGACGGTGACCTCCGGCCGGATCGTCACGGAGTACTTCTCGTTCTTCACACCCGACTGTTCTTCCAGGATGGAAATCAGCGTTTGCGCCTCGGCCAGGTCGAGCGTGCCTTCGGCCGTGAACTTCTTGCCTTCGAAGGCGGTCTCGGGGGTCAACTCCATCGTCCGCCGCCAGCCGTTCTGGTCGCCGAGCTCAGCGACCATGCGGTAGCTGCCTGCCGCCGAGAGCGTCTTCTGCGAGCCGAGCAGGTACTCGAACCGGAATGCCACCTGGTCGCTCAAACGCCGGTAAACCGGCTCGCCCGAAGTTGCCAGGCCGGTGTCGTACACGCGCCCATCCGCGGGGACGGCGCTATAGGCGAACGTCCCGGACTGCGAGTACGGGATGTTCGCCGGCACGTCGTGGTGGGTTGGCCGGTTGAATGCGACCCAACCGAGGCCGATCAGCGCTACGCCTGCCGCCGCAAGGACGGAGACGGTGTCTTGCCAGTTGCGAAGCATCTGGTTCATGGGTTGTCCCCCCGTGTTCTCTGCCCCTGTCGGAGCATGATTCGCGAGCCGCCCCGCGCGGCCTGTCTTTCCCGCCTGCTTCTTCGCCGCTGCACCGCCCAGGCCGATGAAGGCCACGAAGAGCAACCCGAACATGTAGACAGGGTGGCGGAAGCGGGCCAGCCAGCTTCCAAACCCGGGTACGTGGACCCAGAGCTCGCCGATGAGTTCGTCCTGGGCCGGATGGTAGGGGTCAATGAAGTCGTTGTGGTCACCCTGGAACACATAGCGGGCCCCATCGCGTCCGATGATGCGATGGATGACCGGCCCGATCTGCGGATGCTGGTAGGTGACGACATCGCCGGTCTCGTAGCGGTCGGCCTCTCGCACAATGGCGAGGTCGCCGCGGTGCATCCCCGGCTCCATGCTGTTGCCGTTGATGATCACGTACGACGTTTGCCCGCCGAGTTGGGGCGGGGCGAACAGCACCCACGCCGTGAGCACTGCCACGAAAACGAGGGCCGACGAGAGCGAGGCGGTGAGCCTGCGCCTGGGTTTCATTGATATCCCCCACTGGTGGACTCGCGCCGGCGCCTGACCTCGCCGTGTGGCACGAATCCGCGTTCGTTGATTACTGAGCTGAAACGACTCGCAGGTTGCCGAGCGAGAGGACCGTGGTGCCCACCGGTGGCGTGCACGTCACGGCGCTAGAGCCGACGCCCGGGACGAACGCGCAGGCGCCCGCGGGCCAGTAGCTGACCGGAGTCGCTACGGACACTCGCACGGCGCCGCCGGCCGGGATGCCGGGAGCCACCGTGAAGGTGAGGGTCGAGATGTTCGAAGGGGTGGTCGTGTCCAGCCCGTAGTGCACGTTGGACACCGTGTAACCCGAGATGGCAGCCTCGCCGTCACCGGCAACCGAGGCTGGCACAGTGTTCGCAGCCGCGAAGCCGTACGTGAGCACGGACATGAGACCGAAGATGCCGAGGAGGATGAGTCGCCTGGGCGTGATGGTGATGGTCTGGTTCACAGCGTGACCTCTGGTGTGGTGTCAGCCGGCGGCGCAAGCGCCGCCGGCTGACTCGTTTGGCCTGGACTGGTTAAAGGTGTTGGTTGCCGCGAAGCCGAAGGCGGACATCGCGACGATGGCGAAGACGGCCACGGCCGCAAGGCGGCGGGGGCTCTTCATGCTCTTGATCATGAGATTCTCTCCTGTTTGGCGGGTCCTCCCCGCCCCTTGGTGGGTGTGAGCCCCATCACGGGGTCTCCACTCGGGAGTTCGGCCGGGGAGACATCGCGTGAAAGCCTCATGAACGGGAATTCGTCATATTGCGTTCCTGCAGATACCGCTTCCGCTATCAAGTTCCGGCCGAACCTGCCGATTTGGCATCCCCGGGGCATATCAGGGAAAACCCTGACGTCCTGTGAACCACCGTCGGGAAACGAGTTGCGGTTGCCAAACCGGCGAGAACCCGCAACGATCGATCCACATGCAGGATGAGATCTACCGGGAAATCCTCTCCGCGGTTGAGCGCGGCGAACCCGTCGTGCTGGCCACAGTCGCCCGCACCCGCGGCAGCACGCCACGCAAGACGGGCGCGAAGATGGTTGTCCGCAAAGACGGCACGTTCTTCGGCACCATCGGCGGCGGCTGCGGGGAAGCCGAAGTCTGGCAGGAGGCGATGGACGTCATCGCCGATGGCAAGCCCCGCATCGTCACTGTCGACCTCACCGAACCGCTCGACGGCGAAGACAAGATCTGCGGGGGCGTCATGGATGTCTTCGTGGAGCGGGTGGGCTAAGACTCCCGGCCAGTGCTCAGGCGGCGTTGGGAGCGGCGATGCGCCGGCGCCGGCAAGGGTTCGCGCGTAACCCGAACTTGACCTCGGTTACGTGGCGCGTTCGCGGGGGCGTCCTATCCTGTACCATGAAACACAGGTCCTTCCGAGAGGGACCGGGAGTACATCGTATGTTGGGACCGTTGGGTGGCCCGGAACTGGCGATCATCGCCGTCGTAATCATCCTGATTTTCGGAGTCGGGAAGTTCAGCAGCCTGGGCAAAGACCTCGGCTCTTCGATCAAGGAATTCCGCCGCGCCGTCAAAGACGACGACGCCGATGCGAGCAAGAACGTCCAGCAGGCGAGCGCGCCACCCCCGGCGCAGACGCAGTACACCCCGCCGGCCCCGCCCGCGGCACAGCCGCCTCAGCAGCCGGGAGACCAGAAGACCAACCTCTTCTAGATCCCACTCGATGCCAGGCCATGAAGCCCCCGGGAGACCGGGGGCTTTTCTATTTGTGCCCGATGGGTCATCCCGAAAGAACCCTTCGAGCCTGACGGTGCTGCAAGCCCACCACTAGGCTCCGCTCTACGATGGACTATGTCCTCATGGTGGCTATCGGCTGCATCGCGCTCGCAGGCGTTTTCGGGGGCATTTGGCTTGCCGGGGGACTCGATTGGAGCCGCGGAGCTTTCCTCTGGGCCGCGCTCCTGTCCCTCCTGCTGGCACCTTTGCTGGGCTTCATCGTCGGCAGGATCCTGCGCGCCTCGACGAACCGCCCGGACATGCCATGGGCCATCGTCTGGGGTGCGATCCTGGAACCAGCCCTCCTGTTGGCGTCCGTCTTTTTCGCGCTCGCCATCACGGGGTCGCGCAGGCCGCACCCTGGACACTTCTTCGGGAAGGCTCTTGCCGGCACCGCGTTGGCGTCGTTCCTGATGCTTCTGACGTGGTTTCCGGCCCTGGTAAGCTCATGGGCGATTGCGGGCAGGTGACGATGCCGGTGCGCACCTTCGGCCCATTTTGAGACCCAATGTTGTCGCTCTCGGGAGTGTTTGTGCTCCGCGCATCGCGAGTCGGCTCGCGCTTCTCCTAGCCTCCGGCCACCGCCGGCACGATGCTCACCTCGTCGCCATCCTTCAAGGGTGTGCCGAGGCCGTCGCTGAAGCGGACATCGTCGCCGTTCACGTAGATATTGACGAAGCGGCGCAGCTGGCCGCTCTCGTCGAGCACCCGCTCGCGCATCCCGGGGTACGAACCTTCCAGGTTGGCGACGAGCGATGCGATGTTCGCCCCTTCGCCAGAAACCTTCGAAAGGTTGCCAGTGAGCGATCGGAGCGGCTGTGGGATAAGGACAGTGACAGGCACGGGAATTCTCCAGTTCAGTTGTTCGGCGAATGCGAGGCTCAGCCCTCGATGACGTCTCCGCCCACGGGGTCGACGCGCACGCCCTTGCCCAGGGCCCACGCGATGCTGCGGTCGATCTCGGCCGGGTCGCCTTCGAGTTCGAGCAACACCCAGCCCGTGTTCTCATCGACATCGGCCATGCGGACGTTGGTGATCACCCGGAACTCGTGCCCCAGGTTGTAAATCAAGGGCTCCTTGATCAGGTTCTCCGGGAACGTGAACTTCACGCGCTTGAGCGACATTTCAGGCGACTCCCTGCGCCACCGGGGCGCGATACGCGGCTTCGAAACTCTCCATCGTCGCGTCGATCTCCAGCGGCGTCTCCAGGTGTCCGGCGACCGCTTCCGCCGTCTTGAACCCGGCACCGGTGATGAACGCGACCGTGAGCTCGTCGGGGTGGATTCTACCCTGAGCGGCAAGTTGCTTCAGCGACGCCACCGTCACGCCACCGGCCGTTTCGCCGAAGATCCCCTCGGTCTCCGCGAGCAGCTTCATCCCATCGATGATTTCCGGGTCGTCGACCATGCCGCAAGCGCCGTCCGTCTCCGCGAGCTGGACGAGGCTGTAGTAGCCATCCGCCGGGTTCCCGATGGCGAGCGACTTCGCGATGGTGTTCGGCCGCTGGGGCCGGAAGTTCGTCGTGCCTTCTTGCCAGGCCACCGCCACCGGCGAACATCCCGTCGCCTGGGCGCCGCTCATGCGCGGGCTGGGCTTGTCGATCAGGCCCGCCTTGTACAGCTCCTCGAACCCCTTGCGGATCTTCACGAAGAGCGAGCCGCTTGCGATCGGCACGACGCAATGGTCCGGGGCGCGCCAGCCGAGTTGTTCGGCCACTTCGAAACCAAGCGTCTTCGAGCCTTCCGCGTAGTACGAGCGCACGTTCACGTTCACGAAGCCCCAGTTGTAGGAGCCCGCGAGTTCGGCGCAAAGGCGGTTCACGGCGTCGTAGTTGCCGCGCACCTTCACCAGTGTCGGGTTGTAGATGCTCGAACCGAGGACCTTCCCGGCCTCCAGGTCGTGCGGGATGAAGACGACCGCCTCCATGCCCGCCGCGGCCGCATGGGCGCTCACGCTGTTCGCGAGGTTGCCGGTGCTTGCGCAGGCCAGCTTGTCGTATCCCAGCTCGCGCGCCCGGCTGGCAGCGACGGCGACGACCCGGTCCTTGAACGACCAGGTCGGGTTCACCGTGTCGTTCTTGATGTACAGGTTGTTCAGACCGAGGGCTTTGCCCAGGTTCTTCGCGCGCACCAGCGGCGTGAACCCGGCGCCGATATCGATGGCGTTCTCGGCATCGCAGGGCAGGAAGTCCTTGTAGCGCCAGAGGCTGGCGGGGCCGTTCCGGATGGTCTCTCGCGAAACGTTCTTGCGGATGCCGTCGTAGTCGTAGGTCACTTCGACCGGGCCGAAGCAGAAGTCGCACACGTGGCGCGCTTCCAGGGGGTATTCGCGATGACACTCGCGACAGCGAAGGTTGGTGGCGAAACTCATGCGTGGTCTCCGAAAGCGTCCATCCCTGGGGGAAGGACGGGCACTGGCCCGCGCGGAGCGATGCCGCGGCGGAATGGCGCAATGACGGGTTCGGGGAGGCCCTTCCGGGGAAGGGCTAACGCATGACCATACGGCCCAAAGAGGAAACCATCTGACACTCCTCGTCCGCGTGGGCCGTTCGAATTCGAGCGTTAGTCGCTCTCATCTTTCTCCCGGCGCGCCGGGAGTCCGGATTTGGCACCTTGTCTGATGAGACAGGTTGCCGGGGTTTCAAAGGGCCGGTCCCTCAACCCCATCTTGATAAGCGCGGCCACGTTCGCGGTGATTGAAGACATAGTAGCAGGGAACAGGAAAAAGGGAACGCAGGGGGGGGAGCCTTACGGCTCCCCGCGCTTCTGCTCTGCTGGCAGCTGGCCGCTAGTTGCTTGTCCAGTGATCGTTCTGGCCGAAGCCGGGCGTAGGCGTCTTGAACTGCAGCCCATGCACACCCCCGGCGGGGTCGTTCAGCACTTCCTGGATGATCGTGTACTGGCCCCACAGGTCACCGCCCGGGCCTACCCAGACGATCTTGTCGAACAACGTGAAGTGCGCATCCTGCGAAGTATCCGCGTCCAACGGGTCCGAGTCGTAGTCGCCGTTGATGTGGTTGGTCAACCAACCCAGGCTGATACCGCCAGCGACACCGTTGACGAGCCCCCGGTCGAGCTTCCCGTCGCCATTGCAATCGACGTTGGCGAGCCATGAGTCGCTCCACTTCATGCTTAGCGCGTCGTCGACAAAGTCGCCGGTATTGCCCCAGTACGTGCCGTCGAGCACGCGGTCCGAACTGTCGTACGTCCCGTTGAACATGTGTGCCTGGTAGTTGTATCCGAACTGGTCGTAGCCGGTGCGAATGACGTTCCCAACGGAGTCAGTGATCGTCCCGCCCTTGATGGTTGCACAGGCCTGGGCAGCGTCCACGCCCGTGGAAGCCGTTCCCAGGCCGACGAGTGCTGCCGCGAAAGCGACAGCTCCCAGCAATGATGCCCTGAACATGATGAATCCCACATCCTCGTAATTTCCCGAACCGCGTTCGGGTTGCGTATGGTTGCCGATCGGCGATTAATTCGTCAAGAGAGAATTAATTGGGCTCGCCGCGCCCGTTCACTTCGAGAAGATCGCAACCCCGCTGAATTCGTACTTCACCGGGCGGTCCCCCGGCTGGGTCGGCTTTGGCGTTGGTGTGGAGGTCGGCGTGGCCGTCGGCGTCTTCGTTGGGGTCGCGGTCGGCTTCGCCGGTGTCGTCGTCGCACCGGGCGTGACGGTCCCGGTGGCCGCCGAGGGCGTTTCCGTTGGGTCGGCACTGCCGCTGGACGTCTTCGCCCCGGCCGACGGAGTCGGCGACCCGCCCGATGCGGTTGTCGTCGTCCGGTGCCCGCCCTCGTCGCAGTCGCCGTCGTCGCCGTGGTCGCGCCACCAGCGCCGCCGGTCAGGCTGCCGGACTCCCGGTCGCCATCGCAGCACTCATCTTCATCGTCGTCTTCGTCGCCGTGGCCGGAGCCGCCGCCAGCACCGCCAACGAGGGCATCGCGGTGGTGACCATCGCAACCGCCGCCGGAATCCGGCTGCTCGCCATTGAACACCAGTTCGCAGTTCACGATCGTGTCCTGGCCTTCGCCGCCGATGCAGATATCGAAGCCTGGCCCGCCATCGAGCACGTCGTCGCCGTTGCCGCCGAAGAGCGTGTCGGACCCGTTCCCGCCGAGGATGACGTCCTTCGCGTTGAACCCCTTGAGCAGGTCGTTGCCGTCGCCGCCGTCGATGCAGTCCTTGCCGTTCGCCCCGGAAACGATGTCGTGCCCGCCGAGCGCCAGTGCCAGCTGCCCCTGGTTGCCGAGGAGGAGGAAGTCGGGCCCGGCCGTCCCGTTGACGGTGTTCGCGGGGGTGTAGGCGAGGCCGTTGGCGGTGCAGAGGGGCGGGGTGGGGTCGACTGGGACCCGGTAGGGACCGAATGCCGCAACCGCGGTGTCGGCCGGGGTTGCCATGAGCGCAGGCGGGCTCCAGATGCCCAGACTGATGGCAATCACCCCTAACAGCAGCAAGCCCGCGCGCTCAGGCATAGCCCAACCCCTCATCTCTCAAATCCTCAGGAAACCAGCGAAGTCCGTCGCCGCCGGCGAAGTTCCGCGGCAGCCTCAGTCAGCTCCCAAGCAACGTACGCCGCGATTGCTAACACCCCGAACGCGATGAGCGTCTCCCGTGAGAAGGAGGTGGCCGCCCAACTGAACGGGCGCGGCACTTCCAGGGATTGCCGACCGATGATCTGAGACTGCTGAACCACGTCACTGTCGTCGGCGGGATTGTTGTCGCCGCGGAAGACAAATTCCCTCGGCTGCCGCTGCGTCACTTCGCTCTCTACGGTGCCGTCTGGCTTCTTGATATTCGTAATAACGTCGTAACCGACCCACCGGCCCTCCGCAACGCGGTGGACGACCGGGACCCCATCCTTCACGTAAGCGACGACGTCGCCCTCTTCGATCTCCCACGGGTCGACTGCCCGTATCCCGACTACGTCACCGGGCGATAGACTCGGCTTCATGCTCGGCGAGTTGATTGTGTAGATCGAGATGCCCGCGAATTGCAGACCGAAGTAGATCGCCGCGGTCGTGCAAACGACGCCAAGCACCGCGAAGAATGCCATGTTCTGGGCGACCTTCCAAAGCTTATTGCCTGTCATCGAAACCTCCGCAGCATCACTGGACCAGTTCCGGAAGGGACGGCGTGCCGCCCCTTCCGGAACTGGAGACGGTTAGATGAGGTCCTGTTCGGCCGTTACCGTTACCGTGCCGTTGAACTGACACGAGTTGGTGATGTCCGCATGAGGGCCAAGCTTTATTTCGAATCCCGCCGAGACCGACGCCCCGCCACCCGCGATGTCTGTTGGACTCACTGGCGGGTTGAACTGCGCATCGAGACCTGGCACGACTCCCGGTGTGGGGGAGCAGCCGGCCTGGGCCACGGCAGTGACCTGCACGTCCGTCACAGTCACGCCGTAGGACGTGTTGTTCGTCACCGTAAGCGTGCCCGCGGAATGAAACACGCCGTCAGGGGCGATCGTGTACTGGGAGTACAGGGGGATGGAGATCGAAGCCGAGATATTCGGGACCTCAATGACGTAGTTACCGTTCCCATTGGGGCCGTAAGGGCCGGTCGCGCTGTTGGCGGTCGCGGTATCAGATGGAGTGGCGAAGGCGCCAGAAACCATGACCGCGCCGAAGGCGGCGAGGGCCGCGATCAGAAGCATGCGCTTCTTAAGCATGAGTTTGTTCCTCCAAGAAGAACGTGTGGGCCGCCAGCGGCAGGCGCCGCCACGGCAAAGGCGTTGTTGGGTGTGTTGAAAGCAGGGGAACGCTCTAGCGCTCTTGCCCGGATCGACGCTCCTTTCCGGGCCACAGGAAGAACATTTGTAGGAAAGCCGTATGAAGGGGCTTTCCCGTATGCGACGCAAACCTGGCGGATGCTAGGATTTGCGATCGCAAGGTGGGCTCGACGTTCTCCTTGCGACCCGCCCCGGGGTGGTTGCCGCCATTCCCGGGGCTCTCCTTTTGTCAGGGTTTTCCCGAATAACCTTCGGGAACGGCATAGTGGCCGAGCGGTTGCTAACGCGTCAACACCGGAAGAGACCGAAGTCACTTAGCAGTCACTAGAATCGTCAGCATATGTCGCGAAAATACACGGTGTTTGCGACAAAACCCTGTCGTTCATGAGAGATGAACAAACGGCTCGAATCTGCACTCAACGATAATGTTAGAGTTTTGTAAGAATCCGGCGGCCGCAGTGCGGTGTGCCGGGATTGCCCCGTGAAGCGGGCCAGTCATGGCCTGCGTAGTGGAATCACCGCCGGAGCCCGGCGCGAACCCCGGGGCGTGAACGAGACGCCGGGCCACTGCCGACACGAACGCGCCCTGCCGGACGCGCCTCGGAGGTTGCTTTCTACCCCTCCGGGACGAGGTCGAACGCGACGATGGCGTTTGCGAACACGCCGCCATCCACGGCGAGCGAGAGCAGCTCATCCAGGTACGCCAGGTCGAACGGGTTCTTCAGTTCGACGCCGATGGCGGCGGCGAGGAGGCTCGTGTAGGCCGTCGCCACGGTTTCCGCGGGGGTCGGCGCGTTGGGCAAGCCGCGGTACGCGTTCGCCACCAGTTCCGCGAACGACTTCGAGGCATTGTTCGTCAGCGGGAGCACGGCATCGACGCCGGGGCTGGGGAGAATGCCGATGGACTCCGGGTAGCGCTGCCCACTGTTGATCATCGCCACGGCATCGATGTTCAGTTCACGTGCCACCCGCGTCCGCGCCGCCGCCAGCTCCGGGTCGACGGCGAGGAGTTGCAGGTAGAGGAAGCCATCGAACGCGGTCGCCGCGATCTCCTCGGCGATGCCGTCCTCGGTGTCGCAGTGGACCGCTTCGTGGGCGAGGATCGGCATCAGGTACTCGAAGCGCTCGCCCTCGGCGAAGGGGTTCACCGAGATCACCCGCGCCCCTCGCGAGAACGTCACCCGGGCGACGAGCGCCTCGTTGCCCTCCGGGACCTCGAAAGCGACCTTCGCGACCGGGCGGCTCGTGCAGTTGTCCGAGGTCATCAGCGAGGTGATGGCCGGCTCCGCGAACGTCCCTGTCAGACCGGCGATGGCCGCCCGCAGCTTCGGCGAAGGCACGACCGCCGTCGGTATGCCGTCGAACACTGCCAGTGCCGCCCCAAGGGACTCGCTGCCGCCGCCGGGGCGGGCACGCATGTGCGCCTCGAGGAGCCCCCGCTGGACTGCGGCGTCGCGGTCGGCGTCGGTCACGGGTGCGGTCACCGGCGCGTCATAGAACACGTCGTTACCCACGACCAGCGCCTGCGAAGCGAGCACCACGCTGGCCTCGTCCAGGTCCGAGGCGATCTCCTGGGAGATAGTGCCGCTTGCCTTCCGGTCGAAAGCCTTCTTCTGCATGAGGAGGGTAGCGCCCTCGGGCACGAGGTCGTTCACGGTCAGCGTCACCAGGCGGCTGTTCGTCTCCGAACGCTCCGCCGTGCGCATGAGGATACGTTTCGTGCTGCCGTCAGCCTGGGGCGCTTTGATCTCGAACAGCGAGGGGAACGGCAGGTTCGTATCGGCCAGCTCCCAGTCGCGGTCGAACTTCACGATGATCGTCGAGGTCAGCTTCGCCTTGCCATCGACCACGTCGCGCTCGGCCACCACCGAAGCGATCTTCGGCGGCGAGAGATCCTCGCCTCCGGAGGAGCAGCCGGCGAGGGCCAGCGTGGCCGCCACCGCGCCGCCAACCCAGAGCCCGAGGCCGGCATTCCCGAGTCGCATCAGCGGCCCTTGAAGTCGGGCTTCCGCTTCTCGGCGAAGGCGCGCGGGCCCTCCTTCGCGTCTTCCGTCGCCATCAGGCGGGCGAGGAGCACGTCCTCGTAGGCGAGGCCGTGGTCCATGGGCATGTCGAGGCCGCGCTGGATGGCTTCCTTTGCCGTGCGGACGGCGAGCGGGCCGCGTTCGCAGATCGTGTTCGCGATCTGATGCGCTTTATCCATCAGCTCCGGCAGAGGGACGATGTGGGAGACGAGCCCGGCGCGGAACGCGGTCTCCGCGTCGATCTGGTCCGCGGTCAGGATCATGTAGTTCGCGAGCGCCTGGGGGATGGCGCGCGGGAGGCGCTGGGTGCCGCCCGCGCCCGGCATGATGGCCCAGCGGACTTCGGGCAGGCCGAAACGGGCCTCGGGCGTGCAGATGCGGATGTCGCAGGTGAGGGCGAGCTCCATGCCGCCCGCCAGGCAGTAGCCGTTGATCGCGGCGATGATCGGCTTGTAGATCGGCATCCGCTTGGTGAAGCCGCCGAATGGCACCGGCCGGCCGCCTTCGAACTGGTTCTCCCCGCGCGACGTCGCGACGAGGTCCATGCCAGTGGAGAACGACTTCGCGCCGGTGCCGGTGAGGATGCACACGCGCACGTTCGAATCGTCGCGGAAGTCTTCCCAGGCCCGGTACATCTCGCTCGAAGTCTGGGCGTTGACGGCGTTGAGCTGGGGCTCGCGGTTGATGGTGAGGACCGCGACGGGGCCCTCCTTTTTGTAGATGATGTTCTCGAAAGAAAGGTCTGCCATGCCCTCACCCCGTGTGGCTCGAAGTGAAGCGAAGGATACGCCTGCCGCCGCCGGGGGCGATACCGCCGCCTTTCCCTTTCGCGAACGCAAACGCAAGCTCGACGGCTCGGTCCACGATTACGAAACCGAGCTGGTCCACCGCGACGGGCGCGTCGCCATCGTCCGTTTCCACATGACCCGGGGCGGTGGGCCACCGCGCCTGCCGGTGGTGGTTCCGGCCGGGTCGGTCTCGTACGGGTTCTTCTGGGCGCGCCGGCCGTACAACCTCTACCGCTGGCTCGACCCCGAGGGGAATGTGATCGCGCACCGGCTCGATGCGGTCACCGACGTCCGCTTCGGTGACGACGGGCTGGAGTACCGCGACCTCGTCCTCGACTGGTGGGTCCTCCCGGACGACACCCTCCTGGAGGAGGACCGCAACGAACTGGAGGAGGCGATCGCCACCGGCGCCATCTCGCCCGATGATGCGGAACGCGCGAACGAGGCCGCCCGTCAGGTGTACAGCCGCTATCGCCACATCATCGATGAGGCGGTGGCACTGGAGCGGCGCTGGGTGCCCTGAACCGGGACCGGCACCGGGCACTGCCGTCCGGCGCGCCGGTCGCTGGTATAGTGCGCCCATGATGCGCGCACTTCGCCGGTACCTGAACGCTGCCCTCATCGGCTTCATCGTCACGTTCGTGATCTATCTGTTCGTGCGGTTCGACCCGGACAAGATCATCACGGGCATCGTCATCTCGCTCGTGGGCGCCGGTGGCGCGCTCGCGCTCTACATCTTCCTGGACCGCAAGTTCGGCGGCGAAGAACCGGACCTCTTCGACAGAGACGGCAACCTGGTCGACAAGGCCGGGAAGATCCTGAAGGCGAAGTCGCAGCTGTAGCGTGGGAAGTCCCGCCCGAGAAGCGCTGGCGATCCGGCGAGGAGAGTACGGCGTCGCCTCGGCGATCCTGACCGAAGCCGCCAACTGGCTTACCCATTCGGGCCGGCAACTGTGGCCGCCCGAGGAAGTCTCCGAAGACGCCCTCAGGCGGCGAAGTGCGCCCGATTCGGTGCTCACCGGTTACTGGCGGAGTATCCCCGTGGTCACCACCCTCCTGGAGTGGCGGGACGACATGTTCTGGCCGGGCATCGACGATGCTGGCTTCATCCATCGCCTGGCTGTTCGGCGGGCGGCTGCCGGTCAGGGGCACGCCCAGGCGATGCTCGAATGGGCCGCCAACGAAGCGGCCAGTCGGGGCAAGGAATGTCTCCGGCTCGATTGCGTCGCCACGCGGACGCGTCTTTGCGCGTTCTACGAGCGTTGCGGGTTCGAACGCGTCGGCTCCTGGACGCGGGCCCCGCACTACGAACAGGCGCTCTATCGCCGCCCCGTCGCCAGTCGCGGCTGAGCCAGTTACGTTCGCGTCCCTGTATCGTTTCCCGTCAGTGACTGGCCGCGCCTTTGCCCTCCCCCGCGAAGCCTTCGCATCGCTGACCCCACACCAGCAGGGGCTGGTGGCAGTGCTCGGCGCGGCCATCCTCTGGAGCTCGGGAGGGCTGTTCATCAAGTGGGTCTCGCTGGACGCACTGGGGGTCACGATGTGGCGATCGCTCCTCGCCGGCGTGGTGATGTGGGCGATCGCGCGCCCGCCCATGCGCCCCCCGTGGAAGACCGGCAAGCTTACCTGGGGCATCGCCATTAGCTACGCGCTGACGCTCGTGATGTTCGTCGCCGCCACCAAGCTCACCACCGCGGCGAGCGCGATCTTCCTCCAGTACACGGCGCCGCTCTACCTTCTCGTGACTGGCGCGGTGTTCCTCCACGAACGGGCGACGAAGACCGACTTCGCCACCGTGGCCGTTGCTTTCGGGGGCATGGCGCTCTTCTTCGTCGGTAAGCTCGATGCCGATGCGATGACCGGGAACGCACTTGCCGCCGCCTCGGGCGTGACGCTCGCGGCCATGTTCACGCTCTTGCGCGCCCCCGGCTGCGCTGTTGAGACGCGCCCCGAGGCGATGGTGTGGGGGAACATCCTGCTCGTCGTTGGCCTGTTCGCGGTGAACCTGGGCCGGCGGACGAGTTCGCCGTTCACACCGGACCTGAGCGATATCGCGGGCCTGGTCTTCCTCGGCGTCGTGCAGATCGGCTTCGCCTACCTGCTCTTCGGCTACGGCGTTGCCCACGTCCAGGCGCTCGAAGCCTCGCTCATTGGCATGCTCGAACCGGTGCTGAATCCCGTCTGGGTGTTCCTCTTCCTCGGCGAAACCCCCGGATGGTGGGCTGTCCTCGGGGGCGCCATCATCATCGCCGCCGTCGCCGCCCGCACGTTCACGACTGAACGCGGCAAAGCCAACGCGAACACCACCGTCATCCCCGCCGACATATGAACACGCCTGCGGACCGACAGCACCTGGTCGATGTCTACCATGCGCTCGACGCAATGCACTCCTGGCGCGGATGGCACTGGTGGCCCGAGGCCGACCCTTTCGAGGTCTGCGTTGGGTGCATCCTCGTGCAGAACACGATGTGGACGAACGTCGAGCGGGCCATCGAACGCCTGAAGCTGGCCGGTGCCCTCACCCCTTCAGCCATGGCCGCACTCGATCACGCCGACCTGGAAGAACTGATCCGTCCCAGCGGCCAGTACCGGCAGAAGGCGCTGAAGCTCCGTGCCTTCCTGGAACTGGCCGGGCAGCACGGGGGCTTCGGGGCGCTGATGGCGATCCCCGCGGCCAAACTCCGGCCCATCTTGCTGGCCTGTTTCGGCATCGGCCCGGAGACCGCCGACGCGATGATCTGCTACGCCTCCCGGCAACCGGCATTCGCGGCCGATGCCTATTCCATCCGGCTCTACAGCCGGTTGGGGCTGGGCCCCGTCGCCTCGCGGGACTACCACCTGTGGCAACGCTGGGTACTCGCCGGGCTCAAGGGCGCATCGCCTGACGGCTGGGGCGAACGCGATCTGCTCGCCCGCTACCACGCCCTCATCGTGATGCACTGCAAACACCTCTGCCTCAAGAACCGGCCGAAGTGCGGCGACTGTTCCCTCGTGAGTCGATGCGAGCATGGCAGCCGGGTTACGCTGGGCGCGTGATGAAACGGGTCAGCCTCAGGGTCGGCACGGCGGTGCGAAAGCTTGCATGGGAAGGCGAACGCCTCCGCTGGCGCCTCTTCCACCCGGTCACGGTGGGTGCCCGCGTCATCCTCATTCGCGACCGCCAAGTGCTCCTCATCCGGCACACCTACCGCGACGGGTGGTTCTTCCCGGGCGGCGGCGTAGACAAAGGCGAACCACTCGACGAGGCCGCCCGCCGGGAGGCTGAGGAAGAAGCCAACGCGACCCTGCACGAACTCACCCTCCTGGGCGTTTACAGCAACTTCGACGAGGGCAAGAGCGACCACCTCGCGATGTTCTCGTCGCGGGACTTCGCACTGCGCCCGTTCACGCCCAACAACGAGATAGCGGCGCGGGAGTGGTTCGCCATCGACTCGCTACCCGCGGACATCTCCGCGGGAGTGCGGGAACGGATCGAAGAACTCATCGCCGGCGGGCCGCCCCGCGCCGGGGTGTGGTAGATGGTCGGCGAGCCGGTCGGCGACGCGATTCGTGCCGTCCTCCGGGAGTACGGGGCCACACTCGATGTCGCGCCCGCGCTCGTGCCGGATTCGATCAGTGCGGAGAACTACCGCGTCGAGACCAACCGCGGGACGTTCTTCGTCAAGCGTTACCGCGAATCGCGGCCGCGCGACCGGATGGTCAAGGAGCAGGCCGCGATCGCCTGGGCGGCGGCCAATGGACTACCGGTCGCCCGGCCGCTCGCCAACCAGCGCGGCGAGACGTTGCACGAGTGCGAGGGCCGCTGGTGGTCGGTCTCGCCGTGGGTCGAAGGTGGCACGTACCGGCGAGGGCAGATGTCGCCGGCCGGCGCCGAACACCTCGGCGCAGTCCATGGGAGGACGCACCGCGTCCTCGCGGCACATCCCATCCGGGCCCTTCCGCCGAACAGCGAACTCACGTGGGATACCGCGGCCTCGGTCGAGATCCTGAAGACGCTTGGACCACACGTCCGGGACCGCGGCGACGACCGGGAGCGGCGCATGGTCCGCAAGCAACGCGAACTGCTGGAGTCGGGCATCGCCCGCCCGTCTTCCGAGTTCTCCGGGATACCGATGCAGGCGACCCACGGTGACTTCCACGAGCGAAACGTCATGATCGATGAGACTGGTGAGGTCGCCGCCATCGTCGATTGGGAGCGCTTCTGCGTCCAACCCCCGGCGTTCGAAGTGCTGCGGGCCGTCAGCTTCGTCCTGCTCCTGGAGCAGCCGCTGCTGAGCGCCTACCTGCGGGGCTACCGGCGCGAAACCAGCCTCGATGAGACCACCATCGAGCCCACCATCGAAGCGTGGCGGCAGTCCGCGATGCACAACACCTGGGCGCTGCGGGACTATTTCCTGCAGGGGAACCCCGCCACGCGCCAGTTCTTCGCCGAGGAAGAGGCGCGAGCCCGGATATTCAACGACTCCGCCTTCCGGGAACAGCTCGCGGAGACGTTCCTGCGCGAGGCCTGCTAAACGTCAGTAGCCCCGGTGCTCCTTGTTCAGCGCCCGCACGTCAGGCTGGGGGCTCGCCTCCACCGGCCGGCCGGGCCGGCCATGCTCATCCGGCTCGGCGAGTTCGCTGACGGTGTCGGATTCGGGCTCGACCACGCGGACATCGGACTCCGCCGGCTCAAGCACCTTCGCCGCGGTCTCCATGAATTCCTTGACTTCTTCGATCGGGTGAAGACCCTTCACGAACTTTACCGCGCCCTTGATGTCCTCAATCGGATTCAGGTCGCTCTTCGCGTCTTTGTCCTTGCTCACCGGTGGTGCCTCCCAAGTTCGTGACGTCCAGTATGCCCCGCCCCGCACAGGCGGCACCACCGGCGTCGGTTTCCGCACCACCCTCCCGGTGGCAACCTCCACGTACCAGCCTCCGGGTCGGTCCATTCCAAATTCCTCGCGATAGCCAGGTTGCATGGCGCCGCTCAAGCCGTCTTGATACTGATCGGCCGTGGAGACGGCGGCGGCGAGGGTTCCGTCTTCGGCAGGCGCACCTCCAGCACGCCGTCCTTCAACGATGCCTCGATCTTCTCCTCATCGACATTGCCGGGGATGGAAAGGCTGCGTTCGAACGAGCCGAAGAACCGCTCGCTGTACCCGCCGTCCGGCTCGCCCTTCTTTTCCACTCGCTTTTCGCCGCGAAGCGTCAACATGCCCTGGTGGACGTTGACCTCCATGTCCTTCGCCTCAACCCCGGGGAGTTCGGCATGGACGACGATGGATGTCTCGTCTTCCCTCACATCACACCGCGGGCTCCATTCGCCTGCGAGCGATCCACCCCCGAAGCGGGCAAGGAGATCGCGTGGCCAGAACGATGTGAGTTCTTCGAAGGGGTTCCGGCGCACGATATTCGACATCTGACATCCTCCCTCTGGATGGATATCAGCGTAGGCTCGCTCCCTTGCCGCCCTATGGATCGTTCGGCCCTATTCTGATGGGCCGAACGGCACTAGTTTCCAGCGGCACTTGCCAGCGTCGCTTCGACCAGGGCGAGGAACTGGTCCGCGGCGAATGGCTTCTGCACAAAGACGGTGTTCGGCGTTCGGGCGGCGAACTCGGCTGGCCCTTCGGCGCTGTAGCCGGAGATCAGGATCACCGGTAGCCCGGGCCAGCGCTCAAGGATGTTCCGCCGAAGCTCGATCCCCGATTCGCCCGGCATGACGATATCGCTGATCACCAGGTCCGGCTTCTGCAGATCGATCTGCGCACGCGCCTCGCTGGCGTGGGCGGCCTGGAGGACGGTGTAGCCTTGCGTCCGGAGCAGGCGCGCCAGCATGACCCGCACCGGATCATCGTCATCGACGACCAAAATGGTCCCGGCCACACGTTGCTCCTGCCCCGAGGAGGACACTGCCCCGGAAACTCGTAACGCGTCTTGGGCGGCAGTTGTCGCGCGCACGTTGCTCCCTGGCGGCTCGCCTTTTGTATGCATCTATTCTCACCGAGCGCGCGGGTCCGCAGTCATTGGGGATTACCCTGATAGGGTATCCAGCACCCCCGCAGGCACAGGCGCGAATGATACCGGGGCACAACCGGTCAGTGTCTATCTTCCGCCGTGCCAGCTTTCCAGCGCCCCGGGGAACGCTATGATGCCGGGCCATGGACCTCCTGAGGAACTGCCGCTACTCGGTCGCGTCGTATGGCCCCGGCGCCGCCTATGCCGCCTGGCTGTTGCGTTCATTCGGCGCCTCTGTCCGCCACGTCTCCGCCCTGGACCCGGAAGGGCTGGGCGCCTTCCTCGCTGAAGGCGGCGAGAGTGACGACGCGCCCCCGCTTCGACCAACTCCGGGCGAGACGTTCATCACCGACGCGCCCGTGACAGCTGCCAACCGCCGCGTCCTCGAATCCGCGGCGCTCGCGGGCCGCGTCATCTGGATCACTCCCTGGGGTCTCGATAGTTCGTGGGCGGAACGCCCGGCGAGCGACCTGACCCTCTACGCCGCCAGCGGCTGGATGTACTCCGTCGGCGACCCCGGCCGCCCACCCCTGGCACCGCCCGGCGCGCAGTGTCGCTTCATCGCGGGCCAGTTCGCGACAATCGCCGCGGTCGAACACGCCGCGAAGGGGGCTGCTCCGTCGCCCGGCCTGGTCGATGTGCCGGTGATCGAGGCACTCGTCGCCACGCTTATCTATGACCCCGTGGCCTTCCAGTACTTCGGACGTCCCCGCGGCCGTGCCGGCAACCGCCTCAACGCGAACCAGCCGCTGATTGCCACGCTCGCCTGCCAGGATGGGTTCATCGGCCTGCATACCGCCCTGCACCGGCAATGGGTCGCGCTCGCCGAGCTGATTGGCCACCCGGAGATCGTGAAAGACGCGCGCTTCGAAACCATCGCCGCCCGCTCGGGCAACATCCCTGCCCTCGATGAAGGATACCTGCTCCCCTGGCTCGCCTCGCGGACGCGCTGGCAGGCATACCACGAACTCCAGCGTCACCGCATACCCGCCTCTGGACACCCGGACATGGCAGAGGTCCTCTCCTCGCCGCAACTCGAAGCCCGCAAGAGCTGGCACACCGTGACTACCCCGGGCGGGCGCTCGTTCCAGGTCCCGGGGGAACCCGCCCGCATCCCTGCAGAAGCCGGGCCTGGCCAGCGCGATAACGCCACGGGCCCGTGGCGTGCCGGTGCGTTGCGCGTCGTCGACCTCTCGATGGGGTGGGCCGGACCGTTCGTCGGCATGAACCTCGCCGCCATGGGCGCCGATGTCATAAAGGTAGAGAGCCATACTCACTTCGACTGGTGGCGCGGCTCGCGCCCACCCGGCGACGGCGATGGCGGCGACCTCCACGAGCGCAGCCACGTTTTCAACAGCGTGAACCGCGGCAAGCGGGGCATCACCCTGGACTTAACCCACCCTCGTGGCCGTGAGATCGCGCTCGACCTCATTGCAAGCGCCGACGTGGTGATCGAGAACTTCGCTGCGGGGGTAATCGAGAAGCTGGGCCTGACCTACGCGGCCGTCAGCGTCAGTAACCCGTCGCTGATCATGCTGAGACAGCCCGGGTTTGGCTCAGATGGCCCCGAAAGCGGCTATGTCGTGTTCGGGAACACCATCGAAGGAATGTCGGGGCTGTCCTCGCTCATCGGCTACGAAGGCGGGCCGCCGACGATGCTGAGCAATGCTTGCGGCGACCCGGTAAGCGGCCTCGGCGGCACCCTGGCCGTGCTCGCCGCCCTCGAAGCGCGTTCCCACGACGGCAAGGGCCGGGTCATCGAATGCGCCCAGCTCGAAGGCTTCCTCCCGATGGTCTCCGAAGCGCTCATCGCCTACCAGCAGACCGGCCAGCAGCCCCGGCGGCAGGCGGACCGCCGGCCGGGCCACACGCCTTCCGGGGCATTCCCCCTCGGCGACGATCGCTGGCTCGCACTGGAAGTCGAAACAGACGAACAGTGGGCCGCGCTCGCGAAGGAAATCGATGGCGCCTGGGCTCATGACCCTTCGCTGCTCCCGTCGTCGGGACGTGAAGCGCGGCGCGACGCCATCGAGGCGGCAACCGCCGCATGGGTCGCAGCCACCGGGGAAGCCGCCACCCTGAGCGCCTGCGATCGCGCTCATGTTCCCGCTTCGCTCGTCATGAGCGAAGGCGAGACGCTCGGGCTCGAGCCGCTCCTGGTCAGCGGCTTCTGGCAGGGCATCGACCGCGAACCGGTGGGATACCACCTCTACCCGGGCATCGCCTTTTCGTCGGCCGGCTTGCGTCCGCTCCCCGGGACCGCCGCACCCCTTCTCGGCGAACACACCGCGGAGGTGCTGGCGGCGATGGGGTACGACGCCGACGCTCGCGACGGGCTGGCCGCCGCGGGCGTCACCGGGCGCGTGCCCGTCCCGGCTTAGCGCTTCGAGATCGCGTCTACTTCGGCCAGCTCTTCGGCGGTCAACCGCCAGCCGCCGGCGGCCACGTTCTGCGCGACCTGCTCCGGTTTCGTCGCCCCGGCGATGACGCTGCCGACGTGCGACAGGCTGGCGAGCCAGCCGATCGCGAGGTCAAGCATGGTCTTGCCGCGCGCCTCCGCGAACGCTTCGAGTTTGCCCAGCATCTCGTAGTTCTTATCGGTAAGGACGCGGGCCGCCATTGGCCCCGCGTTCGCGAGTCGCGTACCCGCGGGCAGGTCCTGGCCCTGGCGGTACTTCCCTGTCAGGAAGCCGCTCGCCAGCGGGAAGAACGGCAACACGCTCACCCCGTACTGGTTGCATGCCGGTACCAGCTCCGCCTCGATCCGCCGTTCCAGCAGGCTGTACTCATTCTGGGCGCTGATGAACGGCGTGTAGTTGCCTTTCTGTGCGACGAAGTGCGCCTCGGCGGCCTGCCACCCGGCGAAGTTCGAATGGCCGATGTAGCGCACTTTCCCCGACGAAATGAGGTCGTCGAGCGCGCGCAGCGTCTCTTCCATCGGCGTCTGGGGATCGGGCCGGTGGAGCTGGTAGAGGTCGATGTAGTCGGTCTGCAGGCGGCGGAGCGAATCTTCCACGGCGGCCATGATGTACTTTCGCGACCCGCCGCTCTTGTGCGGCCCCTCGCCCATCTTCATGCCCCATTTGGTCGCGACGAGGACGCTGTCCCGCTTCCCCTTGAGGATCCGGCCGAGGAACTCTTCGCTCTTCCCCTGGCCTCCATAGACGTCGGCCGTGTCGAACAACGTGATGCCGGCATCGATGGCGGCGTGCACCACCTTTTCCGACTGGTCGTAGTCGCAGCGCATACCGAAGTTGTTGCATCCGAGTCCGACGACCGAGACCTGGAGGCCGGAACGGCCGAGGTTCTTGTAATCCATGCGTAAGCCCCCGAGAGAAAGTGAGTGAGGGCAGTATAGGCACAGCACGCTGCGCTGGCGCGGAACTCAGCACACCGGCAATCCGCTCTCGTAGCGCGACGCCTTTAAACCCGTCAGCTGATGCTGTCGCGGAACGCCACGGCCTCGGCCGAGATCGTCGCAGCCTGTTCCACCGGGACCAATGCTCGGGACTGGATCTCCAACGATGGCCTCCAGACTGCAGCGGCTCTCAGCAGCGTGGCCGCTGAATCGGCTTCAAAGATGGCGGCGCCGCCCGTCCCATCGGCGAACTCGTACCACCCCCTCACCTCAACCTCCGGCGGAGGCGACCACCTCGAGAGGATCTGGAGCATCCGCTTCGCTCCTTGCTCACTGGAATCCACGACACGCCACGTGTTCAAGAACAGCATCCCTTGGCCTCCCTGGGAAGATCGCGGGCACTGTAGACCTCAATGCTTAAGTTGCATAGATCTGTTTTTGTCGTCCCTGGCCCCGGCAGAGCGCCATCGAAGGGCACTGCCGCGCCCTGGGTGCCGAGTGTCCTCGCCCGCCTGCCATGAGTAGAATCCCGCAATGCCACTCCTCACCTTCCCCGACGGCTTCCAATGGGGCGCTGCCACCGCCGCCTACCAGATCGAGGGCGCCTGCCGCGAAGACAACCGCGGCCTGTCCATCTGGGATACCTTCACCCACCAGCCCGGCACTATCCAGGACGGCGCTACCGGTGATGTCGCCTGCGACCACTACCACCGCATGCAAGAAGACGTCGACCTGATGGCCGGCCTCGGCCTCCAGGCATACCGTTTCTCGGTCTCGTGGTCGCGGGTGATGCCGTTCGGCAAGGGCGCTATCAACGAGAAGGGCCTCGCCTTCTACGACAGGCTCATCGACGCCCTCCTGGCGAAGAACATCGAGCCCATGCTCACTCTCTACCACTGGGACTTGCCCCAGTCGCTCCAGGACCTCGGCGGTTGGGCGAACCGGTCGATCACCGACTGGTTCGCCGACTACGCGAACCTGATGTTCGAACGGTACGGCGACCGCGTGAAGAAGTGGGTGACGCTCAACGAGCCGTACATCTTCACCGACATCGGCCACCGGCGTGGCGTCATGGCGCCCGGCATCCGCGACCTCGCGATCTACGGACGGACCATCCACCATGCCCACCTGGCGCATGGCAAGGCGGTGCAGGCATTGCGGGCGAGCGGCAAGGGCGGCGAAATCGGCATCACCAACGCCAACTCCAGCTACGAACCCGCCGACGACACGCCCGAGACCGCGGCCGCCGTGGAGCTCGCGCGCGACTTCGATTCGCGGCTCTTCCACGGCCCCGTCTTCGGCAAGGGTTATCCCCAGAGCGTCCTCGACTACCACGATGCGCGGAACGCGAGCCTCCCGATCGAGGAAGGGGACATGGCAATCATCGCCAGCCCGACCGACTTCCTCGGGACGAACCTCTATTCCCGCTCGCTTATCCAGGCCTCACCTGGCCGTGGCGTCGGGTTCGCCTTCGCAGCGCCGCGGCTGCCGCTCCTGCCGATGGGTTACGAAGCCGCGCCACACGCGCTTGGCGACTTCGTCCGCTGGGTTTCGAAGGAGTACGGCTACCCGAAGATCTACATCACCGAGAACGGCGTCTGCGACAACACCGAGCCCGGCCCGGACGGCCAGGTGAACGACGCCACCCGTGTCGAACTGCTCGGGGGCTTCCTCAAGGGTCTCCACGGCGCCATCAACGACGGCTGCGACGTGCGGGCCTTCTACCAGTGGTCGCTCTACGACAACTTCGAGTGGGCCTTCGGCAACACCAAGCGCTTCGGCATGGTCTACACGGACTTCGACTCACTCAAGCGCATCCCGAAGCGAAGCGCGGCCTGGTATTCGGAGGTGATCCGGCGGAACGGGGTGGAGGGGTAGAGACGTCCCCAGGCCGGTCCAGTGGCGGCCATCGTTACGACGCAGGAGACATCCATCCGGACCAAGCGACCGGGTCCGCCCGAAGATATCCAAACCGATCGGCCGCCCTCCGGGACTCCAGGGAACCGAATTGGCCCCCGCAGCGTCATGATGATTGCATGTGGTGGCGCTGATGCGTTGTTTTACCAGTCCTGGAGTGCTTGGAGCACTCGCCTTGCTGGCGGCCGCATGCTCCGGCGACTCGAAGGACGAAACCGTCTCCGCCCCGACTCAAACCCCAGAAATCGTGGTCCAGCGGCCGCGCCTGAACTACTGCCCACCCGGGGTCGGCGACGAGATCTGCGACTTCGCCGCCGCCGCCGAGGGCCGGGTTCAGCAATCCGACGCCGCGAGTCTGGTTGGCGCCGGTGGCCCGTTGGACAACGCCACCGGCCGTGACGCGCTCTCGGCCGCCATCGCTGCCGCTCTGCCAGTTTCCGAAGCTCACCCTCGCACGCTGCGCAGCATCACCTGCCCGATGGTGCGCGTCCCACCGCCCGAGCCGAACTGCACGGCGAAGTTCGGGCTGGTGTTCGCGACCATCTCCGAAAAGGAGATCGACGCGGGCCCTATCGGGATACTGGTCCTGGTGTTCGAGCGCGCGGCTTCTGGTCCGCGGCTCACCACTCATGGCATCCCGGAAGGTCCGGGGCGCCTGTACGTCATCTTTGGCCCGCGGACGACCGGCGGCGAAGTGCCGGGCTCCGACATCAACGGGCCGGGCCTCGGCCACGGCGTCTACCCGGTCGAAGTCCTCGCGCCCGGCGAGGAACCGTACGCCCCCGGCGCGGCCGAGATCATCGATGGCGTCGAAGTCCGGCCCCTCCGCATCGGTGGCGATACCACCCTCCCGGACGATGTTGTTGTTTACCTCGGCCCCGCGCCCTGGGCAGCCGATAGCTTCGCCGTCCTACTCTGGCGCGAGTATCGCGGTCCGGACGGCGCCATCCGCCGAGACGACCTCTTCGGGAACGCTATCGCACAGCACGGTCCGCTCGGGATCACCGCCTGGGCTGCCGATGAGAAGTTCAACGACATCACCCTTACGGCCTGCCAGGAAGGCGCCTGCCGCGGCATCGGCGTTGGCGGCTGGGCCGGCGAATTCAACGTCTTCCGCTCCATCGACGGCGGCATCACCTGGACGGCCGCGGGCCGGGTCCCGGCAATGGCATTCCCTAAGGCCGTGACCGGCGATGGCGTCATCTTCGGCCAGTACCTCGCTCGCGATGTGAACGAGCGGCCCGTCTACCGCTTCTTCCTCCATCCTTCGGGCAGGGAAGTCCCCCCGCCCGCACCGCATACCGAACCGCGTAGCGTCCCCGGGCTCGGTGTTGTCTGGGAACCGACCTACCTCGGACGGTCAATCGGCATCGAGCCTTCCTACGACTCTGCCGGCAACCAGCTCGCCGGGCTCTTCGCGTGGAAATTGCAGGCGAGGATCGCTGCTCGCTTCGAAAACGGCGGCATCTTCGCCTCCTGGACCTACACTCCGGACCGGCCTTCCGACCCGCATCCAGCGATGAACTACATCGGACGGGTCGAGCCGTCTGGCCACCCCTCGGCCATCTACTCCAACGAGACCACCCTCAACTGGATCGGGCCCTTCGCCCTCGGCCACCGCTACCTCATCGGCAATGCCGAGGTGAAACCGAAGCCGGATAGCCAGATCCCGTTCGATGTCCCCGCCGTGCTGATCGACCTCGCGACGGGCTTCGTTTCGCCGCTGCGCGAACTCAACGCTGGCCTGCCTCCACAACTGCAGCCCTTCGTCCGAGGCGCGGTGCCGGGCCGCGTCGCCAGCGTCTCGAACAGCACTACCTGCCTGAACGTCCGCGAACAGGCTACGACCACCTCAGCCAGCCTCGGCTGCTATCGCGATGGCGTGCTGCTGTTCGAGCGAGGAGAGACGACCACCGTCTCCGGGGTCACCTGGGTCGCTGTGACCCCACCCGGCGGGAAACCCGGGTGGGCAAGCGCCGAGTTCCTCGAACGGCGTGCGGACTGACTCCTGATGCCTGACCCCTGACACCTCCGTATAGTCCACCCCCATGACAGCCTTCTCCGGCATCCGCATCATCGACTTCTCCGGGGGCATCGCCGGACCCATGGCCACCATGCTCCTCGGCGACCTGGGGGCAGAGGTCATCAAGGTCGAACCTCTCGCCGGCGACCGGATGAAGGACCACCCCGGCTACCTTTGCTGGAATCGCAACAAGCAGGTGGTCACGCTCGATCTCCACACGTTTGCCGGCCTTTCCGCCGCACGCTCGCTCCTTGCCACTGCCGATATGGCTGTGTTCGACTGGCACCCGGGGGAGCTGGAGCGGAGCGGTCTCGACGCCGTAACAGTGCGAGCAGCGAACCCCGCCTTGCTGCACGCCTGGTTTCCGCCCTACTCCCCCCATGGCCGCTGGAGCCAGCTCCCCCCGGATGAAGCGCTCCTCTCGGCGGTAAGCGGCGTTTCGTGGCTGCAAATGAGCTACGAAGACCGCCCGACGTACCTCATCAGCCCCCAGGTGCAGTACGGCCAGGCCATGATCGGCGCCGGTGTGCTCGCCTCGGCGCTGGTCGAGCGTGCCAAATCGGGCGAAGGCCAGGCGATCACCGTCAGCGGACTCCACGGCGTCTCCGCTGTCGAAAGCGGCGGCACCATCCGTGCGGCCGATATGTTCCGCATGGGTGGGCGCGGCAGCCGCGGCGGCGTCCCGAACTACCGCCTCTACGAATGCGCCGATGGCGAATGGTTCTTCCTCGGCACGCTCACGCCGCAGTTCTTCCTCAAGGCTCTCGAAGCCACCGACATGATGCACCTGATGGCCTGGGAACAGGTCGGGGGTGAGTTCACCAACCTGCTGAAGCCCGATATCAACCCGCTCGTCATCGCCGCCCTGGAAGAGCGGTTCAAGGAAAAGCCGCGCGCCGAATGGCTCAAGATCCTCCACGACAACGACGTCCCCCGGGGGCCTGTCGGCAAATCGCTCGAATGGTTCCGAAGCGAGACTGCCCGCATCAATGAAATGCACCTCGAGTTCGAACACCCCACGCTCGGCAAGGTCGAGTTGCCCGGCGTCCCTGTGAAACTGACGGCTACCCCGGGCTCTGTGCAGTCGCTCCCCATCTCCACGAAGCTGGACGCTATCGCCCAGAGGGCGGCCCCGAAAGTCAGCCCCAGGGCACCGGCTGGGAAGCGGGGTGGTCCGCTTTCCGGCATTCGCATCCTGGACCTTGGCGCCTTCATCGCCGGCACCTTCGCGCCCGGCATCCTCGCCAACTGGGGCGCCGACTCGATCAAAGTCGAACCGATCGACGGCGACCCGTTCCGCACCTACGGCCTCGGCTTCATCGGCTACAACCGCGGCAAACGCGGCCTCTCCATCGACCTGAAGAACCCGAAAGGGCGCGAGGCATTCCTCGACCTCGTCCGCGTCTCCGATGTCGTGCTGGACAACTACCGCACCGGTGTGCGCGAACGTCTCGGCATCGACTACCAGACGCTCAAGGCGATCAACCCGCGCATCATCTCTTGCTCGGTAACCGGCTACGGGCCGGTGGGCGAACTTTCGCCGGACCCGGGGTTCGACCCGCTGGTCCAGGCGCGCAGCGGCCTGATGGATGCCCAGGGCGGCGGTGTGGAGCCCGTCTTCTACCAGATCCCGGTAAACGATACCGCCAGCGCCATGGTGGCCGCGTTCGGCGTCGTCGCCGCGCTCTTTGCACGAGAACGCTCCGGCGAGGGCCAGGAGGTCCTCACCTGCCTGGCCAACCAGAGCATCCTGACCCAATCCGGCGAACTGACCTGGTACGAGGGCCGGCCCGCGAACCCAAAGGGCGGCCTCGACCTTCTCGGCACGAGCGCGACGAACCGCTTTTACGCCTGCAGCGACGGCTGGGTGATGGTGGCGGGCACGAAGGCCGAGCACTTCCCGGCGATCTGCATCGCGCTGGGCCACCCGGAGTGGGCTGGCCGCCTCATCGCTGAGAAAGCCATCCAGGAACCGGTCGAGGGCCAGCTCGCGAATCAGTTCGCGGAAATGTTCGCGACCATCTCGAAAGACGAGGCGGTCGACCGGCTGCTGACGAAGGGTGTACCGGCCGCGACCGTCACGAGCACGGCGGACCTCTTCGAAAGCCCGTACATGCACGAGAACAACTACTTCGAAGATTTCGACCACCCGGCCTTTGGCGCCATCCGCGGCCCACGGTTCCTGGGCGAATTCTCGAGGACTCCCGGCGGTTATCCACGGCGCTCGCCCGGGATCGGGGAACATTCGGTTGAGGTGCTCCGCGATTGCGGCTTCAGCGAAGACCGCATCAGCGAGTTGCTCGCCCAGGGCGTCATCCGCCAGGAATGAGTACGACGGTCCGCCTGCGGGAACCAACCGAGGGCGACGTGCCCCTGCTCGACGCATGGAACGCTTCGCTGGCGTTCCGGGGCGAGTTCAACGACTTCGGCCTGCCGCCGCGCTCCGCAAATGAAGCCGCCGAGAAGGGTTTCATCGATGACCAGCACGGCACGCTGATCGTCGAGGCGGATGGCACACCCGTGGGCACGATCGACTGGCGCCCGGCAATGTACGGCCCACCGCCCGAATCGATGGCCTACCAGCTCGGCATCTCGCTCGCTCCCGAAGCGCGCGGCAAGGGCTACGGCACCCAGGCGCTCCGCCAGGTCGTCGAATACCTGTTCGCGAAGACGAAAGTGAACCGCATCGAGGCTTCGTGCGATGTCGAGAACGTCGGCAGCCAGTTCGCGCTCTCCCGGGCGGGTTTCCGCTACGAAGGCGTGGCCCGCGGTGCGCAATTCCGCGCGGGCAGCCACCACGACCTCATCCTGTTCGGTTGGGTCCGCGGGGAACCGCCTGGCGAGGGGTGATCGCCACGGCTCTGGCCCGCTCGCATTCAAGTGACCCTCGCGCCGCGGGGTATAGTAGCGGCTCCAACCGCTCTGAAGGCACGCACGATGACGACGACGACTGAAGCGATTTCCCCGGCAATGCTCGATGACGACGTAGCGGACTACATCAGCCGCGGGCTCGAACACCTCTGGGTGCACACCCAGCAGCAGGCCGACCTCGAAAAGGAGGACGGCCTCAAGGTCATTGTCCGGGGTGAGGGCATCCATCTCTGGGACATCAAGGGCCGCAAGTTCATCGATGCGATGTCCGGCCTCTGGGTGGTCAACGCCGGACACGGCCGGGCCGAACTTGCCGACGTCGCCGCGACGCAGATGCGCGAAATGGCCTACGCCAACACTTTCTCGTACGCGAACAAGCCAGCCATCGACCTCGCCGAGAAACTCGCCGGCCTCATGCCCCCGTCACTCAACCGTGTGTTCTTCGTGAACTCCGGCTCGGAGGCCGTCGAGACCGCCATCCGCATGGCGAAGAACTACCAGTACAACATCGGCGAGAAGAAGCGGTACAAGGTCCTTGCTCGCCGCGGCTCCTACCACGGCATGACGGCCGGCGCGCTCTCCGTGAACGGCGCCGCGGCCATCAACCGCGCTCCCTGGGAGCCCCTGGTCGCCGGCTCGGTCTTCGTCGAGAACGTGAACTGCTACCGCTGCCCGTTCGAAAAGACCTACCCGTCCTGCGACACCTTCTGCGCCCGCAGCATTGAGCGCACGATCCAGGCGGAGAGACCCGAGACCATCGCCGCATTCATCGCCGAACCCATCTCCGCCGCCAATGCTGTCTCCCAGCCCCCACCCGAATACTGGCCGACGATCCGCAACCTCTGCGACAAGTACGGCATCCTCCTCATCGCCGATGAGGTGATCAATGGATTCGGCCGCACCGGAAAGTGGTTCGCAAGCGAGCTCTACAACTTCGAGCCGGACTTGATGACGATGGCTAAGGGCCTCTCATCCGGCTATCTCCCGATCGCGGCCGTCGGTGTCAGCGATCGAGTGGCGAAGGAATTCCAGGGCGAGAAGGCGCGCACGTTCGCCGGTGGCATCACCTTTGGGACCCACCCGGTCGCCTGTGCCGTGGCGCTCGCGAATCTCCAGATCATCGAACGCGAGAACCTGGTAGAGAACGCGGCTCGCAACGGAGCCTACCTGCTTCAGCGGCTCAACAGCCTGAAGGAGAGCCACCCGACGATCGGCGAAGTGCGCGGCCAGGGATTGCTCATCGGCGTCGAGATCGTGAAGGACCCGGCAACCAGGGCTCCCTTCCCGGAATCGGACGACCTCGCGGGCAAACTGTCTGCCGCGCTGGTCCGCAACGGCATTCTCAGCCGTGCCGGCAACCTCGTGAACATCGCCCCGCCGCTCGTCATCAGCGAGGCAGAGTGCGACGACCTCGTGGCCCGCTTCGATGCCGCCCTGGGCGAAACCGAGCAGGAGCTCGGTATCGCCTGAGCTACGGCAGGTAGGCGATGCGGCTGGTTTGGCCCAGGAGGTCCGGGAGCACACGCTGGGCGTCTCTCACGAAGTCGACCATCAACGGCCGGGTCTCGCGAGGGTCGATGATATCCTCGACGGCGAACGCGTGGGCAGTCCGGAAGGGCGATTGGAGCGTATTCAGGCGTGCCTCGATCTCCAGGCGCTTCGCCTCCGGATCCGGCGCCGAATCGATCTCGCGCCGGTATGCAGCGGTCACGCCACCTTCGATATGCATCGAACCCCAGTGGCCTGACGGCCAGGCAAAGCGCCGGTACATCGCCGTTCCGCCGCGGTAGTGCAACCCGCCCGCGACGCCGTAGGCCTGGCGGATGAGGAAGCACAGGTACGGCGTTTTCGAAAGCGAAAGGAGCGAAACGATGCGGGCGCCCGCGCGGACAATGCCTTTCTTCTCCTCCTCGAGGCCAACCATGAAGCCCGGTTCATCGCAGAAGTAGACGAGCGGGAGGTGGAAGGTGTCGCAGAGCTGCAGAAGGCGCGCAGCTTTCTCTCCCGCGGCCTTGTCCATCGAGCCACCGAGGAAGCGCGGGTTGTTGATCATCACGCCGACCGGATAGCCATCGACCCGCGCCAGCCCGGTGATTCGGGACCGCGCGAACTCCGGCTGGATCTCGAAAAACGAATGCCGGTCCAGGACCATCTCGAGGATCTTGCGCGGGTCGTAGACGCGCTGGCGGTTCTGGGGGACGACCGAGAGCAGCCCTTCGTCCCTCCGCTCGGGATCATCGTCCGTCTCTACCCTGGGCGGCATGTCCCAGACGCTCGAAGGGAGGTAGGAAAGGAATCGCCGCACCTGTGCCAGCGCATCGGCTTCGTCTGCCGCCAGGTTCGCCACCACACCAGAAGTGCGCACCTGGATGTCCTCATTGCCCAGGTCTTCCTTCGAGATTTCGATGCCAAGGCCCGCCTTCACGACAGGCGGGCCAGCCACGAAAAGCTGGCTCGTGCCCTTCACCATCACGTTGAAGTGACACATCGCGGCCTGCACGGCCGGCAACCCGGCGACGGAACCCATGACCGCCGATACGCAGGGCACCATCTGGAGAAGCTCCGTATCGAGCACGCGGTCGTTCGCCGGCAGGTATGTGCGGCCCATCGACTCGAACGTGCGGACGCTCCCGCCCGTGGCATCCAGCAAGCGGATGAACGGCAACTTCAGTGAGTACGCCTGCTTCACCGCCCAGCCGCTCTTGTCGGCAACCGAACCATCGGCCGAACCGCCCCGGATCGTGAAGTCGCCACCGTGGACGATGACCTTCCGGCCATCGATCTTGACGACACCGGTAACCGAATTCGCAGGGGTGAGTGCTTCGAGCTCCCGCCCTTCGTACGTGGCCTTCCCCGCGAGGACACCGGTCTCGGCGAACGTCCCCGGGTCGGCGAGAATGTCGAGCCGTTCGCGCACCGTGAGTTTGCCGCGGCCCTTATGAAACGCAACTGATTCGGGGCCGCCCATCTGTCGGGCCATATCGGCCCGGAGGTGCAGTTCATCGATTTCGGCCTGCCAGGTCATGGACGCACTCCTCCGAATGTGGCGGTGGGCGGGATTCTACGGGGAACGGCGCGATGCGGCGGAGGGCGCTTCACGCCCACGGCGCATCGCCGCCGAAGACGTTGAGCGCCACAGGATAGGGGGGTACCCTACCGGAACAAACAACCGGGAGGCCTCTGATGCATCTACCTCCACTTCGTGCCGGCGGTGTCGCAACGCTCGCGTTCGTCGCGCTGGCACTGGCAGCGTCCGCGTGCGGCGGAGACAACCCGGGCAAGACGGACGGGGGCATGGCCTCCATGCAGGATGCGCCCGAGGGCGCCATCCGGGTCGACCTCGTGAACTGGGCGGTTAAACCGGCTCAGGCGAGCATCAAAGCCGGCGAAGTTACCTTCTGGGCGGTCCACACGATGGAGCACATGCACGGAGAGAACGAAGGTGGCGCGACGCACGACCTGCAGGTGATGAAGCGCGGTTCCGACGGCGCTCTTTCGCTGGTTGGCCAGGTGCAGGGCCTGCGCATGGGGGATGAAGAGTCCCTGACACTTACGCTCGAACCGGGTGAGTACGAACTCGCTTGCAACGTCGTCGAGAAGGTAGGCGACCAGGCGATTGGGCACTACGCGAAAGGTATGCACGCCACCTTCACCGTGACCGCATGAGCACCCATCGGCGTCAGCTTCGGATCAACACGCGCCTGCCGGACGCGGCGCTTTCGTGTGCCGCATCGATGACACGCATGTAGCGCACGCCATCGGCGAAGCTGGTCAGCCGGACGGGGGCGCCGTCGCGGACAGAGGCAACGAAGTCCTCCTCGACTTTCCAGCCACGATCGGTGCCCGGGTCGGCGACGATCGGGGTGGCCTCGCCGCCGTGGGGCTGGATGACGGCAGAGTCGCCCATCTTCCAGCGAATAGTGGCCTTCGTCCCAAAGACGGTGACGCCATTCGAATCCGCACCGGCTGCCACAGAACTGAAGTGATGGGTGATGCGCGCGCCGCGCTCCAGGTGTCCAGTGACGATATACGTGTCGGGAACAGTCACCGGCAGCAGCTTGCCCGTCTCGGCGTCCAGGCGCTCCTTGACGAAGATGTCGCCCGAAGCGGTCACATCGGCGTGATCCCCAAGCCAGCGATGGATCACCTCTACGAAGATCCCGAACATCATCACGTTCTTTCCGGAGTAGTCGGCGCGTTGCCGCCAATGGAGCGGGACGGCCGGGTCAAGCGCGGAAGCGTTCAGGACGTTTACCGCGACTTCGCGGATCTCGCCCAGGGCGCCCTCCTCGATCAGCCGCGTGATCGTCGGCCCGAGCTTGAAGTCGAAGGGAGCCGGCACGAGCTGGGCGACGAGGCCGGGGTTCCGTTCGCTGGCTGCGAGCATGTCCTCGGCCTCCGCCAGGTCCATCGCCATGCGGGCCTCGCACAACACGTGCTTGCCCGCTTCGAGTGCCTTGACGCTGTACTCGCGGTGCTTATAGGGCCAGGTGCCGATACAAACGGCATCGATGCCCGGGTCCGCCAGCAGCGCTTCGACAGAGTCGAACACCCGGGCGATCCCGAACTCGTCCGCGATCCGCTGGCCGCTTTCGATGCTCCGGTTGGCGACTCCGGCGAGGACGACGTCCGGTGCGCGGAGGAGGCCCGGGATGTGCTGGGTGCGGGTGTTTGCTCCCGCACCGATGAGTCCGATTCGAAGCGGCATGCTGTGAGGTACTCCAGGGGAAGGTGTTCGGGAAGGCTAACGATAGTTGGCCGCGTATTCCAGACGCCCCCAGCCCCGGGGTGACCGCTGTTACCCGAGGACCACCACCATCTCCTCCGCGCCGTGTATGCCACGGACGATGATCTTCTCCACGTCGGCCGTCCTGCTCGCACCCGTCAGGATCAACGCGTCGCCACCACCGAGGTGCGCCGCAAGGCCGTGCGGGAAGGCCACGACTGTCGCCGGGTCGACCTTCACGACGACTCGGCCGGCCGCCAGCAACGGACGGCGTGCTGCCTGGTCGCCGGTCAGGAGGACGCTTCCAGTGGATGCGATCGCCGCGGTGGCACGAACCAGACGGTCGCCCTCGCGGGGCACGCAGGCGTCGACGACATCCACTCCCAGCTGCCGCGCCCGATGGGCGAAACGCTCCGGCAAGCTCGCGGGAAGCGCTTCCGTGATAGCCGACTCGGGGATAATGCTCCTGCGGGCGGACGCCTTCAGCAGGAGTTCCGGGTCGTGGTCGATGCTCGGGTCCGGCAAGAGCCGCGGGTCATCGCGATGCGGGCCGGGCGGGCGCAAGGTCCGGCCGAAACTGCGCAGGCCGACTCGGGTGAATGCCGTCGCCGCGCGCGCACGCGTCGCCCCACCGAACGAGAGTGCCCACAGTTTCCAGGCTGTTCGCTCCTTCAGGTCAGCCGCGTGATGGCCCTTCACCGCGTCGGCGCGCAGGTCCAGGAGCATGCGATGGAGCGGGATGCCCACCGGGCAAACCTCCGTGCAACGCCCGCAAAGGCTCGAAGCAAAGGGCAGGTCCGCATACCGGCCGTCCGGCCACAACAGCGGCGCGAGGACTGCACCGATCGGCCCCATGTAGGGAGACCCGTAAGAAAGGCCGCCGGCAACCCGGTAGACCGGGCAACTGTTCATGCAAGCGCCGCACCGAATGCACTTCAAGACCTCGCGGTAGCGCGGATCCCGCAGTGCGCGCGAACGCCCATTGTCGACGAAGACGACGTGCCGTTGCTGTCCCGGGAGCGGGTCGGCCAGGAAGTGACTGAACGACGTCAGTGGCTGTGCCGTTGCGCTCGGGGCGAGCACTTCGAGGATAGCCAGCGCCCCCGCTTCATCGGCGACGACCTTCTCGATGCCGGTCAGCACGATGTGGAGCTTCGGGTGGCTGACACCCAACGAAACGTTCCCTTCGTTCTCCACGATGGTAATGCGGCCCGAACTCGCCACCACCGCGTTCGCACCGGTGATCCCGGCATCGCAATCCTGGAAGAAATCTCCCACCACGTCGCGCACGTGACGGCTAAGCCGGGTGGGGTCATCGTCCGGGAGGTCGGCGCCGGTCCGCGCGAGCATCTCCCTGATCCGCGCCCGGTTCAGGTGAAGCGCCGGGGCCGTGATGTGGCTGGGGCCGCGGCCCTCGATGTCGACGATGTACTCGCCGATGTCGGTCTCCAGCACGTCGATCCCATCGTTGCGGAGGGCATGCGTCAGGCCGATCTCCTCGCCAACCATCGTCTTTGACTTCGCTACCCGGCGGGCATCGCCAAGGAGTGACCGCACCATCGCGACCGCATCCTCAGCCGTCGCGCAGCGGTGGTAGCCGATGCCGCGCCGCTCGAACTGGCCACGGAGCTGCACGTGCAGGTCCTCCAGGTTGTCGATCGCGTACGCTCGGGCGGCGGACGCTCGCTGGCGGGCATCCGCCGGTCCGCGAGAGAGCATGGCCTGGGAATCGCCGACGAGCTTCCGCATGATCGGCGTGACGGTCGCCGATGGCCGCTCGAGCCGTATCTCCCTGCTGGCTCGCTCACGGTAGGTCTTCATGAGAGCGCCCGCGAAAGCAGCTCGGCAAGCGTCCATCCCTGCAACTGCACGCCTATCCCGCGCGCTCCGCTTTCGATGTGCGACAGGCAGGAGTAATCCGCAGAGACAACCACCCGCGCCCCCGTGAGGGCAATGTCATCCAGCTTCGCGGTCATCATCGCGACCGAAAGCTCCGGCTGCTTGGCCGCGAACGTCCCGCCGAATCCACAGCACTCGTCCTCGTAGAGAAGCGGCCGCACCTCGAGGCCTTCGACGCGCCCCAGCAACCGCAATGCGGCGCCGCTGGCATGGAGCTCTCTCCGAGCGTGGCAAGAATCGTGGTAAGTGACGACGCCATCGAGCTTGAACACGACATCCTGGAGGGCCGGGTGGCCCGCCACGTAGCTGGCGAAGTCCGCGAAACGGCTGGCGATGGCGGCAGCCCCGGCCGCTCGCCGGCCCTCAAAGAGGGTCGGCAGATAGTGGCGGACCATCGAGGTACACGAGCCTGAAGGCACGACAACCGCCTGATGGGGACGGGCTGCCTTCAACAGCTCTCGCCCCACACTGTGTGCCTCGTTGCGGAAGCCGCTGTTGAAGGCCGGCTGGCCACAGCAGCGTCCGTCGATCATGGTCACCCTGTCGCCGAGCGCCTCCAGGACGTGACGCGCGAAGCCGACGTCCTGGGGACGAAGTGCCGACATGTAACAGGGATCGAACAGCGCAACGCGGGCCATGGGCGCCATTGTAAGCATCCCGGGCCGGTTGCTTGTCGCCACCGGGACTACACGTATACTGCTGCCTACGAAACAGAAGAGGGTTACTCCAAATGGCCGACACGACCATCACGATTCGCGACAACGGTCCCTATGTGATTCGAGGGGGAGCGACGCTCACGGATGCCGACGGCAAGCCCTACGAAACCCAGGACGCGATCTTCCTGTGCCGCTGCGGCGCCTCGGCGAAGAAACCATTCTGCGATGGGACGCACAAGACCACGGAGTTCCAGTCGGCGCCACGCGCCGAGAGCTGAACTTGCCTCGAAGGCGGACGCGCTAAGCTGTGCAGCGCAATCCCGTCTTGAGGTATGGCGTTGAAAGTCCTCCAGTTCGTCACCGAGGCGCTCGGCGATGCTTCTTACCTTGTCGTCGCCAACGGGACCGCCGCCGCCATCGACCCTCAGCGCGACGTCCGCGCGCTGCTGGCCGCTGCGCGGGAACACAACGCCTCCATCGATTACGTCCTCGAAACCCATGTCCACAACGATTACCTCTCGGGCGCCCGGGAACTGGCAGCACTCGGGGCGCGAATCGCCGCGCCCGCGAAGGCGGACCTTGAGTTCCCCCACCTGGCGCTCGAAGACGGCGCCGAGCTGCAGTTCGGCGGCGTCACCCTCAGGGCCGTCGCGGCGCCCGGCCACACCTACGAACACACCGCCTACGTTGGCGTGGATGAGCGGGGCCACACGCGGGCGGCCTTCACAGGCGGCGCCCTGCTCATGGGCAGCGCCGGACGCAGCGACCTCCTTGGCCCGGAACACACGGCCGACCTGACCCGTCTCCAGTGGGAGACCGCCCAGCACATCCGGGGACTTCTGCCATCGGCAGCGGCGCTCTTCCCCACCCACGGCGCCGGTTCGTTCTGCAGTACGACGGGTTCCACTCTGGAGCGCTACGGGCCGCTCTCCACCGAACTCACACGCAATCCCGCCCTCTCCAGCCTCACTCCCGAAGCGTTCGCTGCCATTCAGCTCGCCGCGCCTGCACCGATCCCGGGCTACTACCGCTACATGGCGCCGATCAACCGGAAGGGCCCCAAGGTTTATGGCGAGCCGCCTCGGCCCCGCCTGCTGTCACCGGAAGAGGTTGCCACGACAACCGCTGCCGTCGTGGACGTGAGGCCCCGCGCGTCTTTTGCCGGTTCGCACATCCCTGGTTCGATCGAAATCGAGGAGAGCACGTCTCTCCTCGCCTATACCGGCTGGCTCATCCCGTTCAACGCGCCCGTCGTGCTGGTTTCCGAAGACCGCGCCCAGGCCGACCGCGTCACCCGTGACTTCTTCCGCATCGGATACGAAGACGTGCGCGGGTATCTCCCTTTTCGGGACTGGCAATTGTCACGGAGGCCAACCGCCTGGCTGCCCCACGTCGATAGCGCCCGGGCGCGGGAAATCCTTCGCACCGCCGAAATGCCGGTACTCGATACGCGCTTCTCCAGCGAACAGCTTGAACGCCCGCTGCCGGGAGCGCTGAGCCTCCCCCTCGATCAGCTCACTGAATGGGTCGATACCGCACCCGCTCGCTCGCTTGTGGTCTGTGCCAGCGGCCAGCGCGCCACGATGGCGGCGAGCGTCCTCCTCAAGTCCGGGCGCGACGCTATCGCACTCGTCCAGGGCGGCGCGGAGGAACTCCTCCGTAACTAATCGGCCGCGGGCCTCGGCCCGGTGCCCAGGTGTTCCCCGAAGAATGCCTCGATGCGGCGCCAGCTATCTTCGGCCGCGTCCTGGTTGTAACCGACCCGCATCGGGCCCCAGGAACTGAGTTTCGCCGCCACGCCACGATGGTCACTCATGTAGCTGTGGCCCGCCGCCGGATAGGTCACGACGTCGCCCGGCACCCCGGACCCCTGGAGGTGGCCGGCCAGTCGCTCGCCGCCCTTCCCAAACACTTTGTCGCGTCCGCCAAATCCGCCAAGGACAGGGCAGACGCCCTCCATATCCCGTTGGTCTTTCGGCACACTCCCGTAAAAGACCGCCGCCGCCCCCACCGGCGCCCGGATGGCGAAGAGCAATGCGATCCCGCCCCCGAGGCAGAACCCGGCCACTCCGATCCGGCCCGGGTCGACTCCCGGCCGCCCGGCGAGCCAGGCCCTGCACGCTTCAAGGTCGTCGAAAACGGGACCGGCGCCATCGCCAAGCCCACGTACCGTCCGGACGACGCAGAGCGGCATCGGGCCGCGTGTGCTGTACAGGTCTGGCGCGAGGGCGACGTAGCCCATGTCGGCGAATCTTTGCGCCTTCGCCCGCATGTCTTCGTTCAGCCCCAAGATCTCGTGGATGAGGATGACTGCCGGCCGCAGCCCAGCCTCGCGAGGTGTTGCCACGACTGCATCCAGCAGACCGCTTGCCCCGCGAATGCCTACATTTTCCACCGCGGGATTCTAACCTCGGTGGCTGCGGAGGGCGCTAGTCGCCGTCGGAAGCGAGCCCGACGGCAACCGCGCAGCCGTTCCAGGTGCACTTCGCCGGCATCGGCGGTTTGGGAGTGGCGGTGGGCGTGGCTGTACCGGTCGGCGTCGGGCTGGGCGTAGGCGCCTCCTTCGAACAACCCGGCGTCCCTGGTCCCGTGTTGGGGTTGAAAATGGTGACCGAATGCCCGAGTCCGGACTCGACCACGTACGTGCCGCCGAAGTTGAACCCAAGCGCGCTCGATGTCGCTCCAGCGGCGAGCGTCTCATCGAAGACCGCCGGGGCGCCGCCGATCTCCGGGTGGAAGACGCGGATGGGCTGATTTGACGTGTTCTTGAACTCCACTTCATCGTTCCGGACGATGTTGCACTGCCGGGGATTGAACCCCTCGGTGTTCACTTCCACGGTCCACCGCGTGACGGCTCGCGCGGGCGTTTCGCCGCCGCTGAAAACCGCCAGTGTGATCGCTCCGAATAGCGCCATCATCAGCGCCGAAGCCGCAAAGAGCGGCCGATAAGAAACCAAACGCATGCCGACCTCGAAGACCCCACCCCACCACGGGCGGTACTTACCGTAACCAGCATCGTCCGAAGGGGAAAGCAGGAAGGAAAGGTCGGCTTAATCGATCGCCAGTGCCGGGAGCCGCAGGCAGTGCGGGTTGGTCCGGCAAGGAGGCTGCGGTGGCGTGTAGTCCGGGTCCGGCGTGCAGATCGGCTCCCAGTACTCGACGAACACCGGAGTCACGACCGTCATCGAGTGCTGCGGCCGGTCGAAGTCGTAAAACACCGTGCTGCCGCCGTGCGGGATGACAATCTCCGAAGAGTACTCACCCGGCTTTACGTAGCCGGTATCCAGCAGTGGTGGGTCGCTGGCGACGACACCAGGGCGGACGACGCGAATCGGTGTCGCCCCCACGTTGTGGAAGCGGACGTACTCGCGGTTCATCCGGCATACGCCAGGGTTGAACCCGAGTTCGCTGACCTCGACCGTCTGGACTGTGTAGGCGCGCCCGACAGTCGCCGGGAAGGAACCGGAAAACACCGTCACCGCCAGGATGACGAAAGCGGCAGCGAACGGTGCGAATCGAACCACAGGCGCAGCCTAGCGGAGCCAACGATTGCGGGCACCCAGGCCCGGGTTCGCCCCGGACGCAAACAGGCCCCGAAAACTCGGGGCCTGCTTCATTCGCTGCTCATTCTTTGGGCTACCGGGCGGTCTCCCGAAGAAGAGCGGCCACTCGTTGCTGGGACTTCGGTCTCGTCCGCCGCTCCCCAGGGGAGCGATCCGGGCCGCCTGCCTCGTGCAGGTCTTTGATTGTGCCCGGCTCTTGTTGCGAACTACTCGGGACACGTGCCCAGAGTGGCCGCAGTGCCTGGTCTGCTCAGCGCAGACCTTCCCTCTGCACAATCCATACTCCGTAGACGGCGTGAAGCTTGCTGTGCATTTGCGACCCCCTACGCCGGCCGCGGTTCCTCCGGTCCCCGGCCCTCTTCAGGCGGGCGGATCGACCGCGAACTCTGATACCAAAGTACTCCTCCAGATCCGCCTGTCAAGGTGTTTTCTTGGTAGAAGGTGAAGAATGCGCGTATGGATGGATAGGCAACCAGTTTGTGGCCTGTTTGGCCCATCGGCACCGGGAGTCGCCCCGTTGCAAGCGGCTCAAGCGCGGCATGGCGAACGTTTACCGCCGAATCGTCTTCAACAGCATGAGATGGGCCGAAACACCCAGGGCAACCGCGAGCAGTGTCAGCCTGAGCCACGTGTTGTCGATCAGCACTTCGGTCACTCCGATGCCCAGCCAGAGCGAACCAATAGACATCACCTTTGCCCCGACCGTCGCGCCGCGCTCTTCCTTGTAGTCGCGGAGATGGCTGCCGAACCAGCGGTTGGTTGTGAGCCAGTGATACGCCGAGGGCGAACTCTTCCCATAGCAGGCGGCCGCCATCAGGAAGAACACCGTCGATGGCAACAGTGGCAAAAAGATCCCGAGGACGCCGACACCAACGAGCAGGGAGCCGAGGCCGATGAACAACCACCGGACCAACCGGTGACGGCTCGGCACTCGAAGCGCCACCGGCTGAGAAGTTCCCAATTCTGTCAATTCGCCTACGGAAGACTGTCCCACGAGAGCTTCAGTATGGCATATCCGACGCGGCGGGGGCTACGCCGGGGACCCGGATCAGAAGATCACGCGGCGGAGCTGGCCACCGCTGAAGATCAAGGCGTCGCCCTTACGGATCACGAATGCGCTGGCCCCATCGAAGTCCTTATGCCGGTACTGCCGGGCGAAACCGCCATCGCGCCGGAGCACCACGATCCGGTCGTTCGAGGCATCGAGGATCGCCACTTCACTCCGATCGGTCATCGCCTGCACCGCCTCGGGAGCCACCAATTTCCGGTCGATACCTGCCTGTGAGAACGTAATCGCCGTCTGCCCGCCGGCGATGAAGCGGTGAACCGTCCCATCGGCGTCGGTCGTGATGAACTCGCCATCGACCATCAGCCTGCGGGCATTGCCGAGGTCGCTGTTCTTCAGCGCGGCGAGCGGTGCGTTCGGGAAGCCCTGGGGAGTCTGGAGGTAACGGTAGATAGTCGACTGGCCGGCATCAAGGACGAACAGGTCCGGCCCGTTCACGGTGATATCGCTGATCGCCAGGTTCGCGGGCGCCGCGAAGGAAACCGTCCGAAGGCCGTCAACCCGGGAGTACATCCAGAGCTTGTTCGCGGCATCGGCAATGAGCAGCACGGGACCGCCAAGGTCCGATTCATCCAGGTGAGCAATCGCGATCGGCTTCCCGCGCTTCTCGTCTTTGTTCTCGGAGAAGACAATCTGCGGCTCCGCGCCGTTCGACCTCACCGCGATCACCTGCGCCGAATTCACATCCAGCAGGTAGACGGTGTCATTCCCTGCTGCGATACGGCTGACCGCTACGGGCTTCGTCCCGAACTGCTCGAGAGAAGCAATCGCTTCGACGCGCTGCGGCTCGAAGATGCTGTCCATCTTCGAAATCGCGCCCGCCACTTCGCTGATGAGTTGCTCGGCCTGGGCGTTTTCCCCTTTTTCGCGCACGGCCAGGAGCATTGCCTGGGCCTCCGTCAGGAGCTGGCGCTTCTGCGCCGGGTCCACCTGGGCATTGGAAGCAGCGACTCGCTGTTGCGCCCCGGTGAGCAGGGTCTCCACGCGTTCGCCATCGCCGTCTCGAAGGAGCCGCGGGACCGTTGCCATCCCCGCCAGGAGCACGAGGATGATGAGCGCTCCCAGGATCACCATCCACGCCGGTGGGAGCTGGCCCGCGACGACCGAGCGATGTCCGAACGAGTTCCCGCCCTTCCAGCGCCCACCCATGTTGGTGCGCGGCCGGACGAGTGCCGTACCCCCGTTTATAGCGGCGCCGTTCTCGGCGGCCAGAGTCTCAGAAGCAGAGGACTGCACCGAGGAACGTGCCCGCTGCCCCGCCGCGAGCTCCGCCGCCAGGGGAAGGTCCTCGGCGAGGAGCTCGGGGCGCGCAGGCGGCGCCCCCGAAGACACCAGCCCCCGTGAGAAGCTCTGCGCCTTTCGGGGCCTGTTCGATGACGGCGGCTGGTTGCCGAGGACGTTGACGGGGGAATGGGCGACGTATCCGCCACCCGGCGTCCGCCACGCGGGAATGACCGCGGCCGGCGCAGCCGCTGCCTCAGCGGAAATCGTCGCGACAGCGGCGCGCGAGCGAGCCGCACGCGCCGCCCCTTCCGCGGCCAGCCGGTTGATGGAGATCGCTGACTCCCCGGCGGCACGCAGTAACGGCGCCGGGGCTTCCATCGCCATCAGGGGAGCGGGGCTCGCAATGGCCCGGCGCGGCGTCACTTCCAGCAAATGCGCCCTTGCCGAGAGCACGACGCCCTGGTCCTCATCTTCGATGAAGAGACTCGGCTGAAACATGCCCCCGGATTCCCGCCCGGGCGCCGCCGAGTCGCCACCGATGATGTAGTCGTCGCCCGCCGTTTCCTCGGTGTCGTCGAGTCCCTCGGGGCGCGGTCCGGTCACCAGCAGGACAGTCGCCTGGCGCATCTGCTGCAAACGGCGGTAGAGGTTGGGCAAGACCTGTTCTTCGGGAAGCGCCAGGATCCCCTCGATGAGCTCATCATCGAGCTCGATAACGGCGCTGCTGGAAAGCAAGAGCAGGCGGTCGCCCTCCCCGAACGGGATGCGCGTCAATTGGGGCTGGACTGGAGCCGAGCCCAGCGCGCTCCCGTGCTCGCCGTCGGCGCAGAACGAAGTCATTCGTCCATCGTGAAAGAGGAAGGCGGCCGTGGGGCCTGCCTGGGCGATCACGGCCTGTTCGCCCCGCCGGCCAAATGCCGAAAGCCCAAGCGCCACGCGGTGCTGGGCGATGCTCTTCCGGTTCCAATCGCCGACGTTTCGTTCGGCCTCCTGGAAGAGGCGGCCCAGCGAACCCGTCAGGCTCATATCGAGCCCCGCGAAGACCTGGCCGAGATCTGAGATCACGTGGCCGGCAAACGCCTCGCCCGCCGGCGTGGTGCCTTCTGCCAGGAGAAACAACTCCGCGCGGTCGTCGGCGGGGCCTTTGCCGCGAAAGACGCCGGCATTCGGCCCCCGGTCGACCGGTTCACCGTCAACGATGGCGAACTGGCCAACCTGGAGGGGTTCGGTCAAACGGAGACCGTCCTTTAACTACCAGGATGGACACGGGGATGCGGCCCTGGTGCATCCCGACGACGAAATCGGCAGGCCCCCGCCAGCACCAGGGGATCACTATACCACCGTGTTTTCGCAGTAGAACAACCCGAGCGTGAACCTGTGAGTAGGGGATTCACCCGGTTTTCCTACGGATTTCTCCCCACAAGTCAGTCCCCCGGCGGCATCAACGGTATACTCGAAGGCACGCATGCACGGTACCTGTAAGACCTGCGGTTCGGCCCTCCACTCCGACCTTTCCCGCGCTCACGGCCGCTGCGGGCCGTGTCGTGCCGGCGAAGATCAGGCCGCGCCGCCGGAGTGGACTCGCCACTTTTCGACTGCTCCGGCTCCGGCCGAGCCGCGGCAGGAACCCCGCGCGAACACGAAGTAACCAAACCTCCGCCGGGTGTTGTTGTGGGGGCGATTCGCAAGTTCCGCGGAATCCGCTACCATGCGAGCGTTTGCGGGTCATGCCCGGGGTACGGGCAGCCCAGTTCACTACAAGGAAAACACGTTGCAACTTCAGAACGCCGTCATCGTTGATGGAGCCCGCTCGGCATTCGGCCGCGGCGGCCGCGGCAAACTCGTCGCCACCCGCCTGGACGAAGTGGGCGCACAGGTCGTGCGCGCACTCCTCGAGCGCAACCCGAAGGTCGACCCGGCCCTCATCGAAGACATCGCCATGGGCAATGTCGGTGGCGCGGGCGAACTCGCCGGCATCGGCGCCGATACCATCGCCCGGCTCGCCGGCCTCCCGGCCGAAATCTCCGCCGTCGATAGCAACCGCCAGTGCGGTTCATCCATGGAAACGCTCCACCGCGTTGCCCAGTCCATCATGGTCGGAGCGACCGAAGCCGGCATCGCCATCGGCGCCGAGCGCATGGGCCGTTCCCTCGGTGGTGGCCCGCGTGGCACCGCCACCCGCATCACCGAATTCAACCAGAAGCGCCTCAAGCAGACCGATGTCCAGCGCAACATGGCCGCCAACCACTTCCAGGACTTCAGCGTCCCCTTCCCGGATGAGATCCTGGATTACTCGCCCGTCCTTTCGATGACCCAGACCGCCCAGAATGCCGCAGAGGTCTACGGGCTCAGCCGCGAGGACATGGACCAGTTCTCGGTCGACAGCCACAAGAAGGCTGTCGCTGCCTACGAGAAGGGCATCTACAAGGACGAGATCATCCCGCTCGAAGTCGAAGAGCCGGTCTTCGATGCCGAGGGCAACTGGGTCGAGGCCGAGCGCGGCAAGACGATCATCTTCGACCGCGACGAGTGCATTCGCCCCGGTACCAACATGGAGACCCTCGGTTCGCTGCCGGCCATTAAGGGCGTCGTCAGCCCGACCGGCCAGGAAATCCGGATCACGGCCGGCAACAGCTGCCCGACGAACGATGGCTTCAGCGCGGCGCTCATCATGAGCGAGAAGAAGGCACTCGAACTCGGCCTCACGCCGCTGGCCCGCATCGTCGGGTTCGGCATCGCCGGAGTGAAGCCCCAGGTCATGGGCCTTGGGCCGATCCCTTCAACCCGCAAGGCGCTCCGTCACGCCGGTATCACCGCCGACCAGATCGACCGCGTCGAGTTCAACGAAGCCTTCGCAGCCCAGGTCATCCCGAGCTGCAAGGAACTCGGTATCCCGCTCGACCGCGTGAACGTGAACGGCGGCTCGATCGCTCTCGGGCACCCGCTCGGCGCGACCGGCGCCCGCCTCGTCCTCGCCGTCGCGCACGAACTGCGCCGCAGCGGTGGCCGCTACGGCCTCGCCACCCAGTGCATCGGCGCCGGCATGGGCATCAGCACCATCATCGAGCGCATGTAATCCTTCGGCTTCGGCCAAACAAGCAACGCGGGGGAGGCCAATGGCCTCCCCCGTTTTGCGTGCATCCCGTTTCACCGTTCCTTGTTCCTGCGCTCCCTATGCTCTGGTGAAGCGATCGTTACCTTTCTCACGAAGCTCTAAGAAACCACCGTGAGTATCCAGCGGTTGGGTGTTCACCCCGGAGGAGAGTCTCTTGAACCTGAAGATGATCGGCGGCGCCATCGCCGGCTTTGCGGTCCTGGCAGTCGGGGCGTTTGTGCTCTGGTTCTTCGTGTTGCGCGAAGACGGGCCCGAAGCGGTCTCCACCGACTCGGCGCTCGAATCGCTGGACAAGGCGACAGCCACAGCCGCGGCCGGTACAACGCCGGCGTCGGGTGCGACCACCGCCCCCACCGCCGGCGGCCCTACCACCAGCACCGGCATCAACGGCACATGGAACGTCGACACGAGTGTTGAAACGTTCGTCGGTTACCGCGTGAAGGAAGAGCTCGCCGGCATCGGCGGCACCGAGGCCGTTGGCCGGACCGCGAAGGTCACCGGCACCGTCACCATCGCCGGGAACAAAGCCACCGCCGGAACCATTACCGCAGATATGACCGCCCTGAAGAGCCAGGAGTCGCTGCGTGACGGCCAGCTCCGCAACCAGGGCATCGAGTACTCCAAGTTCCCGACCTCGGAGTTCAAGCTCACCGGAGCGGTCGATGTCCCCGCAACCGTTGAGAGCGGCACGACCGCGAAAGTCACTCTCAAGGGCGACCTCACGCTGCACGGCGTAACGAAGTCCGTCGAAGTCCCCGCCGAAGTCACGCTCAAGAACGGCACCCTCGTCGTTGTCGGGCAGATCACGCTCCAGTTCGCCGACTACGCGATCAACAAACCCAACTCGCCCAAGGTGGTCGGAATGGAAGATAAGGGAGTAATGGAACTCCAGCTCTTCCTCAAGAAGTCCTGACTCCATGCCCACCCGGCAGCGGATTGGCTCTGCCAGGCGACTCTGCCATCCGCCACCATGTCCATCCCTGGGGGTGTGGCGATGGCGAAATCCGTTGCGGTTGTCCTGTTCGAAGGTGTCGAGGAGCTTGACTTCGTCGGTCCGTGGGAAGTGTTCACGATGGCCGGGCTGGTCACCCGCGGAGATGTCACCGCCTTCACCGTGGCCGAGCGTGCCGGCCTGGTGAAGTGCGCGAAGGGCCTCCAGGTTGTCGCCGAATTCGCGTTCGAGGACTGCCCGAAAGCTGACATCGTGCTCGTTCCCGGCGGCCTCGCCACGCGCGTTGAGGTCGACAATCCAGAGATGATCGCGTTCCTCTCGAAGATGGACGCGCGGGCGGAGTACACCACCTCGGTTTGCACCGGCGCATTGCTGCTGGAAAAGGCCGGCATCCTCAAAGGCTTGAGGGCGACCACACACTGGGGCTCGATTTCGGAACTGAAAGCCACCGGGACCGAGACGATCGAGAACACGCGCTTCGTCGATAACGGCCGGGTAATCACGTCATCCGGCGTGTCGGCCGGCATCGACATGAGCCTCCACCTCGTCGGGAAGATCTGGGGGGCCGAAGTGGCGAAGGCCACGCAAAAGTACATGGAGTACTACCCGGAACCCCCGGCATGGGACTGAGCCGCCCCGGGCGACGGATAATGGGCGCGTGAAAGCCTTCGAGTCAGTCCGGGGCCTGGTAGGCAACACGCCGCTCGTCGAGCTTCGCTCGCTCTCGCCGAACCCCGGCGTACGGCTTTTCGCCAAGCTCGAAGCCCAGAACCCCACCGGCAGCATCAAGGACCGGATCGTGCTCCGCATCCTCGAGAGCGCCCGCGCGTCCGGTGCCCTCGCCCCCGGACAGGCCATCGTCGAAGCGTCCACGGGCAACACCGGCGTTGCCCTGGCAATGTTCGGAAGGCTCATGGGGCACCCCGTGGAAGTCTGCGTACCTGAAAGCGTCTATCCCGAGATCGAGCAACTTCTGCTGGTCTATGGCGCCGGAATCCGTCGAGTCCCCCGGCAGGCTGGCATCAAGAGCGCTCGCGAAGTGGCGAAGGACATCTCCCGCGAGACCGGCGCCTACTACCTCGGCCAGTTCGACAGTCCCGAAAACGCCCGCACTCACTACGAAACCACGGCCGCGGAGATCCTGGCCGACCTCGCGGAGGCCGGGGGCGTCCACGCGCTGGTCGCTGGCATGGGCACGGGCGGCACGGTCAGCGGTGCCGGCCGGCGGCTCAAGGAAGCCAACCCGGCCTGCCATATCTACGGTGTCGAACCGCGCCTCGGCGTCCACGTCCAGGGCCTCAAGTCTCTCGAGGACGGGTTCATTCCTCCTGTCCTCGATGAAGCAGTCCTCGATGGCAAAATCCTCGTCGGCAACCGCCATGCCTTTTCCCATGCACGCCGCGCCATGTTGGCGGAAGGCATTTTCGGCGGCATCAGCAGCGGCGCCGTCCTCCACGCCGGCATGCGCCTGGCCGGGCGGATGACCAGCGGAAACGTCGTCCTCATCTTCGCCGACGGTGGATGGAAGTATCTCGGCACCGACCTCTGGCGCGAAGACGACGGCGATGATCAACCCGACGACGGCGAAGACCCGCTCGACGACATCCTGTGGTGGTAAGCCTGGCGCCGGGCGAAGGGCTAATCCTCTTCCGGAGACGAGAGGAAGTCCGGGAAATCACCGCCGCCGTCACGTAGCTGGTCGAGGATCTTCTTCGCCATCTCGTCCATCTGCTCAGGCGTGATACCCATCTTCTCCAGGGTGGTCCGCATGAGCCTCTGGACTTCGGGGACGTCCTGGCGGATGAGCGCCTCGGCCATCTCCAGTTGCGTCTCGATGGCGTGGAAACGTTCCCGTCGCTCGGTCTCATTCTCGGTAGCGAGGATCGTCGACATCAGGCGCGTGAAGAGCGTCGTCGTCCGCGCGATGCGGATGCGGTCATCGTGGTGCGGCGGGAACTCTCCGGTCACGGCCACTTCCAGGCCGGTGCGCTTGTCGGTCGCTGCGTACTGCTCGGGCATACAGCAAGGGTATCAAGTTCGTCCCGCCTGGGGGCAGCCCCACCGGCGGCACCGTCAGGCCGCCCGGGATGCCTCATAGGCCGCCAGCATCTCCGCCCCCATTCGGGACAGGTCCGGCGGAGGGGCGGACGCGACCGACACCCCCGCTGCCACCTGCGTCCAGAGGCTCAGCACAGCCGCTACCTGTTCCCGATGGCGCATGGCATAGACGCTCCCCAGGCTGAGAAGCGCCGCGCCCAGCGCCGCCTCCGATGTGTCCTCCTGGCGCGTCGCGTCCCACGCCACCTTGGTTGCCATGTGGTCCCACGGCCAGGCCATGACGGTGTTCTTCCGGTCGGCCAGCGACGCCCTGAAACCGTCTGCAGTCCGTCGCGAGAGGAGCGCGGCCTCCCGGTCTGTCTCCGGCAATCCACCGGCCAGGACGCCCTCGAAGTCTGCGGGCCGGGCATGCACGGCGCCGACGAGCAACGAGCCCGCGTTCGCACAAATCCGTTCGATCTCGCCATACGGCATCGAGGCCATCGGGCGGCCCCCCGCGAACTGACGCAGCAGCCACTCAGCGAATCCGCCGCATGGCTGACCCTCCCGTACGTCCCGGACGTTCTGCCGCCGGCTGAAGAACTTCACATCCCATCATCGGCACGGCTCGCTGGGGCCCGCAATCAGGCGGCACCCTCAGCGGGCCGCTTCACGCCCCGGACCGGCGAAAGGAACACGGCAATCGATGAGAGGTACATGAGCCCCACGGCCACAAACAGCGTCTCGCGGAACCCGATAACCGCACCGAGCACTCCGCCCAACACCGTGCCCAGCACGGCAAAGCCGAAGTTCAGCAGCCGGAAGTTCGCGAACATTCGTCCTTGCACCCGTTCGGGTGTGATCGCCTGGCGCAGGCTCACATCGTGGATCTCGTGCAGCGTCCAGAACGGGTCGGTGACGAATTGGGCGAGTACGAGCAAGAGCACGCCCAACCAGCCGCTATCGGAAGGAAGTGCCATGAACACCGCGCCCGTGGCCCGCATGAACGAAGCCGCGATGATCGTCGCGCCGACCCGGCCCAGGAAGAGCGACCCCCGGTTTGCGATCCATGCCCCGCCGAGTGACGTCACGCCCCCGACCGCGAAGATCATGCCCAGTACGCCCGCGCTGAAGCCGAGCTCGCCCACCAGGTAGAGCAGATAGACCGTGGTGAGTACCTTCTCGCCCATCGCCTGGAGCGCTTCTGCTACCGCCAGCCCGCGAAGCACGCCGTCGCTCGCGACCACGCGAGCCCCTTCTTTCGCCTCCCGCCAGAAGTGCTCGGACTCGGGTTCCCGGACAATCTCGGCTTCAGGCTCCTTGATCCGCCAGACAAAGTATGCGGAGACCACGAACGATGCGGCATCGATGGCGACGGCGCCGGGAGCCTTCAGCAGCTGCACAAGCCAGCCGCTCAGGCTGAAGCTCGCGACCTCAGCGACTGAAGCCGTGCCGGCGAGCTTGGCATTGCCTTCGAGCAGTTCCTTCCGTTCTACCAGCGTCGGCAGATAGCTCTGGTACGCGGCGGCAAAGAAGACGCTCAAGACACTGGTCACCGCGCCCACAGCGAACAGCTGGTACATCGTCAGCCCGCCGGACACCGCGGCCAGCGGCACGGTGGCCAGGGCGGCGGCACGTCCCAGGTCCGCGGTGATCATGATGGGCCGGCGTCTCAGCCGGTCGACCCACACTCCGGCAAACGGGCTGACGAGGAACCCGGGGACCAACTGGCTGGCGCCGAGGACTGCGACTTCTGGAGCGGTCGCATCGAGGAAAGCGATGGCGGTGAAACTGAGAGCGATCTGGCCGATAAGCGACCCGAACGTCGAAGTGGTCGTCCCTGCCCAGAGGCGGACGAAGTCAGGATTGGACCAAAGCCCGGTGAGGAAACGCGAACGCATGGAGACTGCTGACCTTTGTGAATCGGCCCTCCACAGGGAAGGGCGGGCGCCGAGGACGGGCGCGACGCGAAACAGCCCCGGGGTTACCGGGGCGGCGAACTGGCCTGGACCAGTCCCTTCGCGCGGCCTTTATGCCGCGGCGGAGCAGACGATGGTGCGTTCGCGGACCTTCATTTCACTCAACCTCGAAGCGCGATACTACCCGGTTCGCGATGATTGGGCTCTCCGCCCCTCCAGGAACCCGACGACGGAGCCAGCCCACCAGGGCAGTGCGCCCGCTACCAGCCCAGCGCGCGTTCGACACCTTCGAGAGTGGCCGATGCTCTCGTCACGTCTGGCCGGTACTGGCTCACGGCGGTGTCCGGGTCTTTCAGGCCGTTCCCCGTGAGGATCGCCACTGCGCGGCCCCCGCGCATCGTGCCCGCACGGCCATGCTTCAGCAGTCCAGCGACACTCGCGGCGCTGGCAGGCTCAACGAACAACCCTTCCTTGCGAGCGAGCAGGCGATAGGCTTCCAGGATCTCCTCGTCGGTAACCGCTTCGATGAGACCCTGGCTCTCGTCACGGGCGCCGATCGCCCCCGCCCAGCTCGCCGGATTCCCAATCCGGATGGCCGTGGCGACCGTCTCTGGCTCCGCAACGGGCTTGCCAATGACAAGCGGCGCGGCTCCGGCGGCCTGGAACCCGAACATCCGCGGGTGGAGCGTCGCCCTGCCGGTCTCAGCACATTCGCCGAAGCCCTTCCAGTAGGCGGTGATATTGCCCGCGTTGCCCACCGGGATCGCCAGGATATCGGGCGCTTCGCCGAGCGATTCGCAGATTTCGTACGCCGCCGTCTTCTGGCCCTGGATCCGGAACGGGTTGACCGAGTTCACCAGCGCGACCGGGTGCTTCGCCGTCAGTTCCCGAGCGGCGTTGAGCGCGTCATCGAAATTGCCTTCGACCTCGATGATGCGGCTGCCGTAAGCCATTGCCTGGGCCATCTTCCCGGCTGCCACCCTGCCACCGGGGACAAGGACAAAGCAGTCCAACCCGCAATGGGCGGCATAGGCGGCGGCGCTGGCACTCGTGTTTCCCGTGCTGGCGCACATGATCGCGCGGGCGCCCGATTCCATCGCTTTGGCCACAGCGACAACCATGCCCCGGTCTTTGAACGATCCAGTGGGGTTGCAGCTTTCGAGTTTGAACCAGAGCTCATCGAGCCCGCACTCCCGCTCGAGCGCCGAGGAGCGGACCAGGGGCGTGTCACCTTCGCCAAGAGAGATGCGAGGCGTGCTCTCGGTCAGCGGGAGCACGTTCCCCCACCTGTGCAGCACCCCGCGGACCTGGGGACTGGGATTCCTCACGGTTCCTCCGGCGGGCGGAATGCATGGAACTTCGATTCGCGAAGCTCCTGTTCAAGTACCTGGATCTGTTTTCGGCGCTGCTTCTCCATCATCGCGTTGTACTTGGCAAACTCCTCGCGCACGTGGTCGACGACTTCAGCGATGTCCTTGCGGATGTTGGAGACGCGCTCGCCCAGCCCGGAGTGCCGCCCTTCGAGCAGCGTGACCTCTCCATGGACCTTGTCGATCTGGGCCATGACCTTGTCGCTCGCTTCCTCAAGTGTGTTCAGGCGTCCGTCGATCCGGTTGTGCTCTTCGCGCCAGACGGAAAGCTCGTCGATCAGGTCCTGGCGCAGGCTCCGCTCGTTCGCCACCCCGGCGATCACGTCTTCGTTGCGCTTCACCATCTCGCCGACCACTTGCAACCGTTCGAAAACCACGTCGAACCGATCATCGAGGCCTTCGAAGACCACCGTCTTCACTCGCTCTTCGAGGTCCCGGTTCACCTCGATCGTGCGATCGAGGCGCAGGCCAAATTGTTCGAGGTGAGCCTCTACTTCGCGCTGGCGCTCCAACACGGTCTGGAGCGTCTGGCTCACCTGGGCCGTCTGGTTCTGAACCTGGGAGATGTCCGCGAGCACTAACCCAAGCTGGCTCGCTGCGCTATCGATCCGGCGGATCGCTTCGCTGCGTTCCTGGCGGTCATAATCGGCTTCGGCGCGCAGCAAACGCAGGGCGTTGTCCGTTTCGGATTTGTTCGCGCTGATGGCCTGGCGAACGTGTTCCGATGATTCGTCGAGCGCCCGGATCTTCTCCGGGAATCCCTTGAACGGCGCCAGCTTCGGGTCGATTTCCCTGACGGATCGCTCGGCCCCGGCGACCTCTTCCGAGAGGTCGTGCACCTGGCGGCGCAGCTGGTCGAGTTGCGCCAGCTGCCGAAGCTGCTCTTCGCGGCTCGTGCGAATCTGCTGTTCGAGCCACGTGATGATCTCGCCGAGTGCCTGTGCCTGGGACTCGCCGGCCATGCCTAGCCCTCCACGCGGAGGAACGACGACACCTGGTTCACCACCGGCAGCGCTTCGATGGCGCGCAGCGCAGTCCGCATCGAACCTTCCTTGGCCCGGTGCGTCATGATCACCAGTTCCGCCGTCTGAGCATCCGAATCCGCTTCCTTCTGGCTCACGGCGGCGATGCTCACGGAGTGGTCTCCGAGCGTCTGGGCGATCTGGGCGAGCACTCCGGGCCTGTCGTTCACGGTCACGCGCACATAGTACCGCGTGTGCAGGTGTTCCAGCCCGAGCACCGGGAGGTCGCCTTCCGGGCCCCAGTACTTCCGTTCCCGGTTGCCGAGGACGATCGCATGCGAAAGATCGAGCAGGTCGGCGACGACAGCCGAGCTTGTCGGTTCCGCCCCGGCGCCCCGTCCCTGGAAGAGCACCGTCCCCGTCAGGTCGCCTTCGATCTGGACGGCGTTATAAACGCCGTCCACCTTTGCGAGCGGCTCGGTATTCGGAATGAAGGCCGGTGCGACGCGGGCAACGATGCCGCCGTCGATGCGCTCCGCTATAGCCAGCAGCTTGATCACGTATCCGAGTTCCTGGGCGTACTGGAAGTCCCGGGGATGGAGCTTTGTGATGCCCGTAGTGTCGATCTGGCTGGGGCGCACGCGGCTGCGGAAGCCCAGGGTCGCCATGATCGCCAGCTTGTAGGCGGCGTCGTAGCCCTCCACGTCGTTCGTCGGGTCGGACTCCGCGTAGCCCAGGCGCTGGGCGTCGGCGAGGGCCTCGGCGAAACCCGCTCCGCCTGGGGGCTCGATGCCCTGCGCGCGCAGTGCCTGGCCGACAGCTCCGGTCCGGGCCAATCCGGTGAGGATGTAGTTGGTCGTCCCGTTGATGATCGCCCGGATCGACGCGATCCGGTTCGCCAGGAGGTCCCGGCGCAGTGGCGCGATGAGCGGGATCCCGCCCCCCACGCTCGCCTCGAACATGATGTCGAGTCCGCGGCTGTGGGCTTCAGCCAGCAACTCCGGCCCGGATTTCGCCATCAGTTCCTTGTTCGCCGTCACCACATGCTTGCCCGCCTGAAGGGCGGCACGGATAAACGAACCGGCCGGCTCTTCGCCACCGATGACTTCCACGATGATGTCGATCGACGGGTCGCCGAGCACATCGTTGACGTCGGTTGTCAGCAAACCGGCCGGCAAGTCGACTGTCCGGGGCTTCGAAAGGTCACGGACGGCCGCGCGCCGCACGACCAACGACGCCCCCACCTGGCGGGCGAAGTAATCCTTCCGCTCGATGAGCGCCTGGGCCACGCCGCCGCCAACGACGCCCAGCCCGATCAGGCCAACGCCGATTTCACGCGCCCCGGCGTCAGTCCCCTGCGTGCTCATTCGCCCATTCGTAGTCGCGGCTGTCCATATCGAGCTTGATGGTGACGCCTGATCGCTTGGCGGCAACTCCATCCTGGAGGGCGAAGTCGGCCAACTGCCCTTTCTGCGTCTCGGTGTAGACCCCCTGGGTATCACGCTTCTCGATGCGGAACACCCAGAAGCTCCCGGCGACTTCCAGCGGGCCGATGAGATCGGAGCCCGCGGATTTGCCATCGATGGCCGCCCGGACCGCATCGGGCAGCATGCGTGTTGGCGTGGGTTCCATCAGTCCGTCATTCTGACGGGAAGAGATGTCGGTCGAAGCCGCCTGGGCGACGGACCCAAGGTTTTCGCCGGTGTTCACCCGTGCCAGGACCTTGTCGGCATCCTCTTTCGACGCGAGGACAACGGCTCGGAGGGTCACGACTTCGCCGGTATTTCCGATCTCCTCGGCGAGCTTCGCCTTCAGTTTGTTGATGTAGACCTGGGCCTCGGTGTACCGGCGATAGGCGCCATCGCTCATCTTCACCGTCGTCAGCCGCTGCCGGTAAAGCGTGTCGAACGTGCTACCGGCGCCGCCCGCGGGCACACCCAGTTGGGCCGCGATCTCCGCCGACGTTTCCTCGTCGGAGACGGTGATGCCCTTCTCTTGTGCGAGGATCTTCGCCAGCGCCTCGTCCTCCAGCTCGGTGAGCAACGTCTGCTCGAGGATTGAGACGTTCGTTCCCGTGCCGGCGTTGGATTGCGCCGCAAGGAACAGCCGGTCTGTGTAGTACCTCAGCGAGTACTTCTCTTCCCCAACGCGGAGGATCGTCTTGTCCGGGTGGAGGTAGTTGGCTTCGAACCAGCGATACCCGAAAACCAGGACGAGGACGGCGATGAGCAAGCCACCGACCGCCCAGACAGCACGAAGCTGCTGGCCCTCGTCCATCGAGAACCGGCTCTTCGATTTTGCTTCCTTGCGGGGACGTGGCCGGGGCAGGCCGGTTGTTCGGTCACGACGGGCCATGGGTCTCCTCGGAGGGCGGGGCGCCCGGGGTGGTGCTTAGCCTCGTATTGGGAAGACGCCGGTCTGGCGCACGTGCGCGAGCGTGTAGGGCAGCAAGGCGAGGTGGCGTGCCCGCTTAATCGCCGTGCACACGAGCCGCTGGTGCTTCAGGCAGGTGCCCGTCTTGCGCCGCGGTTCGATCTTGCCACGGTCGCTGATGTACATGCGCAGGCGGCCAACATCTTTGTAGTCGGCGCCCTTGATCTTGTCGACGCAGAAGCGGCAGACCTTGCGACGGCCGCCGTAACGCGGGCGCTGTGGCCGCGCGGGCCGATCGCCCCCTTCGGAGCTTCGTTCAGAACGTTCTTCAGATGCCATGGTGTATTCCTTCCCGATGGGTTCGACCCTCCTCTTGGGAGGGACCGGGTGGGGCGGGCGCAGAGGCGCCCGCGGGAGTCGGTTATTCGAAGGGCAGGTCGTCGACTTCCATGTCGCCGCCGCGACTGAAGCCTCCGGCGCGGGGGCGGGCGGGAGTACCGCTGCCCCACTCGTCGCCGCCACCGCCGCTCGCCTGGCCGCCGCCTTCGCGGCTGCCGAGGAGCTGGACGACGTTGGCGACAACCTCGGTCATGTAGTGCTTCTGGCCGTCATCGCCATCCCAGCTGCGGGTCTGCAGGCGGCCCTCAAGGTAGAGCTGCTTGCCCTTGGTGATGTACTGCGAAACCCGTTCGGCCTGGTCGCCCCAAATGAGAATGTTGAACCACTCAGTGTTGTCTTCCCATTCGTTGGTCTGCTGGTTGCGCCGCCGGTTGTTCACCGCGAGCGAGAACTTGCATTGCGGGGTGCCCGACGCCATGTACCGCAGTTCGGCGTCTTTCCCTGCGTTACCAATGAGCATGACTTTGTTCAGGCCGGCCATGGTTTCGTTTCCTTATTCTTCGGCGGGTGCTTCCGCCTCGGCTGCAGGCGCTTCCGCTTCGGCAACAGCTTCCGCGGGCGCTTCGGCCTTGGCGGGGGCGGCTACCTCAGGCTCCGCTGCAGGAGCAGCCTCGGCTGGTGCAGGCGCTTCTTCCGCAACGGCGGGGGCGGCAGCCGGCGCTTCCGCGCTTGCGATGGGCTGACGGGGCTCTCGCGGCGGCGGCGGCGGCGGCAGTTCGTCGGCACGCACCGCCAGGTGGCGGTACACCTTCTCGTCGATCTTCAGCGCAGCCTCCAGGGAGGCCAAGCTCGATGGGTCGAAATCGATCCGGGTAACCACGTAGTCGCCGTCGATCGCGCGGCCAATCGGGTAGGCCATACGGCGACGGCCCCAGTGGTCAACTTTGAGCATCTTCCCGCCTCGGCCTTCAACAAGGCTGGTGAGGCGCTGGGGGCCCGCATCCGGACCACCCGTTTCAGCGACGGCAAGGTCATAGACCACCGTCAGTTCATATTCCCTCATGAATCCTCAAGCCGGGCGATGGGTTTGTCCTCAACAGAAGAGGACCGGGCTCCCGGCGCGAACGCACAAGGTACCACGCGACAATCTTCGGCTCAACGCAGCGGAATACTCGCCAACCGTGTGACCACGCCCCGCGACCCGCTAGACTCCCGTGATGAACCGATACCACCGGAGATTCTGCAGTTCCGTCGAATGGGGCAAGACCCTGAAGTCCACGGTCATCCCGTGGGTCCTTCGCGAGTACGACCTCGGGCAGAATGTCCTCGAAATCGGGCCGGGGCCCGGGCTGGCGACCGACGTCCTTCGCGAACGGTTCGAACACCTTACGAGCATCGAGATCGACGACCGCCTCGCCGAAAGCCTGGCCGCGCGCATGCACGGGACGAACGTTGATGTCCGCCATGGCGATGCCACCGAAATGCCCTTCGCCGACGCCTCGTTCAGCGGCGCAGTCTCGATGACCATGCTGCACCACGTGCCTTCGCCAGAACTACAGGATCGCCTCCTGGCGGAGACGTTCCGGGTCCTCCGGCCGGGCGGCACGTTCGCCGGCTCCGATAGCACCCTGAACTTGAAGTTCCGGTTCTCGCACCTCTTCGACACGATGGTCATCGTGCCGCCCGCAACTTTCGAAGAACGCCTCCGGCGCGCGGGTTTCAGCGAAGTGGCAATCCGCGAAGGCAAGGGCGCCTTCCGGTTCCGGGCGGTCAAACCCTCGGCCTGAGCGCTTCCCCCAGCTTTGGCGGCGGGCCGTGAGTCAGACGGCGATCGCGTCAGTGATCCCCGGCACGGGATAGGCCCGCGCAAACTCCGCCACTTCGGCGTTGACCGCCTCGCGCACACCGGCACCATCCGGGTCTTTCAGGACGCGGACGATCCACTTGCCAACGCGACGCATCTCGTCTTCCTTCATCCCCCGCGAAGTGAGCGCGGGCGTGCCCATGCGCAGTCCGCTGGTGATGTAGGCCGACCGCTGGTCGTAGGGAATGGTGTTGCGGTTGGTGATGATCCCTGCCCCCTGGAGCGCGTTCTGGGCCTTGAGACCACTGATATCGACCGAGTTGCAGTCGACCAGGAGCAGGTGGTTATCCGAACCGCCGGAGACGAGGCGAACGCCGCCGGAAACAAGTTCTTCGGCGAGTGCGCTGGCGTTGGCCACAATCTGCTTCGCATAGACCGTGAATTCGGGCCTGAGGGCCTCCGCGAAGGCAACCGCTTTGGCCGCGATGCTGTGGAGATGCGGCCCACCCTGGGTGCCCGGAAAGACGCCGCGGTCGAGCGCGTCCGCGTGTTCCAGCTTCGAAAGCGCGAGTGCACCGCGCGGACCGCGAAGGGTCTTGTGGGTGGTGGTGGTCACGACATCGGCGTAGGGGGCAGGCGACATGTGGACGCCACCCGCCACGAGGCCGGCGATGTGCGACATGTCGACCATGAGCAAGGCGCCCGATTCGCGGGCAATCTCGCCAAAGGCCGCGAAATCGATCGCACGGGGATAGGCCGTCGCACCGGCGACGATGATCTTCGGCCGCGATTCGTTCGCGAGGCGGCGGACGACGGCCATGTCGATGGTTTCGCTTTCGCGGTCGACGGTGTAGGGGACGAAGTGGTAGAGGCGGCCGCTGAAGTTGACGGGCGAGCCGTGGGTGAGGTGCCCGCCCTGGCTCAGCTCCATACCCATGATGGTGTCGCCGGGGTTCACGAAGGCCTGGTAGACGGCCATATTGGCCTCGGCGCCGCTGGTGGGCTGCACGTTCGCGTGTTCCACGCGGAAGAGCCGCTTCGCGCGGTCGATGGCCAGGTTTTCGAGTTCGTCGCTGAACTGGTTGCCGGCGTAGTAGCGCTTGCCCGGGTAACCCTCGGCGTATTTGTTCGTGAATACCGAACCGGTTGCCTCGAGGACGGCTGCGCTGGCGTAGTTTTCACTCGCGATCATCTCGAGCGACTCGACCTGGCGCGTTCGTTCGTGCTCGATGATCCCGGCTACTTCGGGATCCAGGCGGGAGAGTGCGGACATAGGAGCCTCCGCTGGTTCGGTGGTGGGAGTCCTTCAAGAGTAGAGGCAGATCGGGGGTGGGTGAAGCGACGCCCCCTACGACCAGCGATCCCAGCGCATGATCTCGCTGACCGGCTTGCGCGTGACTGGACCGAAGTTCCCCATCGGGTAGCCCACCGGGATCACACAGAACGGCACGATCGCTTCGGGCAGCGCCAGGACTTCGCGGGCTTCGGCCCGGTCGGCAATGGCGAAGGTCGTCGGAGTCGCTGCCAGTCCAAGAGCGCGCGCGGCGAGCAGCAGGTTCTGGACCCCGGGCCAGATGGAGCCACCGGCCCCGGCCCCGGCCGCGAACGAATCGCGAAGTGGCAGCGCCACCTGCAGGCAGGCGATCACGATGGCCGGGATGTCGGCGAAGTGCTCAGCCTGCCAGCGCACGGCTTCCAGCATCCGCGCGCGCTTGGCCTCGGACTGGTGGGGAAGCGAGCCTGCGCGGCCGCCGGATGGGCCGGTGTATGCCTCGAAAACGCGGCGGTTCATCTCCGCCAGCTTCTCCTTCTGAGCACGATCCCGGACGACGATCCAGCGCCCGTTTTGCTGGTTCGAACCAGAGGCGGCCTGGTTCGCCGCATCGATCAGCTTGACCAGTGTCTCTTCCGGCACGGGGTCTGGCTTGATCCGGCGCATGGCGCGGCAGTTGTAGAGGACGTCGAAGATTCCCATCTGGTTGGACATTCGGTGCGGCTCCCGGGTTGTAGTGCACTAACTGTAGCGAAGCGACCCGGATGCGCATCGCCTCCGATCCAATACGGGATCTGACCTACACTCGCATGGTGAAGCATGAGATCCGTGGCCTCCGCCTGGGCGAGAACTGGACGAGCGCCGCCGGCGCACTGGAAGGCATCCTGACCTACCTCGGGCAACCGCTGCCGCGGCATGCACTCATGGGCCTCACAGGACACGCCTGGCACACCTGCCTTGCGACTCGCGGCCAGGTTTCGGTGCTTCCATCCGGGCCCGCGGACCTGGACTGGCGGGCGATGGTCGAACGGTATGCACGCACGGGTTACCGCTGGGAACGATTCGGCCTCGAACTTCCGGCCGATAGCCCATGGGATGACCTGCGCTCGGCCGCCGTGGAGTGGGGGATCTCTCACCTCGATGCGGGCAGGCCGCTTCTCGGATGGGACTTTCACCTCCACGAACACGGCATCGTGGCCGGCTACGACCGAACGCGCGGCGGCTTCCTGGTGGAGGACATCCTGACGGCGGAGCTCGGCCCCTTCGTGCTCTGGGATGTCTGGCCAACGGCAGCAACCGGGAGAATCGAGCTCTTCGCGCCCGTCGAAGCCGTGGAATCTGACCCGTTGGAGACGATTGCTGGAGCTCTGCAGACAGCACTGGACTGTTTCGAAGGCAAGGACGGGCCGGAGGACGGCCAGCCCCGCGGTACGGCCGCAATCGAGGCGTGGGCCGACGCGTTTGACGGCGACACGGAGGTCGACAGGGCCGGAAACGCCTACACGCTCGTCGTGCTCCAGGCAGCCCGGATGGACGGTTCTGCGTTTCTCGCGGATCTCGCCGAGTCGATCCCGGACCTCGCCGCGCCTCTTGCCGCCGCCCGTGATGCCAGCCGCGAGCAGGTCAAAGCAGTGGCGCCACTGATCACCCTCTTCCCGTTCCCATCGGGAGGGCACGGCAACGTGAACAACCCCGGCCTCCGCCGAGCAGCGGCGATGGCGTTGCGCCGTGCGGCGAAACACGAGAGGGAAGCGGCGGCGAGCATCCGCGAGGCATTGGCACTGCTGGAGGGCTGACCCGGGAGCTTCCGGGTTAGAATCGCCCGGTGAAGACCTATCCCGTTTCTCCCAACCTCTCCACCCCACGGGGCTACAGCCACGTCGTTTCCACCAGCGGCGGCCGCACCATCTATGTCGCCGGACAGATAGCGATGGACAAGGACGGCAAGGTCGTCGGCGTTGGCGACCTGCGCGCGCAGACCACCCAGGTTTTCGAGAACGTGAAGGCCGCGCTCGCCGCCGCCGGAGCCACTCTTTCCGATGTGGTGAAGCAGAACACCTACATCGTGAACCTGAACGCCGAAGCCCTGCCCGTCATTCGGGAGGTGCGGGGGCAGTATTTCCCCGCCGAGAACCCGCCTGCCAGCACCCTTGTCGGTGTGACGGCGCTGGCCTTCGCTGACCTGCTGATCGAAGTCGAGGTCATCGCCGTCGTCGACTGACCAGTCCGCTGCTGCGCTGCCGGCGGGGTGGAACGCGGTAAACCCGGAGCCTCGCCGGCGCGCGCTCCCGACACCCGCGCGCTACCATTGTGACGCACGGAACAAGCGACTATGGCCGACCTCAGCATCTACCTCTTCTGGACCGGTATGGTCACCTCGCTCATCGCCGCCGGGCTATACGTGGCCTACGTCGCCAGCGCGTCGCTCGCTGTGCGCCGGATGAGCGCCCAGACGGCCGCCGGCACCCTCACCATCGCCCAGCCCAGCGGAGTCCCGAACGCGGGCATCGGGCGGCTCGCCACCACGTTCTCCTCCTTCACGGTCCTCTTCCTCGGGGGACAGGTGGCAGCACGCTGGTCGGCCACGGGACATGCACCCGTTTCAAACCTGTACGAGTTCACGGCTGCCTTCGCGTTCGGCATAGCCCTTGCCTACCTGGCCTTCGAGACGTACATCGGCAACCGTCGCTTTGGCCTCCTCGGCCTCCCGATCGTCGCCGCGATGCTCGGCATCGCCTCCATGTTCCCGTCTGAGATCACGCCGCTCATCCCGGCGCTCCAGAACGGGCCGCTCCTCACCATCCACGTCAGCGTGATGATGCTCTCCTACGCGATCCTCACCGTCTCGTTCTGCGGTGCGGCGGTCTACCTCGCGCAGGGCGGCGAAGGGCACCGCAGGTTCGCCTCGCTCCCGAGCGCGGAAGCGGCCGGCGACCTCGCCCACAAGGCTGTGCTGGCCGGCTTCCCGTTGCTCGGCCTCGGCATCGCCCTCGGCGCGTGGTGGGCGAACAGCGCCTGGGGACGCTACTGGGGCTGGGACCCGAAGGAGACCAGCGCGCTGGTCACGTGGCTCAGCATCGCGGCGTACTTCCATGCTCGCGCCGGCTCCGGCTCGGTGGCCGGGGCCCCGGGCATCCGTCGCATCGTCCCCGCGAAGGTGCGGCGAGGCTGGCGCCCGGACCCGATGTGGTGGCTCGTGATCATGTGGGCGCTCGTCATGTTCACCTATTTTGCGGTGAACCTCTGGGTAAGCGGCCTCCACAGCTACGCGGGGGTATAGCCGGATCGTCGCTCGCGACAAGCTACAATGTGCGCATGACCGTCAGGATAAGTGTCGACCGCCTGCCACCCGAAGTCGTCGAGGCACTCGACCGGGGTGACACCGTAGTGTTCGAACGCCTCGGGAAGGTCACTGCGGTCGCCCGGCCGGAGGAGACCAGCGGTTCACGGCTCTGGCATGAACTCGCGAAGCTTGCTCCCCTCGACTCCGAGTTCGAAGCCGATGTCGCCGCCCTGAGCAACGTCGTGGTGCCTCAGGGGTCGGCATGGGCGTCCTGATCGACACATCGTGGCTGATCGATGTCGAACGACGCCTTGTCCAAGATCCTCGGCTTGCCGCCGAGCTACCCGACGAGCCCTTCGTTAGTTCAATCACGATCGCCGAACTTCGTATGGGTGTAGAACTCTCCGACGCCGCCCATCGGCGGAACCGCGAAGCGTTCGTCGAGGTCCTCGTCCGCGAGGCGACCATCGTCGCGTTTGGCCTTGACGAGGCCGTTGCATACGGGCGGACTGCCGCCGCCCTACGTCAGGCCGGACAGCGTATCGGCGAACGCGACCTCATGATCGCCGCCACGGCACTCGCGAACGGGCACGAAGTCCTGACACTCAACCGGTCAGAGTTCGAACGAGTGCCTGGCCTCATGCTTCGCGAGTACCCTTCAAGCTGACGTTGGTCGTCGCACAATCGACCCGTGCGGAGAACCTCTGGAAAGGGCGACGATGGACCCGTCTCAATCCCAGGCGGCGGTGGAAGCCGCCAAATCGGTCGCATCCGCGCTCGGCCTTCGCGCCGAAGACGCGCTCTTGCTGCACAACTCGAACCGGATCGCGGTCCGTTTCTTGCCCTGCGACGTGCTGGCACGGGTAGGCCCTGCCAGGACTCACGGAGCCGACTTTGGGTTTGAACTCGAGGTCTCCCGCCGGCTCGCCGCGTCCGGCGCCCCATGCGGTGAGCCGGACCCTCGTGTAGCGCCGCGCACGTACGAGCGGGATGGATTCGCCATCACCTTCTGGACTTACTACGAGCCCGTTTCGCCCGAAACCTCCCCGCCTGATTTCGCACAGGCGCTTCATCGGCTGCACGCAGGCCTACGCAAGATGACTCTCCCAACGCCGCACTTCACGGATCGTGTCGCGGAAGCTCAGTCGCTGGTCGGAGACCCTGTTCTGACTCCGGAGCTCAGGGCCGCCGACCGGGAGCTGCTGGCGAACGCACTGCGAACCCTGCGGACCGCTGTCGTCCAGCGCGGGTCGAAGGAGCAGCTCCTCCACGGCGAACCGCACCCGGGCAACCTGCTCAACACCAGGGACGGCCCGCTGTTCATCGACCTCCAGACCGCATGCCGCGGCCCTGTCGAATTCGACGTCGCCCACGCGCCCGACGCGGTCGTCGCACACTATCCGAATCTGGATACCGAGCTGGTCGACCAGTGCCGACTCCTGAAGCTCGCCATGGTCGCCGCCTGGCGTTGGGACCGCAACGATGAGTTCCCGGACGGCCGCCGGATGGGGGAGGACTTGCTCCGGCAGTTGCGGGCCGCATCGGATCGTCTCCGCCTCTGAACCGACCGCTGACGGCTGGTCGGCGGATCCCCCTGCCCTAACCCCCTAACCCTCGCCCCGGCGTACAATGGCTTGCGTGGATGGATTTACCGTTAGCGAAGTCAGCGGGCTTCGTTCCCCCGTGGTGATCATGGCCTTCACCGGTTGGAGCGATACCGGCACCGTCACGACCGATGTCGCGAGCCACCTCATCGAAGCCTTCGACGCCGAGCGCTTCCTCACCGTCGACCCCGAGGACTACTACGTCTTCACCGACACGCGCCCCCACGTCCGCATCGACGAGGATGGCGTGCGGGCGCTCGATTGGCCCGACAACGAGGGCTTCGCCGCCCGGCTACCGGACAACGACCACGACCTCGTGATCGTCCGCGGCGTGGAGCCGAACCTGCGCTGGCGGACCTTCTCCGAGCGTCTCTCGGACGTGGTCGCGACGTTCGAACCTTCGCTCGTCTGCACGCTGGTGGCGCGCCCGGCGGCAACTCCCCACACACGGCCCATCCCGGTGACCGGCTCATCGGCCGACCCGCGCCTTTCGGCGAAGTACGGCCTGGGCCGTTCCCTCTACCAGGGCCCCACGGGCATCCTCGGGGTGCTGCACGATTCGCTGCGGCGGCGCGGGGCCGGGCTCATCAGCCTCGCGGCCGGCGTGCCCCACTACCTCAACGTCGAAGAGAACCCCGCCGCTACGCTCGCCCTCCTTCGGGCCCTCCAGCCGGTCATCGGCATCGCCCCACCGGAAGGGGACTTCGAGGACGAGATCGAGCGCTTCACCAGCCGTGTCGAGGAAGCTTCGCGCGGCGACACCCAGATCGGCGAGTACGTCCGTACGCTGGAAGAGCACTACGGCGAAGACCGCGAACCGGAAGCCGAATCCGGCGGAGACCTGCCTTCCGCCGACGACATCCTGCGCGATGTCGAGGACTTCCTCCGGGGCAGCAACGACCGTTAGCACGGAGGTCCCGCCATGGGAATCGCAACGCTCCTCTACAAACTGGCTTCGCCCTACGACGCCTACGTCGCCCATGTCTCGGAGTTGAACACCGCCCTTGAGCGGCTTCGTTACCAGAGCGAACGCGCCCTTGGCTACGAGGCCGGCCTTCACGGTTCGGTGCGCCTGATGCCCGGCGGGGCTGCCCGCGCCGAACGGGTCGATCGCTTCCGCGAACGCCTGGGCGATGCCGCCGCGAGCATGAGCGACGAGCAGTTCGAAGACTTCCTCGCGCACCTCGGCGGTGGCGAAGCGGCCAACGTCGAAGCCGACCGCGCCCGCGTGGTCGACCGCATGAGCACTGCCACGCGCGGCATCGAAGAGTACTTCGCCATCGCGGGCAAAGCCCTGGCAACGCTGGAAGAACGGGGGTACAACCCGAACCGTTCCGATATCGCCCGCCAGCTGCGCGAGAACCACCTGCCCATGCACACCGTCGGGGAGTACCGCCGCATCCTCCACGAACTCGGCACGAAGGTCGGTGTGCGGCCGAAGTGAGCCCCCACGCCCTTCCCCCTCTCCCATGCCCGGGCGAGGGGAGCGCCGACGACCAATGACTGACGAACGCAAGGCCAACTCGCGGCTGGTGTATTCGACCGATGGCGGGCGCGTCCCTCACCCCCCGTCCCCCTCTCCCAAGCCTGGGAGCGGGGGGGTCACGATGCCTCCGGCCGGCCTCACCAACCGCAAGCTCCCGCCCGCGCCCCCCGCGGCTAACGGCCAACGGCCAAAGGCCCCTCCGGACGACGGGATCGTCCGGGTGCAGCGGGACAAGAAGGGCCGGGGCGGCAAGACGGCGACGACGGTGACGGGCCTCCCGGGGAGCGAGCCGGAGCTGGACGCGCTGTTGAAGCAGTTGAAACAGTTCTGCGCGACCGGCGGCAGCCGCGAGGGCCGCGTGCTCGTGTTGCAGGGCGACCAGCGCGAGAAGCTGGTGCCGAAGCTGGTGGCGATGGGGCACAAGGCGAAGCTGGCGGGGGGATAGTCCCTCACCCCCCGACCCCCTCTCCCATGCCGGGCGAGGGGGAGGTGAAAGGCGAGACGCGGGCGAAAAACGAAAACACGTCGATTCTGCGTGGATCTGCATCGATTCTGCATTGGATCGCGTGACGTGACTGCATCGGTCCGCATGACGCGGTGGTCCCTCACCCCCCGACCCCCTCTCCCATGGCTGGGCGAGGGGGAGGTCCTTTGGCGTGTACCTGCGCGGGCGGCGTTTTTCCTGGGGTGCTGGAAGTGGTTGGAAGTGGTCGAGGCAGATTCGGATACGTAACTACTTGTGGTACTACTTGAGCGGGTCGAAGTAGTGGGCTGCAGGTGACGTGTCGTGAGGAGCGAGCAGCGGGCGATGAGCGGGGAGGGGACGGTAGCGAGCGAGCGGGCGGCGGGCATTTGGGGGGAGGGTGCGGGGGGTGGGGGCGGAGGTGGAAGGGGGCGGTGGCGCGAACACTCCGACCAGCAGGCGATCCGAAGAGCCGGTGCATGTCATCCTCTTCGCCGTGAATGGAACGGCGCGGCGGGGCGCCGCCCCGGCCGCCGAGAACCCGCGGCGAGTCTCCCCGATCTACCAGCCGACGGCGGGGGTCGCTCCCGCATCATCAGCGCGGACAGGGGGACCTCGGCCCCCCCCCACCCCGGGGGCGGCCGTCTGGGCGGTGGTGTAGGCGAGAACCTGCAACAGGTCTTCTCGGTGGGCGTCTCGGAGATCTTCATCGACCGACGTCCAGCGTTCGGCACGCTCGATCTCATCCCAGTGGCTCTTGTACTTCGCATCCACCACTAACACCATGTCACCGCGTTCGAGGAGCAGGTCAGGAACCAGCGACTTCTGCGAACCAGAATACGGGGGGATCCCAAAACAACGGGGTCGTCGTCTGGAGGCGCCGACCCGAACGAACGCTGAAGCCGTGGCGGGGCGCCCATCCCGCCATCGAGGACGACAGCCAGTTCTCGAACACAAGCTCCATATCCAAGCGCCATGGCAACCCGGCCAATCCGAGGTGCCGGCGAGCCCCGTTGATCGATTGTCCAAAGCCCAGCCGTCAGGCCATCCCGAAGTTCTTGCGGAGACCAGAGGCCTTCGCATCCACGAGCTGACAACGGCGAGGCGACGGCCCGCGGCGACCACTTCTCGACTCTGTGGATCAGTAATTCGCAAACACCCAGCAGTGCGCTAGCGATTTCAGCGGACGCCTTCTGTTCCTCGAGCGAGGCTCGCTGAAGGCGCAGTACATGATGAACAAACCCCATCATTTCGGCGTCCACCCGGAGCTCCGGGTACCGGCAGGGTATCGCCGTCGCGCGGGCGCTCGGCACGTTCCTGGTCGCCCATCGTTGCCAATCAACGTTCCCTCTCGGTGCTTGCAGGTCCCCTTCGACACTCTCGAATCGCCGAGAGGTCGACTCTAGCAACGCGCTGAGACGGTCCAGGACGACGGTGGACAGTACCCACGGTGGCACCTGACGGTCTGAGTACGGAAGAGGCGGGAGCGACAGCAGCTTCGGCACCGTCTGCATTCCTGACTCAGCGAGGACTTTGCCTAAGCCCCCCCAGCGAAACCTTGGCCGAACTACCAGCCCGAGTTCCGGTCTGCCAGTCACGGGGGAGACGAGGGGAATTGCACCGATGGAGCTCGAAGTCTGTACGTTGATCTCTACCGCTCTTCCAGAGTGGCTGAGCCGTGCTTCCGCTCCAAGCAATGACAACGAATGGCGATTCAGATTGAGGAATTGCTCACCGAGCCGCGCGGCCACTCCCTCTGAGTCGCGAGGTTGCACTCCGCGGATCATTCTCGCGGGGGACCACGTTCTGACGCTTGTATCGGTCGCCTCGAACACCGGCGCGAGCTGGTCCCGGCGCCGCAGAGTGCGTTGGGTTTCGGGGAACGTCGCCATCCGTCAGAGGCTCTCGACCCACTGGATGTAGGCCCTAATCGATTCGGCGAATCCGGGGAGATAGCCCTGTGCGAGATACTCCTCCAACAGCGGCACCAGGTTCTGTTTCAACGTGGCTGGAGCCGTCCTTGATTCGCTGTCTAGGAAGTAAGAATGACCGGGAAGAAGGGCGAAGGCCTCGTCGGTCGCCCAATCCAAGAAGATAGCCGAGAGCCGGTCGAATGCTTCGAGCATGACAGGGGCACTTAGCGCTTCCACCACCTTCCTTTGTGGCCAGAGGCGAATGAATGCGAACCGTCTCCGAATCGCGACGTCGAGGATCGCGATACTGCGGTCGGCGCTGTTCATCGT